>JAILHZ010000189.1 GCA_024695545.1 Clostridiales bacterium
TGGACAACAACTGGAAGCACGTTGCCGAGGTGGCCGGTAATCTCGCTCTCGATGCGAACCCGAACCTGCTGATCGTAATCGAAGGTATCGAGATCTATCCGAAGGACATTAATGCGAACAAGGATTTCTCCAGCACGAACATGGATGATTACAACACCACATGGTGGGGCGCAAACCTCCGTGGCGTAAAAGACTATCCGATCGACTTCGGAACCGAGGCGAGAAACAGACAGATCGTTTATTCCCCGCACGACTACGGCCCGACGGTTTACGAACAGCCGTGGTTCCAGGGTGAGTTTACCTATGATTCCCTGAAGACAGACTGCTGGAATGATAACTGGCTCTACATCCACAACGAGAGGATCGCTCCGGTCCTGATCGGTGAGTGGGGCGGATACATGACAGAACCGAACCTGACATGGATGACCTATCTCCGCCAGCTGATTGCCGAAAACCACTTGAACTTCACGTTCTGGTGTTTCAACTCGAATTCCGGTGATACCGGCGGACTCGTGCTCGATGACTTTACGACATGGGACGATGAGAAGTATGCATTCGTTAAGGAAGTTCTGTGGCAGCAGGACGGCAAGTTCGTCGGACTGGATCACGCAGTTCCGCTTGGCAACCGTGGTATCTCGCTTTCCGAGTATCAGGGCGTGATCGATCCGGATAATACTCCGGCACCGGCAACTGAAATGACTACAACTCTTCCGGACGGCGGAGAGACACAGGCTCCGGCGGAGACGACAAAAGCAGCGGCCGCGGCAGCGACAGTAGCTGCGAAGAAGAACGGTATCCCGGTAGGTACGATCGTACTCTACGGATTCCTGTTCCTCCTTCTCATTCTGGTGGCAGTTCTGGTCTACATGTTCATTAAGAACCCGAAGGCCTGGAACAACATGATCGACCGTCTCCATCTCCCGGAGAAACTGAAGCGCGATATTCCGTGGGAAGTAGCGCCACAGACCGCTGCGGCAGATGGTGTAAGTAAGAATAATGAGTTTGCGGGAAGATATCGTCCGGTAGCTAAGACGGCCACGCCTGCAGCGACAAAGAGTACTTCTGCATCCGCAAAGACCGGCGCTGCAATAACGGGTGCTGCTGCAGCTGCTGCGACAACGACAAAGTCCGCATTTAATCAGGAAGATTCCACGGAGACCACGATGTCTGCTTTTAAGCCGTCATCTTCCGGTCCGGTCAAGCGCCCGAACATGAGACCTTCCGCTCAGAACAGGCTCCGTACTGTCGAAGATCTCGAGGCAGAGGTAAACCGTCTTGCTGAAGAGATGAAGGCGGAAGAGGCGAGAAAAGCCGCAGAAGCCGGAACCGCAGGAATCGGAGCAGGTTCCATCCTTGAGGAAGCCGCGATGCTCGAACCTGCGAAGGCAGAAACTCCGGTACCGGCAGAGGAACCTGTAGTAGATACAGTTCCTTCCGTGGACGATGAAGTAGAGAATCTTCTTCTGACAACGCCTCTTTCTTCGGCAGCAACAGCTCCGAAGGAAGAAGAGGACGATGAGAACATCCCTTCGATCGTAAGATCCCTGAGAGCTCAGGAGAGAGCCCAGGCAGAAGGGAAGACTGCGGAACCTGAGGTTGCTCCGACATGGGATTCCGCGCCGGCACTCGATCGTCCGATCTGGGCAAAACCGAATAATCCTGCATCTTCTGATGTCTCTGATGTCTATGCACCGGAGAATGCGGAGAAGACTGTAAGAAAGGGCCCGATCAAGCGCCCGAATATGAGACCTTCTGCGAAGAAACCGGATGACCCGAAGAATGACATCAAGTAACAGCAGAAGTACAAACCGAAGGATAAATAAGACACACCCCGCGATCCTGGCCACAGGATTCGCGCTGGGTGTGTTATTGCATCCTCTGTGCATCGGGTTCAGTGAGAATTTTTTATCTCCTATGCAGGAAGTATTCCTGCTTGCTGTGACTCTGGGCCTGACGCTTCTGATGTTCCTTCTTTCGAAGAGCCACTTTCTCTGTTCGCTTCTTCAGGCCGGCGGGCTTATTCTCAATACCTCGGTCTTCATTATCAACCGATTGCAGTTCGGATGGAAGGATCTTCTTACCAACATGGATTACGAATGGTGGTTCCGCGTCATCCTGATGTGGATCGGAGGTGTCTCCGTAACGATCCTGATCCGCCTTTTTGCGCGAAAGAAATGGAATGCGCCGCATATCCGGAAGAGCTTCGGAAGCGGCTTTCTGGTCAGCAGTATCGTCTTCTGCATCCTGTACATTTTCCTTCTTCTGGATCTTTTCATTTTCCAGAGAAGCCAATTTGCCGACCCGGCTGCCACGCTCAATCTGATTCCGTTCAAAGGCGCGTTTGCGACCTACTGGCCGCACATAAAAGCAGGACGGTTCACGGACGGTATCTTTGTCCAGTTCTTCGGAAATCTTCTGATCTTTGCGCCTTTAGGCTTTTATATGTGTCTCTGGTGGCGCAAACATCCGCACAAATGGCTCCTTTATCTGTTCCCCGTGCTCCTGGCAGGCGTGATCGAAGCATGCCAGTACTTCTTCAAGATAGGACAGAGTGATATCGATGATCTGTGGATGAATGTGGTCGGATTCCTGCTGGGTATCCTTGCGGCAAAAGTCCTGGATGCGATCCGTACGAAGATTACGAAAGGAAAAGAGAAGACGATCTTCAAGATCCACTCGGCGTAGATCCGAAGTGGCTATTTCATTTTCCGCTCAAAGAAAAGCACCAGTTTGGTCGGCACGATCTTCGAGGTGAGGTGCAGTGCTTTTTGACCCAGACCATAAACGCGGAGAGTCTTGCCCTTCTTCGTGGCCTTGATGGAAGCGGGGATGAGCTTATCCGTCGTGGTGACGAACTTGGCCTTGAATCCCGTAAATGTCGCGTTCGGGTCGTTCTTGCTGGTCTTAATGAAGTCAGTATCGACGGGACCCGGGCATACGCATGTAACAGAGATCTTCTTGTCGCGGAGTTCCTCGGCGAGGGCTCTCGAGAAGGAGATCACGTAGGATTTCGATGCCGCGTAGACGGCGAAATTCGGCTGCGGAAGGAATCCCGCGGAAGATGCGATATTGATGATGCTCGCGGATCTTTTGGTGTCGTGGCCGGTCATGTACGGCAGGCATACGTTTGTGACCGCGGAGAGCGCCTCACAGTTCAGCGAGACCGCCATGTGGGTGTCTCTTACTGTCTGATCGGCAAAAGCACCGTTCCTGCCCATTCCTGCGCAGTTGATGAGCATACGCACAGCCGGTTTTTCTTCCTTGAGAAGAGAAGAGAGGGCTTCGATGGATTCGGGAAGGGTAATATCTAATGGAATGACACGGGTACGCTTGCCGCCCAGGGATTCCGCGATAGCGTTGAGCTTGTCGGAAGAACGTGCGATCATCCAGATCTCGTCATAAGGGGCGCCGATCTTTGCATCTTTTTCCGAAAAAAGACGGGAAACGAATTCTTTACCCATTCCGGACGAAGCTCCGGTGATCACAGCAATGTTCATAGGATTACCTCCTTATGATGCAGCGGCCTGGTTGTTCTTCTTAGATAAAAAGTATTCTTCGATAGCGTCATCTAACGGGATAGCTGACTTCTTCAGATTTTCGTCATTCTTAAAGAATTCGCGGTCGTGCGGATTCGTAATGAATCCTACTTCGACAAGTACACCGACGAGCGCCTGCTCACGGATAACCGCAAATGCACTCGGCAGGTGGGACTGCTCTTTGCTGTAGGAGACCATTTCCGGGAAATACTCAACATAGTGATCGTAGATCATCTGAGAGAAGAGGCTGTTGTCCTCGTTGTGTCTTCCGAAATAGGCTTCATGCTTCGGTTCACCGCCCTCATCGTGCGAAGGACTGCTGATATACTTGTCATCCGCGTAGTGAACGGCGGCACCGTGCTTGATCTCGTATTCTGCCGGATCGCCGGTGGAGTTGATGTGGATGGATACGAAGACAACATCCGTCAGTTGGGCTTCCATATCCATGAGCAGCTTCAGGTCCTCGCTCGCTCCGAATCCGGCCATGAAACCCATGCCGTTCTGCGAGAACTTCTGCCATTCATTGATCTCTTTAATCTTTTCGCACTTCTGGCGGAGTTCCTGTTCTTTTTCAGCGGAGAAAGGCAGCATGCCTCTTTCTTTTGCAATGTCCATGCAGATCAGATGTACTTCTGCCATACGGTAATAAATGCCGACGGTATCATCTGTCTTACGTGTCACATATACTTTCGCGCCGCGGGAGGTCAGATCCTCTTCCATGGCGTTGACGATCTTTAAGGTGATATCTTTTTCTTCAATTTCGGAACTGTTCAGCGGCCAGCCGCAACCTGTATCCTCACCGCTGTGTCCCGGGTCAAGAATGACGGTATATCCGGAAAGCGGTAAAGCGGATTCTGTGGATTCAGGGGTAGTATCAGTAGCTTCCGAGGCGGAGGTCCCTTCAGTCTCAAATGTTACTGAGCTGAGAGAGGTTTTCTCCGTCTTGGAAGATTTAGATTTAAAGAGCCCCGAGCGGCTGAGAAGATACACACCGCCACCAAGAACGAAGATCATGCTGAATACGATAATGCACTTAGCAATGAAGATTCGACGGGCAATCTCGGCTTTCTTTCGAGAAGGGCGCTGGGTTTGGGAATAGGTTCGGGTTGGATTGGTTTTGGGCGCGCCCCGATTTGGTCTCGATTGTGGTTGGTTGTTACTCATGACATTCCTCTCATTTACGTGCAATTTAAGTATAAGCCTTTATGGAATTTTGTAAATTACAAAAACGACATTTTCGGGCAAAGCACGACGATATAAGCAGGAATTGCGGTGAATTTTCATCACTTTGTCAAAGAACTGTTATACACCTTTCTGGATGAAGTACATCTTCGTTCCGTCACAGATGGAAGAGGCAACTGTATTCACGGTGGAATCCTGCTGGAGCATCGCACGGTCGTTGTCATCCGAGAGGAAGGCGACCTCGATCAGGACACCGGTCAGGCCGTGCTCACGGAGAACGGCGTAGTTATCGTCGTTGACCGGATGACCGTTGGTCTCAAACTCCGGAATGTTACCTACGATGTTATCGTACATGCAGCAGGCGAGAAGGTTGTTGTCGTCGTTATGTCTTCCATAGTACTCGTCGCGGATCGGGAAGTCCGAACGCTGGAACTCGGAGTTCTCAAGCATCTGACGGCGCTCACTCTCGATGACGGAATCATCGGTGACATAGTAGATCTGGTTACCGTGCTGCGAGCGGCTCTCACTGGAATTCAGATGGATCGACAGGAAAAGCACTTTGTCGAGTTTATATTCCATCTCGAAAAGGTCCTTTAAGTCATCGCCGACACCGGATCCGACCATGATGCCCATGCCGCCGGAAGCGACGGTGTCTTCGTTGATATCGATGCTCTGCTGGAGGAGAGATCTCAGTTCATTGGCGCGGGCCTTCGAGAACGGGAGCTTTCCTTCCTTTTCTGCGATATCCAGGCAGAGCAGGTGGGTCTGCGCAAGACGGTTATAGAGGGAGACCCAGCTGTTGTCGGTACGTGTCATGTGAACGGTCGCACCTCTTGCCTCGAGCTCTGCTTTAACGCGCTTGGCGATACGGAGTGTAAAATCGCACTCGTTGTATTCCGGATTATTGAACGGGAAGACACAGCCGGTGTCGCGTCCGCCGTGTCCCGGATCAAGGATGATCGTATATCCGGTCAGGTCGGTATCCGCGGTACTGAGCTTCTTATATTCTGTTTCACGCTTCTGCGGCTGGGGATCATTTCCCTGGTAATCGTCATTTTCCCAGTCATCTTCCCAGTCGTCCTCCCAGTCGTCCTCCCAATCGTCCTGAAAATCGTCGGGCCACTCGTCTACTTCACCGAAATCAGCTCCGTTGTAGCCTTCCGGGAGAATGAGATCCGGATCGTACTCAGGCTGCTTTTTCTTCTCTTTAACAGGCTTTTCCGATTTCCCGGAGTTATCGTCGGAGAGATAGAAATTGCCTTTGCCCTTGGATGAGGAGCGGGAAGAAGAGGTAAGACGTGAACGGGGTGTGTTCTTCTCACCGTTCTTATTCAGGATAAACAGGCTGGCACCCAGGGCGCCGAGTGCAACTGCAAAGACCAGGCAGGTGATCAGGACCCGCTTCCAGAGACCGGTGCTCTGCTTTTTCGGTGCAGGTTCTTTTTCCGAAGAAGACCGCTTCGGGGCTGCTTTACTATTTGTGACCGCAATCGGCTCGCCCCCGTAGGCTTCTTCGAAATCCGCCAGAGGGGAATGATGTGTGTGTTTCATATGTACATCCTTTCTCGGTTAAAGAATCAATGCAGTTTTGAGAAGATCTCTCCGAGTCCTTCGTGGAATACGATCTCGGCGTAACGGTCCTGTGCCGTCTCATCGCGGTTCATGATGATCAGGTGCTTCCCGCGGAAGTAGTGGGTCAGCGTGTTGGCCGGATAGACGGTGAGGGAGGTCCCTCCGATGATGAATACATCTGCTTTCGCAAGTGCCGTTATGGAGTTCTCCCAGGCTTCGTGCGGGAGGGACTCTTCGTAGAGTGTGACGTCCGGGCGGAGCATGCCTCCGCAGGAACAGTGCGGAACGGGCTCCTCTGAAGTGAAGAGGATGTCGGCCGGATGCTCCTTGCCGCAGCGGTCACAGTAGACGCGCTGTGTCGTTCCGTGGACTTCATAGACTTTCTTGGAACCGGCCTTCTGGTGGAGACCATCGATATTCTGCGTGATCACGCAGGTGAGCTTGCCGGCTTTCTCCATCTCCGCGAGCTTGATGTGCGTGATGTTCGGCTTGATCGTGCGGCAATCCATCTTCTGCCGGTAATATTCGAAGAATACTTTCGGCTGGTCATACAGGCAGCTGTGACTGAGAAGATATTCCGGCGGATACTTGTCGAACTGCACGTCGTGCTGGTTGTAAAGCCCGTCTTTGCTTCTGAAATCCGGAATACCGCTCTCTGTAGAGACACCTGCTCCGCCGAAAAACACTACGGATCTTGCTTCGTCCAGGATGTTCTGGAGTTTTGAAAGTCTCTCTTCAAATGATGCCATGCTCATGACCTCACCCTCTCTTCGGTATGAGTCCATTGTAGCACAGTGATATGGGGAAATTGTGACGGATTGTTCACGCCGGCGGGCAGAAAAATAACGGATATCTCACATTGAGATATCCGTTTCCGAGAAATAATCTCTGTTTGGAGCCTTTAACCAGGATCGAACTGGTGACCTCATCCTTACCATGGATGCGCTCTACCTACTGAGCTATAAAGGCAGATACGTACTTGAAGCACGACATACAGTTTGCCATCTATAATGGAAAAAGTCAAGATTCAAAAGCACTTCTCCATGTTGATTTGTTGTCGGGAAGGGTGCTTTTCGGGAAGGAAATAAAAAGACTGTCCCGGATGAGACAGCCTTCTTTCGAAAATGGAGCGGATAAAGGGAGTCGAACCCTCCTGTTCAGCTTGGGAAGCTGACGTTCTACCGATGAACTATACCCGCGGATAAGCCTTCGTACATAGCGATTTTGCCATGAATAGGAGAATATGTCAAACAAGCGGAAACTAGTTATTGTAATTACATAAGACATTCATAATTTTGCAATATCTGACCAGTAAACTAGAGTATGTGATTAAAGTGGGGCAGGATGTCCGCTTAAGGAGGCAGTATATGAGAAAACATCTGATCCGCAGTATTATTCTTACGCTCTGCGTGCTTTTCGTCTGTTGCGCCTGCCAGTCTCCGAAGAATACGAAAGATACCCAGCCGACCAAGAAGGTCGATCTGGAGATCGTCTATAAGAGAAACCAGCTCTGCTATTCCGTAATGGCGCAGGGCGACGATACGAACTTCTATGTTTTTAACGCGGCGGCACAGCCGATCTTCGATACTGAAGAAAATTCGATCACAGCAATGAATCTTACGCCGGGCATGCTGGTCAGTGTTGAGTATGACGGATATATCCTTGAGACGTACCCTGCCCAGTTCTCAGGCGTCTCGGAGATCCGTGTCACCGGGATGTATGCCAACAGCGTCGAGTTTGCATGTTCGCTGCTCTCCGGTATGTTCCCGTCGGCGATGCCGGATGATATCGAGCGTTGGGAGATCTTCTTTGAAGGGGAGAACTTCCTTTCTGCAAAAGAGAAGAAGGCTCTGGAATACATTATGGGGGAAGAGTGGGGAGGCGCAGATATCGTTGTCGATCCCGAGCAGTCCCATACGAAGAAGACCGGACATATTACGATCACGACATCGAAGGCCGGCGACGACAGTATTACCCTGAAGACTTTAGTCGACAGCGGAGTCGAGGGATCCACTCCTGCGGAGAGAACGATGACCGTTTCGATCCAGGACGGCAAGTGGTCTATCACCGGCCGTGCCTGATCCTTCCTGAATACTTACTCTTTCAGTTTCACGTTTTATGGCATGAAAAAAGGCCGCCTCCGAAGAGACGGCCTTTCTTTATCTCATGCTTTTGAACCTTAAGCGTTAAGACGAGCCTCAAGAGCGTCGAGCTCAGCGAAGAGTTCCTTCGGCATCTTCGGACCATAGGACTCGAAGTGTGCACGGATGGACTTAGCTTCTGCCTTCCACTCATCCTTGTTGACTGTGAGCAGCTCTTCCATGTCAGCGTCTGTTACGCTGTCAAGGCCTGTACGGTCGATAGCATCAACTGTCGGGAGATATCCGATCGGAGTCTCAACAGCCTTGCCTGTACCGGAGCAGCGCTCAACGATCCACTTAAGAACACGGCTGTTATCGCCGTAGCCAGGCCACAGCCACTTGCCGTCTTCGGACTTTCTGAACCAGTTAACATAGAAGATCTTCGGCAGCTTGTCAGCGTCGGTAGCCTTACCGATGTCGAGCCAGTGCTGGAGATAATCACCTACGTGATAACCGATGAACGGGAGCATAGCGAACGGATCACGACGAACCTGACCTACCTTATCGGAGATAACAGCTGCTGTGATCTCGGAACCCATGATAGCACCCATGAAGATACCGTGGTTCCAGTTGAAGCTCTGGTGAACGAGCGGGATAGTTGTCTTACGACGGCCACCAACGAGGATAGCGTCAACAGCAACACCGTTCGGATCTTCCCAATCCGGAGCGATAACCGGGCACTGCTTAGCCGGAGCTGTGAAACGAGCGTTCTTATGAGCAGCGACTTCGCCGGAATCCGGTGTCCAGTCCTTACCCTGCCAGTCGATGAGGTGTGCCGGAGCATCATAGCCGATGCCTTCCCACCAGATATCGCCATCGTCTGTGAGAGCGCAGTTTGTGAAGATAGTATTCTCTCTGCAGGAGAGCATAGCGTTCGGGTTGGACTCCATGGATGTTCCCGGAGCAACACCGAAGAAACCTGCCTCAGGATTGAGAGCGTGGAGTCGTCCGTCAGCGCCGAACTTCATCCAAGCGATATCGTCGCCGAGGGTCTGAACCTTCCAGCCCGGGATCGTCGGAACGAGCATAGCCAGGTTGGTCTTACCGCAAGCAGACGGGAAAGCGCCGCAGATGTGCTTAACGTTGCCGTTCGGATCTGTGAGCTTCAGGATGAGCATGTGCTCAGCCAGCCAGCCCTCTTCACGAGCGAGAACGGAAGCAATACGAAGAGCGAAGCACTTCTTACCGAGAAGGGCGTTTCCGCCGTAACCGGAACCATAGGACCAGATGAGCTTCTCTTCCGGGAAGTGAGCGATGTACTTCTTGTCCATCGGAGCGCAAGGCCATGTTGTCTGATCCTTAGCGCCGTTCTCCAGAGGAGCACCAACGGAGTGGATGCAAGGGATGAACTCGCCGTCAGATCCGAGCTGCTCAAGAACAGCCTTACCTGTTCTGGTCATGATCATCATGTTGACAACAACGTATGCACTATCAGTGATCTCGATACCGATCTTGGAGATCGGGGAACCTACAGGACCCATGGAGAACGGGATAACGTACATTGTACGGCCGTGCATGCAGCCTGTGGAGAGCTCTGTGAGTGTCTTCTTCAGTTCAACAGGATCGATCCAGTTGTTCGTCGGGCCTGCATCGTCTTCGCTCTTGGAAGCGATATAGGTACGGCCTTCTACACGAGCTACGTCAGACGGATCAGATCTGAAAAGATAGCATCCGGGGTGCTTCGCCTCGTTCAGTTTTGTTGCCATGCCGCTGGCTACCATTGCATCGAGCAGTTCCTGCTTCTCAGCTTCGGTACCCTCAATCCAGCGGATCGCGTCAGGTTGAGTCATCTTTGCGATCTCGTCAACCCAGTTCTGCAGTTTAACATTAGTTGTCATATGCATTACTCCTTCCGATTTTTAATCCCTATTTTCGGTATGCTTGGGGGCATACTTTGGATTAGATTGGGCTTGATCACGTTAGCATAGGGTAACTAACCATACACAAAACCGCGATCACTGTAAATAGTAGCATAAAACCTATTGAAATACAACTGAAATAATACCCGAAAATGCCCGAATTCAAACGATTTTCATTTGCGGAAGGAATGTTGAAAACCGCAAGGAAACTTGATGCCTTTTTGAGGGGAAAACGAGGGGCGGGAAAAGTGCTTTTCGGGCATAAAAACACCCCGGTGAGAAAGGAGAAACACCGGGGTGAAAAAGAAAGGAAAAAGAAACTGAAGAAATATTAGTCTTTAGCTACGGAAGCTGCGAAGTTGTACTGCTTAACAACTTCTTCGTTCTCATAGATCTTGGTCTGCCACTTGTTAGCTGTCTGCAGAACCATGGTGTACGGATTCTCCTTGCCGCCTACCAGTTCCATATCGCCCTGATAGCTGATCGCCTGTGCTTCGTCATCGGACAGGAGCATGTACTGGGAGACCAGGAAGAGAGATCTTACACCGACACTCATGTGAACGAGCTTCGGGTTGATAGTATATGTCGGAGCTACGGAGAGGGAACGTCCGCCGAAGGACAGACCCAGTGTAGAAGTAGTCGTCTTCTCCTCGAGGAGGAACAGAGGCTTGCCTTCAACACCGACCTTACCTACATCGTGGAACAGAGCCATAATGATCGCGGACTCGTCGTCGAGCTGCGGCATCAGGGTATCCTTAATGCGGAGGAGCTGCTTCGCAACACCAACAGAGTGAATGAGAAGTCCTTTTTCAAATGCGAGAGGTCCCTCGAGCTCAGCCGGAGCTGTCAGCCAGGAAGTACGGTTCTCGAGGAAATCGATAAAGTGATCGAACTCGGTCTTTCTCTTAATAATCTTGGACTTAAGATCAGCATAGAGCTCATCAACGTTATCTTTGGTGACCATGATCATCGGCATGATCGCACCAACTACAGTACCCTTAGCAACAACACCGCTGCCGGAAGAAGCTGAAGTTGTAGGAACGCCCTGTACGTTTCCCTGACCATCTGTAAAATCATACTTACACTTCGGACATCTGATCGCCTGATTCGCAATCGTCATACCACAATCTGGACACTTTTTCATATGAACCTCCTTTGATGCGGACCCTTTATTTGTATAGGATTCACATCCTTCACATATCCTTTTCGGGATGTTTATGTGACTATTCTACAACGGATTCTATCATCAGACAACCTCAAAGCGTTTTGAAAAACACAAAAAAGCGACCGTAAAACGCAAATTTAACAAGTTGTTCATTTTTTCTTGGATTTCGGAGGATGGTTCACTTTATAGTGACGGCGCATGCCGCGGAAGTACGTTCCGAAGTGGAACTGCTTCGGGAAATACTGCATGCGGTTATAGAGGTGCGCGGTCAGCACCATCTCAAGTTCCTGCGGGTTGACCTGACGGTTCTGGTTCATCATGAAGTCCGTGGTACCCGGGGCCTCAAAGTAGAAGCGGTAGTTCGCGCCGTAAGCGTCTCCGATGCCTAAAAGGTGACCGAACTCATGGGCGCACTCCTGCTGGAATGCGTGACGGTCACTGTTCTGACGGATACTCGCGATACCCGGATGTTTTCTTGACCAGTTCAGGGTAAGCGCTTCCGGCTGGAAGGACTTGAAGAATCCCCATCCCCATCGCCAGACCGGGCTGGTCACATAACCTGCGCGGTTTTCGGAATAGGACATCTTGACCCTTATGAATCTCTGCTTGGGATATTCGTTTACGGCCTGCGGTGTCTGGTAACGGATGAATTCCAGTGTGACACGTGCAGAAGAAGGATCCGGCTGCATCTCTTCGTCGAGAGGGTTATTGTCCTGGGTCAGCACACGGTAGCTCGCATGGGCACGCGCCAGCTCATAGCCGTCATCCTCGAGCCATGACATGTGATACTTGCCCGACCAGTTTCTGCGGATCCCGGCCTCGGCAACATCGGCATAAGTGATGTTGGTGCCCGGATAGTAGCGGAACATCTTGGACGTGTAGCGCACGAAGACACGGATACGCACGCTGTTTCCGTTCAGGATCAGCTGTATCGGCACCTTTCGGGGATTCGGGTAGGAAACCGGATATCTCCTGTCCAGGGTGCGGGAAAGTATGTCGCGCTTGGCGTTTGGATCGTAGACGTGTTTCATGTATTCTCCAACGTATCCTAAAAAACCGGATTTTCCCTCATTCTAACAACAGAATACCACGAAATGCTTGAAAAGAGTATAATAGAGCCGATACAAGGAAGTGAAGGAGAAAGAAAGATGAAGCTGGAAGGCAAGACTTTCAAGATGAACGTGGTCCTGCAGATGCACGTGGTCGAGCATACCCATGAGGGAGTTTCCTTTGTAAAAGAACTGGATGAGGCACTTGTTCAGCTGTGCCGTGAGATGAATGTCCCGTTCCCGCTGTGGCTGTCGAAGAATACCCGGGAATTCGCCCAGTTTCACCAGACGACTTTCTTCGAGGATCAGTTTTCCGACAACAAGGTCCCGTTTGACCGGTTCATGATCAAGCTGATCGGATAAGTGCTTTTAGAATAGTGCTTTTAGAATATAGAGAAGAGGGCTCCGGAAGGAGCCGATAAGGAGAGAAATATGCGTATCGATAAATATCTGAAGGTTTCCCGCGTGGTCAAGAGAAGAACTGTCGCTAACGAGGTCTGCTCTGCCGGACGTGTCATGATCAACGATAAGGTGGTTAAGCCCGGCGCCGAGGTGAAGACCGGCGACATCGTCACGATCAAGTTCGGTAACGGGGAGACGAGATTCCGCGTGCTCGCGATCAAGGAGACTGTCCGCAAGGAAGAGGCCTCCGAGATGTATGAGCTTCTCGAGGGAAAAGAACTGGAGTAACTTACAATTCCGTTACAAATACTCTTTCTTCGGATACAAGCCGTCCTTTTTGTGAGATAAATAATGTATGAAATTATCTGTTATCTCAGAAAGGGCGCTATGAAACACAGACAGAAAAAATCTCCGGTGTGGAAAGTCATCGTATTCGTGTTCTTCGTGATTGTATTCGCGATGGTTCTCGTGCGCCTGAACAGAGACCGTCAGGTCCGTGCCCGTGTTGAGAAGAGATCCCGTGAACTGGACATCGCAGCTGCACAGGCAAGTGCGGAGTACGCCGATGCGATGGAACGTTCCAGAAAAGCCGGTTCCGACGATTATGTAGAAGAAGTCGCCAGAGAGTCCCTTGGTATGGTTATGCCGGGTGAGACCGTATTCACGACAGACGAGAAGTAATCCGGAAGATAAAGATATACCGAATGAAAAAGACTGCCTCCATCGGAGACAGTCTCTTTGTTTTTCTGAAGATTATAAAGATCAGAACTCGCGGCGTGCCTGCATCGCTTTGGACAGGGTAACGTCGTCTGCATATTCCAGATCAGATCCCATCGGAAGACCAGATGCAATACGCGTAACTTTGATGCCGGACGGCTTGATCAGGCGGCCGAGATACATCGCTGTCGCTTCGCCCTCTGCGGTCTGGTTCGTCGCCAGGATAACTTCCTTCGTCTCGGGATTCTCGCGAAGACGTTCGATCAGTTCCTTGATCTTGATCTCATCGAGTCCCACATTGTTCAGAGGAGAATACACTCCGTGCAGGACATGGTAGAGTCCTGAATAGTCGCGCATGCGCTCCATCGTAGAGACGTCTCTGGGATTCTCCACGACGCAGATCGTACTTCTGTCTCTCTTCGGATCCGAGCAGATCGGGCAGGGATCCTGATCAGTGAAGTTCTGACAGATCGAGCACAGCCGGGTCGTTGTCTTCGCTTCCATCAGGGCGTCCGAAAGAGTTTTCACGTCTTCCTGCGGCATGGCAAGAATATGGAAAGCCAGGCGCTGGGCGGACTTCGGCCCGACGCCCGGGAGTTTTCCAAGTTCGGAAATCAGTTTGGCAACGCTTGGAGAAAACCTGGCCATGTTACTGTCCTTCTTTCAAGAAATCAGAACGGGAGCTTCGCTCCGCCGGTTGCCTTGGACATCTTCTCGGAAGAGATCTCAGCGAGCTTTCTTGCTGCTTCGTTGTAAGCTGCGATGATCATGTCCTGAAGCATCTCAACATCTTCCGGATCTACTGCGGACGGATCGATCTCGAGAGACTTGATCTCATGAGTACCGGAGATGACGATCTTTACGACTCCGCCACCTGCTGTTGCGTCAACTTCCAGTGCATCGATCTCAGCCTTTGCTGTCTCGATGTCACGCTGCATCTTCTGTGCCTGCTGCATCAGGGCGCCCATATTTCCGCCGCCCATGCCGCCGAATCCACCACGAAAACCTTTTGCCATTTTCTAAGTCCTCCTTAATTATCTAATGACATAAAACTACATATCTTTTACATGTGTCAACGGTATACCGTTTTCTTCACTTACTTTTTCAACTGCCTTGACCCAGTCCGGCTGATTGTTTTCAGGAGCTGCCGATGTGCCGTTCTTGCTGAATTCCTGCGATGTGGTAACGTTCGCATGGATCAGGGAAGGCTCATGCTTCTGACAGATCGAGAGAAGATGCGTCATGATGATCGGGTTGCCCTTGATATCGTCGATGCTCTGGGCAAAGCTGTCCGGCATGATGCACCATACGGTCTGATCCTGCCAGGTGAGCTTGCAGTCGCACATATACATATACTCGAAAGTATAGTCTTTCTTCAGGTAGTCCAGGAACTCAGTTCTTGCCGCGGCAAAAGCATCGCCGCCGTTATTGTGGATCACCTTCTGAAGGTTGGAGACCGGGGCCTGCTTCGGCGCGGGTGCCGGTGCCGGAGTATCTTCCGGCATCAGAATGCTGCTCGGGATATCGGGAACGCGCACATCCGGCTTTCTTGTTGCCTTCGCCAGATTCGTGCTCTGTCCCTCATTGACATGCTCTGAAGAGAATGCCTTGTGCAGATTCGGGGATGTCGGCTGGGTATGTGCCAGTTCCGCAGCGTCAGGTGCGGATGGTTCCTGCGGGATCTCCTCAGGTACATCATCATCAGACGGCATCGGGATCTCCGGCGGTTCTGCCGCCATAAAGTCCAGATCCGGAGCCGGCGGCGGAGCACTTAAGTCATCCAGTACCGGCGGGGGCGCCATCGCGGAGATCTCTTCCTTTGCGGAAGGAGTTTCCGGCTTCGGTTCAGAAACAGGAGCCTCGGCTTTTGGTGCTTCCGGCATCTTGGCGATAGAAGGAACATCGTCTTCCTGCTTCGGCATCTGCGCGATTGCAGGGATCGGGGCATCGCCCTCTGGCATCTTTCCCGTCGACGGGAAAAGCACTTCTTTCTTTTCTTCTGTTACCGCTGCTGTGACCTTCGCGCCGGCTTCCAATCCTTCGGCGATCGTCTTTTCCGGTGTTTCAACGGGAGCCGGTTCAGCCGGTGCTGCTGCAGGAACAGCCTGCGCGGGAGCCGCCTGTGCAGGTGATGCGGGAGCGGGGGCTGCCTCGGGGGCAGCTGTCTTGAGCGGCGGTACGATCGGCGGAGCGATCTTGTTTCCGCGTGCCGCCAGACGCAGCATCATGATCTCAAAGGAAGTTCTCGGTGACGGAGACCACTTCAGTTCATTGGTCAGATCCGAAAGCCGGGAGATAAAGAACAGCAGCGTGGTCGAATCAGTGCGGGACCCAAGTGCTTTCATCGCGGCGATCGCGGAAGACGTGGACTCGATCAGCGTCTGCGGTGCAGAGGAGATCTGGGTGACCAGGATATTTCTGAAGTACTGGGCCAGATCGAGTGTAAAGCGGATCAGGTCACGGCCGTCCATCGCGAGCTCGCGGCAGAGCGGGAGAAGGTCCGCGGCACGGCCCTCAAGGAGTGCCGTTGCGAATTTGTTCAGGAAGGCTTCGTCGACGATGCCGGTGATCCGGAGGATGTCGTCACGGGTGATGGTCGTGGCGCCGGAGGTCGTGCTGACCTGGTCGAGAAGCGAGACGGAATCACGGAGCGCGCCGTCGCCGATGGTGGCAATGGCCGAGAGCGCATCCGGTTCGATCGAGATATTCTGCTTGGCGGCGATGAAGGACAGGCGCTTGACGATGCTCTCGTTGCTGATGCGGCGGAAATCGTAGCGCTGGCAGCGGGAGAGGATCGTAGCGGGGATCCTGTGCGGTTCAGTCGTAGCGAGCAGGAAAACGGCGTGGGCCGGCGGTTCCTCGAGGGTCTTTAACAGTGCGTTAAAAGCACCTGTCGAGAGCATGTGGACCTCGTCGATGATGTATACCTTATACTTGGCTTTTGCCGGCATGAACATGACTTCGTCACAGATCCGGCGGATGTTATCTACACTATTGTTGGAAGCGGCGTCCATCTCGATGACATCGAGCAGAGATCCGTCAATGACGCCCTTACAGATCTCACATTCGTTACAGGGGTTTCCGTTGACCGGGTGAAGACAGTTGATCGCGCGGGAAAAGACCTTCGCGATCGAGGTCTTGCCGGTACCTCTGGTTCCGCAGAAAAGGTAGGCATGACCGATCTTGCCGAGGATCACGGACTGACGGAGTGCCGCCACCGCATGTTCCTGCTCGACGATGTCATCGAAGTTCATCGGCCGGTAGAGTCTGTAGAGTGCAACGTGTTCCATGGGACTCCTCCTTTGCGGAAAATGTTAGGATAAAAAATCGTCCCGGCTGGACTACAGTCGGGGCAAGCACCCTTGCGGCACATGCGAGTGACCGCTTACTGCTGCTTCCTTCCGGACCTGACAGGGTTCACAGGCTCGCATCGCACAAGACCCACCGCCAACTGTAGACCACCCGGGACGAAAATACGAAGAAATTATAACATAAAAAACTTATGCGTGACAGTAGTTGATGAAATTATATACCAGGGCTCCGAGCGCTGCCTGGATCTCCTGTGTTTTCTCGGGAGTTTCGGCCTCGACGGTCACGCAGACTGCGACTGGTTCAGGTCCCAGAATGATAGCTACATCCGACTCGCTGTGAAAGTCCTTGTTGCTTCCCGGTCTGTGAAGAACAGTGGCCGAAGAGGGGATCTGACGGGTGACGCCGCAGTTTCTGTCCGTGCTGCCGAGCGCATCGATCATGTTCTGATAAACATCCGGATACGACATATAACGCCAGTACAGAAGTTTGGCGAATGTCGCGAGATCGTAAGGTGAAGATCTGTGCTTGCCGGACTGCTGAATACCGGCATAGTCATGGTAGTTCTGGACAGCGGTATAGTCGATGCTGGAGGACATTCTTGTCATGCGTACCAGGATGTCATCTTCGTTTGGACCTGCTTCCGTTGCCTCTTTCAGGCTGTCCGTATGCTTCAGAAGCATGTTCATGGCAGAAGAGTCTCCGTCACTTAAAGCCAGATACGCGAGCTGCCAAAGATAGAACTGCTTTCCGTCCGGAGCATCGCCCAGTTTCGTGTTCGTCTTCTCCGGAATATCGGATTTTGAGAACGTAACTGCGATATCCATGGATTTTGTCCCGGCACGGACATCGTCATATATAAGCATCGTCAGCGGCAGATAGACCGATGATCCGACGACAAAAGGCTGGGCTTCGTTATAGCCGAAAGCCTCATTGGTATTGAGATTGATATAGTAGAACCCGATCCTTGCGTCACTGTTGTCCTCGATATACTTCTTGACAGCGTGCTTCAGGCTGGAATACGCCTGGTCCCGTTCGGTATGCGTCACGGTCTGAAGCGGATATTTCTGCGGGAAAAGCACCTGTTCCTTATCACTCCAGTCATCTGGAAGGAGATTCGCGGTAGTCTCCGAAGATGCATTCGGATCCGAAGGATCGGACGATCCGGAGGACGGGTCATCTCCCGAAGCGGTAGTATCCTCCGCTCCGGTGCTTTCCGAGCTTTCCGGTGCGGTCGTAGTCTCAGACGGAGTGGTTTCCGGTGTTGCTTCTGACGTTTCAGATCCGGAAGGATCTTCCGACGGGACAGTGAGTTCCCCGGTTGAAGCCCGGGTCTCGACCGAACTGTCGGAGCCCGGGAACTCGGAGTCGATATCCTTCTTCAGGTTCAGGATGTACGTGAAGAAGATGGCAAAAAAGACCACAAGTATTACGCTGCCCGCGATGATGGCGCGGATGATCAGGCGTTTTCTTTTGATCCGACGCGCTTCTCCGATGTAATTGCTTTTCGGGTTCTTCATAAAGTATCAGAACAGTCCTTCGATCACGCCGTTGGCATCGATATCGATATCCATGGCGGCAGGATGCTTCGGAAGACCCGGCATGGTGACGATCGCACCTGTCAGGGCAACGAGGAATCCGGCGCCTGCGGACAGCCAGATATCACGGACGGTGAGAGTAAAGCCTTCCGGACGTCCGAGGACCTTGAGGTTGTCGGACAGGGAATACTGTGTCTTCGCGATACATACAGGAGTATTGCCGAAGCCTGCCTTCGTGAAGTCTTCGATCTTCTTCATGGCTTCCGGCAGGATCTCAACGTTAGCAGCGCCATAGATATTCTTGGCGATCGCTTCGATCTTCTTCTCGACCGGCATATCCAGATCGTACATATAGTGCGGTCCGTCAGCAGGTGTCTCGATCGCGGCAAGTACCTTGTCGGCGAGTTCCTGTCCGCCGTCGCCGCCCTTGGCAAAGATCTGTGCCGGAGCGAATGTCGCACCCTTCTCTTCGCAGAGACGGCGCAGTGTCTCGAGTTCTTCCTCGGTATCGGTGAGGAACTGGTTGCTGGCAACGACACACGGGATGCCGTAGGAAAGGATGTTCTCGATATGCTTAGCGAGGTTCGGGAAGCCTGCCGCAACTGCCTCAGCGTTCGGCTTGTTGAGCTCTTCCTTCGGGATGCCGGCATTGTACTTGAGGGAACGGACGGTAGCAACGATGACTACGGCGTTTGGCCAGATGCCTGCGGTTCTGCACTTGATGTCCAGGAACTTCTCGGCACCGAGGTCGGCACCGAATCCTGCCTCAGTAACGACGATATCTGCGAGCTTGAGCGCCATTCTTGTGGCGATGATGCTGTTGCAGCCGTGCGCGATATTGGCGAACGGTCCGCCGTGGATGAGGGCCGGTGTATGCTCGAGGGACTGAACGAGGTTCGGGCAGATCGCATCCTTAAGGAGAACACTCATCGCGCCCTCTGCCTTCAGAGCAGATGCGCGGACGATGTTGCCGTCCATATCGTAAGCGATCGCGATGTTGGCGAGACGCTTCTTCAGGTCTTCCATGTCAGAAGCCAGGCACAGGATCGCCATGATCTCAGATGCTGCGGTAATGGAGAATACTTCGTTTCTCGGAACGCCGTTGACACCGCCGCCGACACCGAGGTTCAGGCTTCTGAGGGCACGGTCGTTCATATCGAGGCAGCGCTTCCAGAGGATGCGGTCCTTATCGAGGTTCAGTTCATTTCCCTGATAGAGGTGGTTGTCGATCATGGCAGCCAGCAGGTTGTTTGCGGAAGTGATGGCGTGAAGGTCACCGGTGAAGTGCAGGTTGATGTCATCCATCGGAACGACCTGGGAATATCCGCCGCCTGCAGCACCGCCCTTGATCCCGAAGACCGGTCCGAGGGAAGGCTCACGGAGTGCGAGCATCGCGTTCTTGTTCTGCTTGTTTAAGGCCTGTGCAAGTCCGATACTGACGGTGGTCTTGCCTTCTCCTGCCGGAGTCGGGTTCATCGCCGTGACGAGAACGAGCTTGCCGTCCTTCTTATCTTTTCTGTCTGTGAGGAGACGAAGCGGCAGTTTCGCCTTGTATTTTCCGTAGAATTCCAGGTCATCTCTTCCGATCCCCAGCTTCTCCGCGATCTTCTCAATAGGCAGCATTTCGGCATTACGTGCGATCTCAATGTCACTAAGCATAATCGTCCCTCACTTCATATTAATAATCTATCTGTCTTGGTACTGCGTTAACACGTGTAAGAGTGCTTTTCGCAAAAAACTACGAATATCATTATATGCTTTCCCCCTTATAATTCCAACCTAAAATAACAGAAGTGTTACAAAAATCACGTGATAAAAGGAATCTGATGTAGAAAATGAAAACACTATATTTGGTTTTCTTGTGCATATTAACCACAAGAAGTTGTGCTTTTGATTGACAAGCAAGTTTGACCCTGTTATAATTTCGTAACAGTAGGTATTCTTTTTTATAACCAGATGGGGAGGGAAGACCAGTGATCATTAAATCAGATGTTGAAGCTTGCAAGAAGAATCTTGAGTCTTATATCGGACGCACAGTCCGCCTGACTTCCAACGGCGGAAGAAAGAGAATCATCGTTCACGAAGGAATTCTCGATCACTGCTATCCGAACATGTTTACGGTAAGATGCGACAGAAAGCCGACCAACGCTGCACAGGAGACTGTATCCTACAGCTACATCGATGTTCTGACGAAGTCCGTCCACATCGCGACAGTTGCGGAGACACAGGCAAGCTGAGGCTCTTTACAACATATATCTGAACAGACAGCCGTCAATGTGAGCCCACTTTGGTGTGAGCATGGCGGCTTTTGCTTTGAAAAAACGAGGTCTTTATGAATTCTTCTACAAAAGCACCGGCCGATCCCTTTATTATGTCCACTACGGTAGAAGCCCCGGCGAAAGTCAATCTGTTCCTTCGGATGGATGGGACGAGAGAAGACGGATACCACCTTCTTTTCAGCGCTTTCCAGACACTTTCCCTCTGTGATGAGATCACGGTACGTATCCGCCCGAGAAGGAAAGACGAGAAAGATTCCGCCGGTGTGGTTATCGGCTCGAACAGCTCTGCGCTTCCGAAGGACCCTTTTAAGAACACGGCTTTCCTTGCCGCATACAGGTTTCTCGAGAAAATGACCTGCAGAGAATATACAGTTCAGATCGATATGATCAAGAACATTCCTTCCCAGGCGGGTCTCGGCGGAGGAAGCTCTGATGCGGCTTCTGTCCTTGCGGCCATGGATACACTTTTCCCAGGAAAAGTCTCGAGGGAAGATCTTCTTAAGATCGCGGTCTCGATCGGCGCAGATGTCCCGTTCTTCTTAACCGGCGGGACGGCACTCTGTGAAGGGATCGGTGAGATAGTGACACCTCTTCCGGAGCTGACCGGACTTCCGATGCTTCTGATGAAGCCGCAGCGTGGCGTTTCCACACCTGCCTGTTATAAAGCGTTTGATGCGATGGGCGGAAAGAATATCACAGAAGAAGAGAAGACTCTCCTGAAATCCGTCATGACGGATCCGGCTTCTCCGGCTGACCGCCTGCGCCTGGCATCGGTCTACTGGACCAATGACCTTCAGGCACCGGCGATCGCGAGTGTTCCCGAGATCGAAGACGGTATCCGACTTATGGCCGACGGCGGTGCGGTATTCTCCGCGATGAGCGGTTCCGGAAGCGCAGTATTCGGGTTCTTCGATCAGGAGGATTCGGTCGACTATCTCATGGATACTCCGGAATTCCGCGCCCTTATCCGGGACGGATGGTGGGCGCAGAAAGCATTTGCGCGCTGATCCCGATTAGTAGAGAAAGGCTTTCCTGGTCTCGACGACCAGTCCGTGAACCAGCAGGGTTCCGTTTTTTGCATCCTGATACCGGAAATAGCGATATCTCTCGGAGGGCCCTTTCATGATGACCAGTATTCCGCGGTCATTCTTAATGAGGCGCACCAGATATCCGTCTTTCCCGTCCATGCTTACCAGATGGATCGCGTTCGAGAGGATCTTGTTCGTCCGGTAGAGCAGGTTGACCGAGTCAGGCAGGATCGTCGGCGCCATATTTCCCGATTCGCAGTAATACCCGAAGAACAGGCCAGGATCGACTCTGGATTTTTCATCG
Source organism: Clostridiales bacterium (assembly GCA_024695545.1). The sequence goes on from JAILHZ010000189.1 coordinate 22,082, forward strand.
GATCCGAGACCGAGTTCACTGATCTCCGATCGTGGAACGAGCATCCGAAGTTCGTCTTCCGTGACCTTGAGGACGCACCCCGGTTTGGAACAGGACTCACTTTCTCCATTGGCGTGGACCGCCGAGTACACCGGGATCTCGAAGGGCCCGTCATTCGTGTACTGGTCGAAGATCAGTCCGAAAGGAATATTCAGGATCTCGGAAAGTTTTTTCGCCGTGTCGATCCCCGGGTACGCAGTTCCGCGTTCCCACTGTGAAACAGAGGGCTGTTTCACACACAGTTTTTCAGCCAGTTGTCCCTGGCTTAGATTTGCACGTAGTCTGTATTCTCTGATCTTTTTCATAACTCATCCCCATAAAATCAAGATTTTATAATATTTTATTCAATAACTGGGATGAAACGAATATGGGAAGGTGCAGAAGACCAAGGTTTATAAGCAGGATTTATATTCCGGGGAACATAGTGTCGGAATATGAAAACGGTGAAAATAACCGCACAGAAAAACGTCCGCCCCACTTGGCGGTGAGGCAGACGTTCATTTTGTTATCGTTTAAGAAGCGGCGCGAGTGTCTTTCCGAAAAGCCCTCGCGGATAGCCCCGGCGGTCATCTGAAGACAGCAGGGTAAAGCCCCGTGTCTGATAGTAGTCCACCATGCCTTCGTTGCTGAGTGCAGTGTGAAGAAGCATGTGCGAGCACATCGTGGCCCGCGCGACTTTCTCACAGAAGGAGAGAAGATAGTTGCCGATCCCCTGTCCGCGCCACTGGTCCCATACGGAGAATCTCGCAAAATACGCGACTCGGGCGGATACCCCGGTGAGTACTCCCGAAAGCTCTTTATCCATTTCTCTTCTCGGACGGATATAGAGCCGGCATGTCCCCAGGATCTCTTCTTCATCACTTAGGGCGACAAAAACTACTCCGGAAGAGATCGCATTCTGAATCGTCTCCAGTGTCTCAGATGTTGCCTCGATATACGAGTCCGGAATTCCGGAATCCCGGCAATACGAGGACATCGACTCATGCACCAGCCTGAGGATGACAGAGGCTTCCGACAGACGTGCTTTTCTGACGTAGATATCAGGCATGCTTGTCACTCATGAGATGAACGAGGATCGCCTTGTGGGCGTGCAGTCTGTTCTCTGCCTCATCGAATACGAAAGAACGCGGTCCGTCGATGATGTCTTCGGTGACCTCATAACCGCGATAAGCCGGCAGGCAGTGCAGGAAGATCGCATCCTTATCAGCTACGGAGAACAGATCGGCGTTGACCTGATAATCCTTGAATACCTTAACTCTTTCGGCCTTCTCGGCTTCCTGACCCATGCTTGCCCATGTATCTGCATAGATGACATCAGCGTTCTTGCAAGCCTCATACGGATCCTCGGTCATAACGATCTTGGAACCTGTGATCTTTGCATCTTCCTGTGCCTGAAGCACATATTTCTCCGGGCAGGTATATGCCTTCGGGGAAGCAACGGAGATGTCCATGCCGGCCTTAGCGCAGGCATGCAGCAGGGAGTTTGCCATGTTGTTTCCATCACCGACATAAGCGAGCTTTAAACCCTTCAGTTCGCCCTTATGCTCCTTGATGGTCAGAAGGTCAGCGAGGACCTGAGTCGGGTGCTGGTCATCGGAGAGACCATTGATGACCGGAACCGAGCCGTACTTGGCCAGATCTACGATATCCTGATGGGAGAAAGTTCTGATCATGATGCCGTCAACCATGCGGGACAGTACATTTGCTGTATCGTAGATGGTTTCGCCGCGTCCGATCTGGATGTCGTCACCGGAAAGGAAGAGAGCGTGACCGCCGAGCTGGTACATGCCGACTTCGAACGAAACACGTGTTCTTGTAGAAGATTTGGTAAAGATCATGCCGAGAGTTTTGCCGGCAAGGATCGGATGCGGGATTCCCGCCTTTGTCTTAGCCTTCAGGTCGATCGCGGTCTCAAGGAGTGCGTCGAGCTCCGGGATGGTTACGTCTTCGTGAAAATCAATGTAGTGTTTCATATGTGTTTACTCCTTTCCGGAAAGAACGTCCTGCAGTGCAGTGACGAATTTGGATGCGTGTGTTTTTGTGAGGATCAGCGGCGGTGCGATACGGATAACATTTGCTCCGATCGAGCTGACGAGGAAGCCTTTCTCGAAGAGCTTCATCTTTATGTCTGCCGCGGAATCCGAAGTAAGCTCGATACCGATCAGGAAGCCTTTGCCGCGGACATCGGAGATCTTCTTCGTCTTCTTAGCGACTATCTGAAGCTTCTCCTGGATCCATGCGCCGGTCTCAGTAACGTTCTTGAGAAGTTCTGCGGATTCGATCTCGTTCACTACGGCAAGTCCTGCAGCACAGGCCAGCGGGTTTCCGCCGAATGTGGAACCGTGGTCGCCCGGAGCAAAGCCCTTCGCTACTTCGTCCGTCGCAAGGACGGCACCGATCGGTACGCCGCCGGCAAGTCCTTTTGCCAGAGACATAATATCCGGCTTGATGCCATACTGCTCATATGCGAAGAAGGTTCCGGTACGTCCGACACCTGTCTGGACTTCGTCAACGATGAGAAGGATCTTGTTCTTCGTGCAGAACTTTCTTACTGCCTGCACGTAGTCATAATCTGCCGGATGAACGCCGCTTTCGCCCTGGATGAGCTCGAGCATGATGGCGCCGGTCTCCTTGTCTGCCGCGTTTTTGATCACTTCGATGTCGTTATAAGGAACATATTCGAAGCCCGGAAGATTCGGTCCGAAAGGAGTTCTGAACTTTTCCTGGCCTGTAGCGGCGATGGTCGCCATGGTACGTCCGTGGAAGGACATTGTTGCCGTGATGATCTTCGGCTTCGGAGTGCCCTTCTTGTACCAGTACCCGCGAGCAAGCTTAAGGGCGCCTTCGTTCGCTTCCGCGCCGGAATTGGCGAAGAAGACCTTATCGGCGAAGCTCAGTTCAACGAGTTTTTTTGCCAGAAGCGTCTGCGGCTCATTGTAGTAGTAATTGCAGCAGTGGATCACTTTCTTTGCCTGATCGGAAATGGCTTTGGTAAGCTTGCTGTGGGCGTGACCCAGTGTGTTTACGGCGATACCGCCGATCATGTCCATGTATTTCTTTCCGTCGGTACCGTAAAGATACACGCCCTTGCCGTGGTCAGCCACGAGAGGGACCCGCTTTCCGAAACACGCCATATAGTATTTTTCGTCGTACTTGATGATTGTATCTAATGTATTATCTTTAATGTTTTCCATATTATTACCTCATATATAATATCGGCTTCCGGCTTGAAAAGCACTTGGGCCGGCGGTGCATCTGTCAGATCTTTTCTCCCTCGAAATAGGGCTTCTTTTCCTGGACGATCATCGTGCCGATACCTTTGCCGGTGAAGATCTCGAGGAGAATACTGTGAGGGATACGCCCGTCAATAATATGTGCACGGCCGACGCCGCGTCGGATCGTATCCAGGCATCCGTTGACCTTCGGGATCATGCCGCCGGTGATTACTCCGGACTCGATCATCTCGTGGATGTCGGACTCGGTGAGGACAGGGAAGACCTGCTCGGAACCGTCCGGCATTACTCCCTTAACACCCTCGACATCGGTAAGTGTCATGAGCTTCTCGGCTTTCAGTGCAACAGCAATCTCGGCGGCAACTGTGTCCGCGTTGATGTTGTAGCTCTCGCCGTCAGAACCGACACCGATCGGGGCAACGACCGGGATATACTCGTCGTTAGCCAGTGTGGAGATGACCTTGGTGTTGATATTCTTGATCTTGCCGACGAATCCGACATCGATCGGATTGCCGTTTGCATCTTCAGTGAGCTTCTCGCACTCGATCAGGTGACCGTCGATACCGCTGATACCGATGGCCTTTACGCCTTTCTGTCCGAGATAGGAGACGATCTCTTTATTGGTCTTGCCGACCAGGACCATCTGTGCGACGCTCATGACTTTTGCGTCAGTAACACGCAGGCCGTTCTCGAAGCGGGACTCGACATTCAGTGTCTTCAGCATGTTGCTGATGTCCGGTCCGCCGCCGTGAACCAGTACCGGATTGATACCGACGGACTTCAGAAGTGCGATATCATCCATTACAGAGGATTTCAGTTCATCGTTGACCATAGCGTTGCCGCCGTACTTGATGACAACGGTCTTGCCTGCCAGGCTCTGGATATACGGGAGCGCCTCGATAAGAGTAGCGGCCTTGTTGATCCAGGTCTGCATATCATGTCCTACAGAAGGTAAAGTTTTATCCTTTTCCATATATATAACTCCTGCCTGCGCTAATATTTATACAGAATACTGAATAAACTTGCATAAAGCAAGTATAAAGGCTAAAAATCAGGAAAATTGTACATTGTGCACAAGCAGAGGTTAGGAATCATTGTCAAGTTGCCAAAATCGTTGTCGGCGAGTGTCAAAAAAGCCCGCGGATTTTTGGGGATATTTACGAGTGGTAGCGGCATAGTGGGCGTGTTATAGTAGTTCCATAAAGAAAAAGTGCCCGGTTCCCGGTGCACAATTTGGAGGTAAAAAATGGCAAGTTTATCACTTCAGCATGTTTACAAGAAGTATGAAGGCGGCGTTGTAGCTGTTTCTGACTTCAACCTTGAGATTTCCGATAAGGAGTTCATCATTCTGGTAGGACCTTCCGGTTGTGGTAAGTCCACAACACTTCGTATGATCGCTGGTCTCGAAGATATTTCCGAGGGTGAGATCTACATCGAGGATCGTCTGATCAACGACGTACTCCCGAAGGATCGTGATATCGCGATGGTATTCCAGAACTACGCTCTCTATCCGCACATGACAGTATTCGATAACATGGCATTCGGTCTTAAGCTCCGTAAGGTAGCTCGTGATGAGATCAAGCGCCGCGTTCAGGAAGCTGCTAAGATCCTCGAGATCGAGCACCTCCTCGACAGAAAGCCGAAGGCTCTCTCCGGTGGTCAGCGTCAGCGT
>JAILHZ010000026.1 GCA_024695545.1 Clostridiales bacterium
GCCGACAAGATCGTTGCAGTCGAAGGCGACGTATCCAAGGAAGCGGTCATCCCGATCACACGTGAAGAGAGGATCCGCAGGATCGAAGAGGAGAAGGCGCGTGAAAGACAGCTCGAAGAAGAGCGCCTTGAAAGATCCGGAATCGATCTTACACATGATATCAGCGAGAAGGGTATCGACAATCTTTTCAGCGCCATTAACGGCGGCGAAGAGGGTGAAGAGGATGTCGAGTACTCTGAAGAAGATGAGTTCGCTGATGATGAAGAAAAAGATTGATGAATGAGGGAGTGACTAGAATGGCTGTTGAAAAGACAATGGACAAGATCGTATCCCTCGCAAAGGTCAGAGGTTTCGTATATCCGGGTTCGGATATCTACGGCGGCCTCGCAAACTCATGGGATTACGGCCCGTTAGGAGTCCAGCTTAAGAATAACGTTAAAGCCGCATGGTGGAAGAAGTTCGTCCAGGAGAGCCCTTACAACGTAGGACTCGATGCGGCAATCATAATGAACCCCAAGACATGGGTCGCTTCAGGCCACGTCGGCGGTTTCTCCGATCCTCTCATCGACTGCAAGCAGTGCAAGGCACGTCAGAGAGCAGACAATCTCGTAGAGGACTGGAACAAAGAGAACGGTGTTGAAGGCGTATCCGTTGAAGGCATGAGCCCTGAGGATATGGTCGCTTACATCAGGGAGAAGAACATTCCCTGCCCTGTATGCGGCGGTCACAACTTCACCGACATCAGAAAGTTCAACCTCATGTTCAAGACATTTATCGGTGTTACCGAGGATGCAACATCTGAGGTTTATCTTAGACCTGAGACAGCTCAGGGTATCTTTGTTAACTTTGCAAACGTTCAGCGTTCCGCAAGAAAGAAGCTTCCTTTCGGTATCTGCCAGATCGGTAAGTCTTTCAGAAACGAGATCACGCCCGGTAACTTCATCTTCCGTACAAGAGAGTTCGAGCAGATGGAGCTTGAGTTCTTCTGCGAACCCGGCACTGACCTCGAGTGGTTCGATTACTGGAAGCAGTTCTGCCACGACTGGCTCATCAGCCTCGGCATCAAGGAGAACGAGCTCAGGACAAGAGACCACGCAAAGGAAGAGCTCGCTTTCTATTCAAGAGCTACAACTGACTACGAGTTTGCTTTCCCGTTCACAGACTGGGGCGAACTCTGGGGCATCGCTGACCGTACGGACTACGACCTCAAGCAGCACATGGAATTCTCCAAGCAGGATCTCACATATTTCGATCCCGCAAAGAACGAGAAGTACATCCCTTACGTTATCGAGCCTTCACTCGGTGCCGACCGTGTTACTCTCGCATTCCTCTGTTCCGCTTACGATGAGGAAGAGCTTGAAGGCGGCGACGTAAGAACGGTAATGAGATTCCATCCGTTCCTTGCTCCTATCAAGATCGCAGTTCTTCCTCTTTCAGCCAAGCTCTCCGAGAAGGCACAGCCCATCTTCGAGCAGCTTTCCAAGAAGTACATGTGCGAGTTCGATGACCGTCAGAGCATCGGCAAGCGCTACAGAAGGGAAGACGAGATCGGTACTCCTTACTGTGTTGTTTACGACTTCGATTCAGAGAATGACGGATGCGTAACCATCAGAGAAAGAGACTCCATGAAGAATGTCGAGTATGAACCCGGCAACATCAGATTCCCTATCGATAAATTGAACGAATTCTTCAGCGATAAGTTTGATTTCTGATAAAATGATTTCTACAAGCCACAAGCTTTACGAGAAATAAAAAATCATAAACATAAATGAAAGGCGGACAATTACAATGACAAAGTACGTTTACCTGTTCACCGAAGGCAACGGAAAAATGCGCGAACTCCTCGGAGGTAAGGGCGCAAACCTTGCTGAGATGACAAACATCGGTCTTCCTGTTCCCCAGGGATTCACGATCAGCACAGAGGCTTGCACCAAGTACTACGAAGACGGACGTCAGATCAATGATGAGATCATGGCGCAGGTCATGGAGTACATCGTAAAGCTTGAAGAGATCACTGGAAAGAAATTCGGCGATCTCGAGAACCCGCTCCTTGTTTCCGTAAGATCCGGTGCAAGAGCTTCCATGCCGGGAATGATGGACACCATCCTCAACCTCGGTCTCAACGAGCAGGTCGTTGACGTTATCGCAGCTAAGTCCAACAACCCCAGATGGGCATGGGACTGCTACAGAAGATTTATCCAGATGTATTCCGACGTCGTTATGGAAGTCGGCAAGAAGTATTTCGAAGAACTCATCGACAAGATGAAGGAAGAAAGAGGAGTTAATCAGGATGTTGAGCTTACGGCTGACGACCTCAAGGAACTCGCTTCACAGTTCAAGGCTGAGTACAAGGCTAAGATCGGCACAGACTTCCCGACAGATCCTAAGGAACAGCTCATCGGCGCTATCAAGGCCGTATTCAGATCCTGGGACAACCCGAGAGCAAACGTTTACAGAAGAGACAACGATATCCCTTATTCCTGGGGTACAGCAGTTAACGTTCAGTCCATGGCATTCGGTAACATGGGTGACGACTGCGGTACGGGCGTTGCTTTCACACGTGACCCTGCTACAGGTGAGAAGGGCCTCTTCGGTGAGTTCCTTACAAACGCACAGGGCGAAGACGTTGTTGCAGGCGTACGTACTCCTATGAAGATCGCTGAGATGGAGCAGAAGTTCCCTGAGGCATTCGCTCAGTTCACACAGGTCTGCGAGACTCTCGAAAAGCACTACAGAGACATGCAGGACATGGAGTTCAGAGTTGAGCACGGTAAGCTCTACATGCTCCAGACAAGAAACGGTAAGAGAACCGCTCAGGCTGCTCTGAAGATCGCATGCGACCTCGTTGACGAGGGAATGAGAACAGAAGCTGAGGCTGTTGCGATGATCGATCCGCGTAACCTCGATACACTCCTTCACCCGCAGTTCGATGCAAAAGCACTGAAGGACGCAACTCCGATCGCTCAGGCTCTGGGTGCTTCCCCGGGTGCTGCATGCGGCCAGATCGTATTTACGGCTGAAGATGCAAAGGCTTGGAAGGCAGAAGGAAAGAAAGTTGTTCTCGTACGTCTCGAGACCTCTCCGGAGGACATCGAAGGCATGAAGGCTTCCCAGGGTATCCTCACTGTCCGTGGCGGTATGACATCCCACGCTGCCGTTGTTGCACGTGGTATGGGTACATGCTGCGTATCCGGCTGCTCCGATATCAACATGGACGAAGCTAACAAGAAGTTCACACTTGCCGGTAAGGAATATCACGAAGGTGATGAGATCTCCATCGACGGTTCCACAGGTAAGATCTATGACGGCATCATCCCGACAGTAGATGCTACTATCGCAGGTGAGTTCGGCCGCATCATGGCTTGGGCAGATAAGTTCCGCCGCCTGAAGGTTAGAACAAATGCGGATACTCCGAAGGATGCGAAGAAGGCTCGTGAGCTCGGTGCTGAAGGTATCGGCCTCTGCCGTACAGAGCACATGTTCTTCGGTGACGGAAGAATCGATGCTTTCCGTGAGATGATCTGCTCCGAGACAGTAGAAGAGAGAGAAGAAGCTCTCGAGAAGATCCTGCCGATGCAGCAGTCTGACTTCGAAGCTCTCTATGAGGCTCTCGAGGGTTATCCGGTAACCATCCGTTTCCTGGATCCGCCGCTCCATGAGTTCGTACCGACCGAAGAAGCTGACATCAAGAAGCTTGCTGATAAGAAGGGCAAGTCTGTTGAAGCCATCAAGGCTATGATCGATTCTCTCCACGAGTTCAACCCGATGATGGGTCACCGTGGATGCCGTCTGGCAGTTACTTATCCGGAAATCGCGAAGATGCAGACCAAGGCTGTTATCCGCGCGGCTCTGAATGTTAAGAAGAATCATCCGGATTGGAAGATCGAGCCGGAGATCATGATCCCGCTCATCGGCGATATCAAGGAGCTCAAGGTTGTTAAGAATATCGTTGTTGAGACAGCTGATGCTGAGATCGCAGCTTCCGGTTCTGACCTCAAGTACGAAGTCGGTACCATGATCGAGATCCCGCGTGCTGCTCTTACAGCTGATGAGATCGCTAAGGAAGCCGCTTTCTTCTGCTTCGGTACAAACGACCTGACACAGATGATGTTCGGTTACTCTCGTGACGACTCCGGCAAGTTCCTTGAAGCTTACATGAACGCAAAGATCCTCGACAATGATCCGTTCGCTAAGCTGGATCAGGCAGGCGTTGGCAAGA
>JAILHZ010000027.1 GCA_024695545.1 Clostridiales bacterium
ACGCAGCCGGGTCCGATCGACTCGGAAAGACCGTAGTTCGTATCGTACTGATGATTCGGGAAATAAGCGAGCCATCTCTTGATCAGGGACTTCGGAACAGGCTGCGCACCAATGTGCATCAGTCTCCACTGATCGAGCTGATAATCAGAGATCTTCACATCGCCTCTATCGAGCGCATCGAGGATGTCCTGTGCCCACGGCACCAGGAGCCATACGATCGTGCAGTGCTCGGAAGAAACGGCATCGAGGATATACTTCGGTTTCGTACCACGGAGAAGAACCGCACGGGAACCTGCAACGAGAGATCCCATCCAGTGCATTTTCGCGCCGGTGTGATAGAGCGGCGGGATACAAAGGAAGCAGTCATCCCGTCCTGTGGAGTGGTGCTTCTGCTCGACTGCTGCGGCATGCATCAGGCTTCTGTGGCGATGCAGGATCGCCTTCGGGAAACCGGTCGTACCGGAACTAAAGTAGATCGCGCCGAAATCATCATCGGTAATCGGGATATTCGGGCGTGTGCTGGAGTAGTCACCTGTGATCTGGCGGTAATCTTCTGCAAAAGACGGACACTGCTCACCTACGAAGATGAGGGCACGATTCTTGTGAAGTGCCGGCTCGATATTTTCGATACGGGAGACGAACTCCGGGCCGAAGAATAGGATGTCCAGCTCAGCCAGATTGGAGCAATATAGGATCTCATCGGATGTATAACGGAAGTTCAGCGGTACTGCAAGTGCGCCGGTCTTCAGGATCCCGAAGTAGATCGGGAGCCACTCGAGGCAGTTCATCATGAGGATACCTATCTTGTTTCCCTTTTTGATACCACGGGAAAGGAGCATGTTCGCCAGACGGTTGGCCTTCTCATCGAATACCTTCCAAGTTATCTGACGGCGATATGCCTGTGTCTTTGTGGGCTGGATCAGTTCATATTCTTTCCAGGTGATGCGGCCTACTTCCTGCTGTTCCGGATTCAGTTCCACCAGCGCGACCTCGTCACCATACATATCTGCATTTCTTTCAAGATAATCGGTAATCGGCATATTCAAATTCCTCCTACAATTTTCTACCGTACTACACGTACAAAATACGCCTATATGAGTATAACAGGATTCCGTCCAAAAAGCACCCTGTCATTTTCAAGCACTTTCCTCTCAAAAAGCACTTGTCCCCGTCTTTATTTTCCTTCTGCAGCTTCCGCCTTTTTCTTCTGTATCCTTCTCTCCTGCAGCGCATACCCGACGATCAGGATGATGATCGTGATCAGGATGCAGCTGTAAAAAGAGATGCCTCGGGAAAACAGCGCAAGATTGGCGGTACTTGCGATATCGTCGATCTGGCAGAGACCCGCCAGCAGAAGATAATCCGCGACACCCATACCGCCCGGGACTGGAAGGCTATACACACCTACCAGCACAAGGCAGGATACTGCCGTGACATCCGCCAGATTCCCGTAGGATCCGCCGAAGGCGAGATATACGAGAACCGTCGTACTTACCAGAGAAAACCTCTGCAGAAGATTTAGCCCGAAGGCCGCAAGCATCGCAGGCTTATTCTTGAAGATCAAGTCTGCACAGCTTTTATACTGTGCGATCGCCGCGTCGATTTTTCTGACTCTTCCCTCCACGTCGCGGATCAGGTGCATCTTCTTGGCAAGTTTTACGAGTTTGACTGCCACGCTTCGGATCCATCGTTCTTTCTTCAGGATCAGTACAAACACCGCGCAGAGTACAAGAAGGATGATGAAGCCGATCATGACCAGCGTCTGTGCGAGCGTATCCATCCCCCAGTACATCGCAGGGCTTATGGCAAATCCCATAACTCCGACGATCGCGAGCGCTCCGGTATAAAAGAGCATATTCAGCACAAGGATGACTGCGGACTTCGCCACCGGGATCCCGTCTCTATTCATGAAAAAAGCACTTGCCGGCTGACCGGCAGATGCAGACGGGGTGATAGCCGAGAAGTAAATATCTGCTGCAGAATACAAAATACCATGGCTGCGCAGAGGCTTCTCCCCTTCTGTCTTCGTCAGCGTCCGGACAAGAATATCGAGTGCAAATCCTTCGAAAAGGATATTGCAGATCATCCCTGCCACAGCCAGAATGATCCACTTCACATCCGAGTGGATCAAGGTCTCCCGAAGAAGCGACGGTGAGAAGCTATCCGATCTGGACACGACCGCCCAGATACTGAATACCATCAGTACCAGAAACAGAAGCATCCATGGTAATTTCTTCTTAAGCATATTCCGCCGGCATCTCCTTTCTTTCCGTCTTTTACTTACGCATCTTTCGAATGAAATTGGAAAGCCCGCGCCATCAGCACGGGCTTTCTACATTATAATCTATTTTCCGTCAGTTCGTGTAGTTATCAAAGTAACCCTGTACCAGTACGACCGGCGTACCCTTATCGCCGGATCCGGAAGTCAGGTCACAAAGCGATCCGATCAGGTCGGTCAGCTGACGCGGTGTCGTTCCTTCGCTGGCCATCTTGCCGACGAGGTCTTTGTCCTTCGCCTTGATACTCTCGGAGATTGCCTTCTTAAGTTCCTCACCGGACAGATCCTTAAAGTCGTTATCTGCGAGATACTTGAGCTTCAGCTCGTTCGGCGTGCCGATAAGTCCATCTGTAAATGCAGGAGATACGACCGGATCTGCGAGTTCCCAGATCTTTCCCTGCGGATCCTTAAAGGCACCATCGCCATATACCATGACTTCGACGCACTTTCCGGTCGCATCGAGGATATTCTTTTGGACTGCCAGTACCAAATCCTTGCAGTCTCTCGGGAAGAGCTTGACCTGATCCTCGGTTGCTTTATTGGAGCCGAGCAGACCGTACTTCTCATTGCATCCGCTTTCGTTCACAGGAGCGTTCATGATCTCATCCAAGCCGAATACCTTCTCCGCACCGCCAGAAAGGAGGATCCTCTTGGTTCTCGCACGGGTGTGGATATCACAGTTGATCACGTTCTTTGTATAGTCGAGGATCGCCTTCGGCTGGTTGGCGAAGATGATTTCTACTTCGCATCCCGTCTCCTTAATGAGATCCCCGTAATATGCCACGTAATCCACACCGGTAAACTCATGCTTATTCTCTCCAAAAAGCGCTCTGTACTTCTCCAGAGAGAGGACGTCGCTATATGGATTCACACCGGCTTCATCGATCTTATCAAGATTTACCAGGCAGTTGCCGACTTCATCAGAAGGATAGGAGAGCATCAGGACGATCTTCTTGCAGCCCATCGCTATACCACGAAGGCAGATCGCAAAGCGGTTTCTGCTAAGGATCGGGAAAATAACACCGACTGTCTCTCCGCCAAGCTTTGCTTTTACATCAGCAGCGATATCCTGTACCGTGCAGTAGTTTCCCTGCGATCTTGCTACGATGGACTCTGTCATCGCGATGACGTCACGATCTCGGAGCTCGAATCCTTCGGATTTCGCTGCCTCCAGAACAGACTCTGTAACGATTTTACTAAGATCATCGCCCTGACGGATAATGGGGCAACGGATACCCCGGGAAACTGTACCAACTCTACGCTCTGCCATATATCTGACCTCCCATAATCTTCATTGATTACACAACGTTACTCTTATAATCGAATCCCGTCAGATAGCAAAGTGATATCATTCATTATCATCTTCTTCATCTTTATTGCGCCTAGCTCCCCGCACGAAGAACACTCCGCTTCCAAGTGCGAAAACCAGAACAGCACCCAGTATCGTCCGCACCGGAATCTGAAGTCCGGTCGGAATAAGGCCGTTTTTCTTATTGATAAACTCAAGTTCTGTGCGCGCTCCAACCTTGCCGGATACAGTATTACCGGTCACACGATCCTCCGCACCATTCAGCTTATAGCCGGCATCATAATCCAGATTGTTTTCAGATACGGTATATGCCGTCTCCTTATCCAGATCGATGAACTCGACCGTCTCTCCGTGTGCGAGCTTGAATGTCCAGCTGCCTTGCGCATTCAGGCCCTGGTTTCTCGCGTTTCCGGAGTTTTGTTTCACTCGTACGCTTTTCAACGGCAGGCCGTCACTATCCTTCAGCGTAATCGTAAAATCGAATTTCTGGCTGACATCCGCTCTCGAACCTGCGACTTCTTTCGTAATCTGCAGCGACCCCAGCGGGTGATTCGTGAGACGAAGTTCATACTCCATCTCCCCGTCTGCATTCGCCGATGCTGGCGATATAAATTCAACGTCCTGAAGGTAGGTACCATTCAGACGGATTCCGCCGCTTTTCTCAACTACGAATTCGACCGCAAACTTCAGTTTTTGGAATCCATCCGGAGCCTTGGTCTCTCTCAGCACATAGGTTCCGGGCAACAATGTGCTATTCAATTCAGGAATCCCTCCATCCGGACCGGATCTCAGATTCTCGTATCCCGGGAGGGGAAGCGGATCCTCGCTGACAACGCCATTTACATTTTTCACCTTGTGGAGCGCGAAAAGAGCATCCGCTAACGGATCTCCATTCTCATCCAGCTTGGTCACTGTAAAGGTATACGGACGATTCTTCAGTGTTATCGCGTCATCCGTCTTCACATAATACTCTTGATCCAGTCCAGAAACGCTGATAGTTCCGTCTGTATTTTTCCGAATGGTAGCCGTAGCCGGTATACCCTGATATCCATGAGGAGATAACGTTTCCTCAAGCTGATAATCCACATTTTCACGCAGGAAAGCAGTAGTCACATATCCTGTATCGTCCGAGGAAAACGGTCCGATCTTTATATTCGCCTCTTTGTCAGTAAGAGTAAACTGCGCACCCGAAAGCGGATGTCCGTCCCAATCTGTTTTCCTGACCTCAAAGCCGGGACGGGTATTTTTGATCTTTACTGTCTGGATATTGTTATGATTCGAATCCTGATTGACATGATCATATGTAACCGTGTATTCACAGGGAATCGCTGAGGATGCTCCCTTCATGGTACCCATCAGAGTTACTTTCCCGTCCTGCTCTATCGGAGTTACAGTGCCGGGATCCGTAACAATACCGTTTTCGATCGTCGGAGTACTATTACTTATCGTGACCTCACGGACATCATACTGACTCCAGTCGACACCTTCCTTGAGTAGCGGGAAGTACCAGTAAAGCGAGTCATTTCCCTTGACAAGCTGCCGCACTGTGCCTTCCACCATCTGCCCGTCCGCATATATAGCAAAATACGCCGGTGCCCGATCAGACATATAGTCTTCGTCATTCCACTCTTTATAGATACGGTAACCCCAGCCCTTGAGATTAACGACATCTACATGCGGATCCTGTTCTCCGGATATAGAACCGGCTTTCTGTATAATCCCTCTCGGACACTTCTGCAAACTATATGGATCAGTCGCACTGTAGCTTGTTAACTGTCCTGTTACAGGCGTCGTGTCATCCGGACTCAGCTCAGATCCATCCGTACTCAGTCTGTACCCATGGAGCGAATAGCCATCCGGCACCTCATTGTCGCGTTCCTCGATCATATACTTGGTCCCGACCAGAACTTCACGAAGTTCAACTGTATATTTCACCGGGATCTTCGAGATGGCGCCATATATTGATGTCCGGAAACTGCTCTGACGTTTTTCCTCCTGCGTCAACTGTGTAAAATCAGTTTTCCCGTCTCCCAGTTTTACGAACTTTTTCAAAGATGTATCATATTTACAATAGTTTCCATCTTCGTCCTTAACATGGTAAACATACATATCTGCAGGACACTCTTTTAATCTTACAGGATCCAGCGAAGTATCCTGCGACTCAAAGTCGAGATATACTCGGATATTAAAGGTCTCCTCCGGTTCGAGTTCGTGTGTGGCCGCCTCGTCAAAGACACGCTTCTTGATCGTAATCGTTCTCAATGCTTCCGGATCAACATGGTTCACGAATCGCACGCTGGTTCGATCCGATACTTTTTGCGGAGGAATAGCATAATCATAACGACCGTTTCCGCGATCGAAAACCAGCCGGGTCTCCTCCGTAAGAGGATCAGGGTTCTCAATCTTGACGCCATTGACGTACACTTCGTTATAAATATCATCATCTACACCGCACTCTATGATGCGATAGGAAATCGTATCATCCGGTACTTTGATTTCACACAGTTCGCCGGGCTTGAGGAAGAATACATCATTGTAAGTTACCCCGCCTATGGTATAACTGTCTGCATATTTCACCGGTCGTGTTGTGCCTTTATAATATACAGCAATATCGGAATCGGTCTGTGTCAGGCGTTGTTCAGCGCCGCCTTCCACCATATAGTAGATCTGGTAAGGGAACTCTGCCAGATAAGTCTCCATCTGATCTGCGCCGCTGATCTCTTTCCCGAGAATGACCGTGCCTTTGCGTACAGATGACTGATTAAAGCGCATATGCAGATTCGATGCACCCGAACCGCGCTCCATATAGTAGATCTTCATCGTGTGGGATGTATAATCCTGGAACGTCCAGTAGGAAGATCCATCCGATTTCGTGTGTTCTTTAAAGATTTCCTGAAGTTTCGCATTTACTTCGTCTTCCGTCATCCCGCGTTCCGGTTTCAGGTAGTGCTCCTTAAAGGTATCATAAAGCGTCGTTTCTTTTCCGTTGACAACGACCTCACCTGTACGATAGTTAACAGAGCCGGATATCGCGTCATGGATACCGCCCAGATCGATCACCAGTTCACCATCCACATAGAGCCAGAAATCGTCATCACCGGAGAATTCATAGATAATATCGTGTCCCCAGTCGTCCAGACCATTCGGAGTCTGAACGAAGGAAGAAGATATCTCCATGCCGAAGAAAAAATTCACTTCATTCTTATTTCCAACCGTAAAGAGTTTTTCATACTTTCTCGGGTCCGTTTCCGGCAGAACCCGACCAAGAGCATTGGCGACATTTTCCGGGTTCGCAGTAGAAAACATGAGATTGCCGTTTGCATCTCGTTTTATATCATTATAGGGGAAGAACTGACCGTGCCTTAGGAAGTTCTGATTGACCTCTTCACTCGTCACCAGTTCCTGATATACAGCGAAATCTCCATTATCCTGAAGGCGTGCATAGTTCTGCGAACTGTCAAACTCAAAATATCCCGATGTCTCGTAGACAGACTTGACAAACAGATGATTGACATCGCGTGCAGATGGAAGATTATATAATTCTTCAAATGTTTTTGCGCCCGGAGTGGTCGCTCTCGGGTAATTCTCACCTTCAAGGATATGGTCGGCAAGCAGTCCCTGCGTGGGATTGCCATTCGTATAGTTCGTATTTCCAAGCGTATCGATCTGATCCTGCGAACGGTTATTGCTGACATTACCAAAGTCTACCATCCGCATAGTGATTCCATAGTCATCATTATTGACCGTCTCCACATCATGGAGCTCCGGCTCTTCGAAAAGGTCCGTGATTATTGCGAAATAGAAATCCGCACGCTCGTCCGTGGTATCCTCGTCAACAGGCAGAGGCTCCGATACGATTCGACCGCCGGTAACACGGCCCTGACTGTCATACTGAAGTTCCGTCTTCACCCGAGCATAATTGTACTGGTCTTCATCCCAAGCATGAATCTTTGTCGAATACTCCTTGGCTGTGCGTCCCGGAAGATGGATACCGAGCGGAGAGTCCGAAAGAGTCTGGCCATCATTCAACTGTGGCGCGATATATTTCTCTGAATACTCATTATACAGTTCGTAATACTGATTCGGCTGTCCATCCTCTCCGGTATACTCAACAAAGTCCCATAGCAGCGTATTTAGCGGGCTGCCGACCCATTCAATACGAGATCCCTCCGGATAGCAGCGCACCAGAGACCCATCTCCATCCACCGCATAAAACTCGTAGTTTTTCGTCGTCTCATTCCAGATACGGGTGTATATGACGACCTTCTGACCATCACGTACTTGCGTCGTATCGGAAACGCTTACCCGATCTGCAGAGTGAACGATGTAATAGGAAGAAGTCAGTTCACCGAGGCGTACGAGACTGAGCCACTTATCCGAACCACCCGTTTTAAATCCGTTTTCCAGATTTCCGGTGTAACCGATAGTATAACCATTTGCCTCCAGCGAGATCGTGCCCGAATTGGTTCCGTTACCGGGGATGACTTTAACATTAACAGGACTATCCGATAATGTGACACCGCTTCCTGAAATATTCATATATTTCTTCACGCCGTCCACTTCGGCAGATATATGGTATTCTGTACCTCCCTGCCACTCAAAGGACCACATCGTGATATCACTGTCCTTCGGCACGAAAAGCTTATCATTATGAGAAGACTTATTGGCCATGACTGTAAGTAGTTTTGCTTCCAGTCCATTGCCGGCAGAATTGGATTCCGCCATCATTGCCTTGCCGTTCACGCCGGAAGGATAACTCATCAGCCCATATGTTTTTCCGTCCAGATTGTAAGGATCTGTTTCCACATGCTCGTAATACCACATTTTTAAGTATGTATTATCATCCACAGAATTCCATGTGGCGATGCACGTACCTCCGTCCGCTCTGAAGCGGTTCCAGTACTCTCCGTTATATACGAGCTGGAATGCTTTTTTCCCATTATTCCATGTTAATGTAAACGGAGTCTTCTCCGTCTCGGAGAAGGAGAGCGAATGATCTCCCGGTCCATGCTTCACATACTGACGGTCGCCATTATTATTCAGGCAATATATATAGAATTCATTTTGCGAATCCGGCACCGGCTCGAAGAAGTATTCCGCCGCTGTATCCGTCGGATAAGCTTGTGTCGTCTTGATTCTTACGATACCAGTCTGACCTGACCCTGCATCTCCCTGCTGATTGGAAAAATAACAGCCGGTCATACTCAAGTAGAGACCTTTTCCCGCGGACATCCTCTCCCGGACCTGCTCGACGGTGGTAACCTGAGTCCAGCCGACCGGGACTTCTCCCGGACCGGCAACGATGGCATATGCCGAGAAACCGTCCGCCTCAAATAATACCTCCGTTCCCTCAGATGTCGGAGTCACCTTCTTATCTACAAAAGAGGTCTCTTCATCGTCCGGAAGGTGCAGGACATTCAGCTCGCCCTCCGGGGAATCATTCAGCGTGATCTTGACGGAAACTCTCGTACCTGCACTTGGTTCACAAGTAACGCCGCCGGATAGGATACTGATGTCGAAAAATCTCAGGTAACTGACATCTTTCGTGTCCATTACCTCGGCTATCTGGTCGCAACAAGTGTCATATTCCGCGTTTCCGTAGATCTCTCGCACTGCCAGCTGTGCATCTTGAGGGATACCGGTCTCAGGACCGTAAGAAACGGTAACAGAATAGTCATCACCGGTGAAAGCAAGCACTGTCTCGTCTTTTGTTTCAGGCGAAGACGGCGCTGTATCAAGCTTTGTGGCCGACGGTTCACTCGAAAAAGATGGCCCTTCTTTTGGTTCCTGAGTCTGCTCGATCTTCAGATCAGACGTAGGATCGCTGGAGAGTGTGTCCTTCTGTCCATCGGTTATAGATGGGTCTTCAGAAACTCCACTCCCCGATGTTTTAGGCTCGGCAGAAGATCCGTCCTCCACCTGATTTACAAAAGAAGTCGGCTCTGTGCCTGCATCTTCGGATCCGACGGCAAGGAGAATTCCGGAAGAAGCCGTCAGATTCGCAACAACAAGCATAGCACCGACGATTCGGCGGAAAGCCGGAGATCGGAATCCGGAAGCAATGGAGGAATGAAGTGATGCAAGCATCGTCATCAAGGAGCGGTTATTCTTCATATTCCGTCTCCTTTCTCTTTATGGACGCAAGGAGGAGTAAAGATGCGCCCGTCATAATAAAAGCATAAGCGATGCCATCAGGTGTTTCTCTCTTGTCACCTGTTTTAACGATCGGATCCTTTCTTTTAGGATCTCGTACCGCTTCATTCACAAATGCCACCTCCGTCGGTTTGACATTTCCTTCTTTTTCCAGGATCACCTGGTATTCCAGATTTCCCTCATCATCATTTGTGACAAAGAGAGTGACTAGGTACACCATCTCATCATAAATGATCGTCTTATTATCGCCGGTCTTCTCATATACTTTGTACTGATAGGTACCGGGCTCATCGAGCAGGACTTCGAACTTCGCCGTACCCGAACCATGGATCGTAACTACATCCTGTTTCGGGACCGGACAGTTATCTCCCATACGCTGTATCACAAATTCAAAATCGACATCTGCGCTGCCAGTTACTGTACAGGTAAACGGGATTTCCGCTGTAACCGGCTGATATTCGAATTCTGCCCGGGTCGGAGAAATCACGCACGAAAGGACGACACAGAGCGACAGGACTGTCACAAGTGCTTTTGCCAAAGAAATATATTTCTTCATCGATCCTTTCAAATCTATGATTCTCCTATTGATTCTCTAAAATGTATGCAAATACGACGATCCTCGTCGTCGAGGTGTCACCCGCGCAGGTACTGAGGCACAGGACCCTGTGGTTTATGTTTTTTACCTTTTCGCGGAGAAACATATACAATCCCTCGTAGTTTTCAGGATTGAAGATGAAATCGTCTTTCGCATCCGCCGTCATGGCATAGAATACTTCAAGTTCATACTTCACCTTGCCATCCCGCCCCACCAGCAGTTGTCCGTGCCTGTGGGAATTAAGATAGTCTTCGTCGAGATAATCATCGAGCGCCCCGAACATCACGCCGTATTCCATGTGGTGTCCATAGATCAGCGAGTATTCATCGGTAAAAGCACTGTTATTCCTGCTGTCCAGAAATATGCTCCCGGACAGCGAGAACTTGCCGTACGGATCCTTATTGAGATACTCGGTGTTATCTTTCCCCTGCATGATCGGATAATCGATGTTCGTGTCGTCCATCGTGATCCAGCCCACCATGTCCGAGGTAATCGGAGATTCGGAAACAGTTCCGTTTTCTTCTTCCACCCCCGGCTTGAACTTCAGGTAAGATCCATCATTTGCATGATCGAAGACATACCAAGTATCGTAGAGCGCATAGATACAGATCAGAAGCGCGATGATAAAGATCAGCAGCATCGTCTTCTCATATGC
>JAILHZ010000089.1 GCA_024695545.1 Clostridiales bacterium
GAGAAAAATGCTGAGATCGAAGATGTTGACCAGCCGCGTCTGGGTGCTGATGAGGAGCCTTATTACGAAGGCACTATTGGTGATGAAGAGCCTGAAGATGGTTATCCTCTTTTTATCTGCGGATCTATCGTCACTGACGATAATAAAGATGATCTTTCTTCCATCGAAGGTGTAACAGTTGCTGATGGTGGCAGCATAAAATATGATCCTGATTCGAATACTCTTTATCTCAATAAGGTAACGATCTCGCATACAACCGCAGAAAAGTATGGTATTCCTGTTGCAATCTGGTATTATGGTTCGGCTGATCTGAAGATTTGTGTAGAAGGCGATACTTCTGTTTCTTCAGACATACCTGATTCGTACATGACTGGCGGAATATTCATTGGTCAACCCTATAGTTATTATTATGGTTATGGTCCTGCAAGACTTCAGGCTGCTGAGGATAATGAACCGAAATTTGCCGGTTTAACTGTTGATATTTCCAATGACGCAACACTGACCATATCAACAAAAGGCGAGAGCGCATATTATTATTATGATTATGGCTCATGTTCTCTTTATACTCAGGGTAGTGCAACGATTACAGGTAAAGGTGCATTTGTCATTACATCAAATTCTACGAGCATCAGTTGTGGATATCTGACGATAGAGAATGAAGGACCTTCTTCGATAACTACTGATGAGGGGGGAGCTATTTATGTAAACAGAGATTTGATGATCTCGAATGCAAAACTTACAATTGAAGCCGGTGATGACGGTATTTATGTAAACAGAGATGTGATAATTTCGAATGCAAAACTTACAATTGAAGCCGGTGATGACGGTATTTTCGCCAGTGGAACAATAACATTTACCGGAAAGAAAACAGAAGTTGTTATTACTGCAGAAGATACAGCTGTTTATGCTTATGATGATTATGCAAGAAGCCATTATGAGGGGGATAATTATACTAATCTCGCTCCGGAAGATGTAATTAAGATTGAGGCCCCGCTTTATATCCTCACTCCGGAAAATGGCTTTGTTTGCCACGATTCTAGTGATTTCGAAACGGATAGTGATCCGGATTACTACATTTGTGACCCTTCGATTCAATCTGAGTCTGATTATCATGACTATGACGATGTTGCAACCAAGGTTGTCATTAAGGCTGATCTGGTAAAGGTCGACTTTGAGACTAACGGCGGTTCTGAGATCGAATCCCAGGATCTGGCGGTTGGTGAGACGGTTGAAAAACCGGCGGATCCGACAAAGTCCGGTTATGAGTTTGTTGGCTGGTTTACTGACAGTGAGTGCACTAAGGAATTTGACTTCTCTACAAAAGTTGATAAGGATATGACGCTTTACGCGAAGTGGGAAGAATGCGGTAAGTATGTCGTAGTTGCCGGTCCTTCCGGTTCCCGTGCTATCGGTGATGGCGACATGACGATTATTGTTAAGCACACCAAGCATGATGAAAAGACCCACGAGAAGTTTAAGGTGGTCAAGTTCAACGGAAAGCCTGTTGATGTAAAATCGGTCAAGAAGGGTAGCGCGATCATTACGATTGACGGTTCATTACTTGACAGTCTTGAGTCAGGCGATTACACGATCACGATCGAGTTTGAAGATGGTGAAGCTTCAACATTCGTTTCGATCCTCAACGCAGCACAGTCTGCGGCAGAAGATGCGGCTCCTACCGGAACCGGAGTTCCGAAGACAGGTGATACATCATCTTCTTCGAATCTGGGATTTGTATTCCTGGCGGTTGCGGCAATTGCCGGTGCTCTGATCATTCTCGAAAATAAGAAGATGAGAGAACAGGATTGATCCATTAACTGGTGCCTTTTAAGGTGAATGAAAAAGATCATAGAAGGACCCGCATCATCTGATGCGGGTCCTTTTCCTTATTCGGCCGGATTACTTGATATTTCCCGTGAGTGCTTGATTTTTATTCTATATATCTATAATATAGGTATGTTGCGTACTTTTGCGCGGTAAAAAGATTAAGGGGTGTAGTGGGTAGATTGATATCCCGTCTTGCACGGAGTATGAATCTACAAGCTACCTCCTTATAAAACTAAATAATTGGAGGTACATTTATGGAACGTACATTTAAGACCGAACTGGCCGGACGTCCGCTCGTTGTTGAGACAGGTAAGCTTGCTCAGTTCACAAATGGTGCCTGCCTTATCCGTTATGGTGAGACAGCGATCCTTTCCACCGTTACAGCTTCTAAGACACCTCGTGAAGGCGTTGATTTCTTCCCGCTGTCTGTTGACTATGAAGAGAAGATGTATGCTGTCGGTAAGATCCCGGGTGGTTACATCAAGAGAGAGGGCCGTCCTTCTGAGAAGGCTATCCTGACATCCCGCGTTATTGACCGTCCGATCCGTCCGCTTTTCCCGAAGGATCTGAGAAATGACGTAGTAGTTTCCAACATGGTTATGTCCGTAGATCAGGATTGCTCTCCTGAGATTGCTGCTATGATCGGTACATCTATCGCTATCGCTATTTCCGATATCCCGTGGAATGGTCCGGTAGGCGGTGTTGTTCTCGGTCTGATCGGTGATGACGTTATCATCAACCCGACAGAGGAGCAGAGAAAAGAAAGCCGCATGTATGTTACTCTGGCAGGTACTGCCAAGAAGATCTGCATGGTTGAGGCAGGTGCTAACGAAGTTCCGGATGAGACAATGCTCGAGGCAATTGCTATCGGTCATGAGACCATCAAGGAGATCGTAAGCTTCATCAATGGTATCGTTGCAGAGATCGGGAAGGAGAAGTTCACTTACGAGTCTGCGGATGTTCCGGAAGAAGTATTCACACTGGTTAAGGACTTTGCATGGGAGAAGATGCGTCAGGCTGTTCTCGCAGTTGATAAGTCCGTACGTGATGCGAATA
This sequence comes from Clostridiales bacterium, assembly GCA_024695545.1. Next base: position 2,884 of record JAILHZ010000089.1, read on the forward strand.
TTGATGCTCTTACAAAGGAGATCGAGGCTTATCTTACAGAACAGAATGAAGAGTATCTGCCGTATCTGGCTGATGCAGTTTATAAGCTTGAGAAGAAGGTCGTTCGTAACTACCTCTTCAAGGAGCATGTTCGTGTTGATGGCCGTCGTCTTGATGAGATCCGTCCGCTGTCCTGCGATGTTGGAATTCTGCCGCGTGTTCATGGTTCCGGTCTCTTCCAGCGTGGACAGACTCAGGTCATGACAACATGTACTCTGGCTCCGCTTTCTTACTCTCAGACAATTGATGGTCTGGATAACGAAGTATCCAAGCGCTACATGCACTACTACAACATGCCGGGTTACTCCGTAGGTGAGGCGAAGGCTTCCCGTTCTCCGGGACGTCGTGAGATCGGTCACGGTGCTCTCGCTGAGAGATCTCTTGTACCGGTACTTCCGTCTGAGGAAGAGTTCCCGTATGCAATCCGTACAGTATCTGAGATCCTGATGTCTAACGGTTCTACATCTCAGGGTTCTGTCTGCGCTTCCACACTTGCTCTCATGGACGCAGGTGTTCCGATCAAGAAGCCGGTTGCCGGTATTTCCACAGGTCTTATCGTAAACGAAGAAGATGAGAATGACTTCCTCGTATTCATGGATATTCAGGGCATCGAGGACTTTTTCGGTGATATGGACTTTAAGGTTGCAGGTACTGAAGACGGTATCACATCCATTCAGGTCGATATCAAGGTTGACGGTCTGTCCCTCGACATCATCCGTAAGGCTTTCGAGCTCACAAATAAGGGTAGAAAGCAGATCATCAACGAAGTACTGCTTCCGAGAATCTCCGCACCGCGTGCTGAGCTTTCTAAGTATGCTCCGAGAATCATCACCATGCAGATCCCAGTTGACAAGATCCGTGAGGTTATCGGTACAGGCGGAAAGGTCATCAACAAGATCATCGCTGATACAGGTGCACAGATCGACATCAATGATGACGGAATCCTGCACATTGCTACACCGGATCAGGAAGCTGCTGCTAAGGCAATGTCCATCATTAAGGGCATCGTTGAGGATCCGGAAGTCGGCATCGAGTACGAAGGTGTTGTTACCAGACTGATGCAGTTCGGTGCTTTCGTAGAGTTCCTGCCGGGTAAGGAAGGCCTCGTACATATCTCCAAGATGGCTTGGAGCCGTGTTGAGAATGTTGAGGATGCAGTTAAGGAAGGCGATGTCGTTAAGGTTAAGCTCCTTGAAGTAGACAGCCAGGGCAGATACAACCTGTCTATGCGTGACTGCATGGAGAAGCCGGAAGGTTATGTGGAAGAGGAGAGTGCTCCGAGAAGAGGAGATCGTCCGAACCACGAACGCCGTGGCCATGGTGATCGTTTTGAGAAGCGCCAGAGAAGAGATTTTTCCGAGAATACTCAGGAAGAAACTACTCCGCATCCGGGTTCCCGTTCCCGTGAGTTCTGATCTATAGAATAATCAGTATAGAAATGAAGAGGACTGTTCCGCCGGAACAGTCCTTTTTCGTATGTATCAAGATGCTTTTTCAGAATGATATTTGACCTGCCTTTATTGACAGTTATCCTTGTTGTGTTAGAATTTAAAGAGCGTCGGGGTGTAGCTCAGTTGGCTAGAGTGCTTGCTTGGGGTGCAAGAGGTCGCCTGTTCAAGTCAGGTCACTCCGACCATTTTTTATATACTGGATTGGTGGAGGGTAAAGCATATGTTCTGTTCAAGATGTGGTCAACAATTCTCTGATGATCGTACCGAATGTCCTATTTGCGGTAAAGCCGTAGATACTCTTCCGAAGCCTGCAAGTCAGGTACAGAGGTCTTTGCCGTCTGCGACTACGAATAATCAAACGAATTACAATTATTCGAGACCGCAGGCATCTCAGCCGACTTCGACATCTCATATGAAGAATGCGGGTTCTGTCGATTATGATATCGGCGGGTTCCTTACCGGATTCCTTAAGGATCCGATCAATTCCTGTACGGATCGTGCACAAAGTCAGCACTTTCTCCTTGGTTTGACATTTCCGGCATTTATCCTTGCCATCAATCTTCTGTCTTGCTGGATCTTTAAGAATAATGCTGCTTTCTTTAATCTTTTGACCGGCTTCTGGCCGCATACGGATTCAAGATATTTTGGCGGACTCGTGACAGATGCAGGCGGATTTGGTTTTTGGAGAAGTATCATCACCGTATTTGTTGATTGCTTTGCTTTCGGGACAATGATTTTGTTTGTCTTCTTTGCATATGGTCTCTTCAAAGTAAAAAGAGTAGATTTCCTGTCTACGGTTTCGTGGATCGGTCTGGCTCTTTTCCCGTATTCAGTTTTGAATCTGGTTTCCTGGGTATGGACAGCGATTTATTATCATTCCCAGTCCTCGGCGCTGATCAACATTTCTCCTATTCTGAAGACTTTCGGTTTGGTGTTCTTCATAGTTTGTCTTTATGACTTTTTCTTCGACAATCTTAAGCCGAAGGGAACGCAGAAAAATGCGATGCGTTTTGTTGTAATGACCTGTGCTGTATTTACTTTCTGCGAGATTTTCTATGGATTCATTCTCGGAAAAGCATTCCTGCACTAATAATTTCTGTCATATAGAAAAGGACTGTTGCGAATCACGCAGCAGTCCTTTTTGTTTACTAAGATATAGTCGGAAGTCAGGTGATGTATCCTCCATTGACGCCCAGTACCTGTCCGGTGATAAAGGATGAGGTGTCCTCGGCGAGATAAAAGATCGCATCGGCAACTTCTTCGGGAGTACCAATCCGGCAAAGAGGGGTCTCTTCGCTTAATGCGTCACGGGTCTCATCATCCAGTTCAGCGTTCATCTCTGTATCGATCACTCCCGGAGCCACGCAGTTCACACGTATATTCGAAGGACCGACTTCCTGGGCCAGTGCTTTTGTAAATCCGATAATGGCAGCTTTTGATGTCGAGTAGCAGACTTCACAGGATGCACCGCAGACGCCCCACATCGAGGATACTGTGACTATATTGCCGCTGTGACGGGAGATCATGGAGGGGAGAATGGTGTGGGTCAGATTGTAAAGACCACCGATATTCGTGTCCATAATACGGTTCCACTCGGAAGGCGATGTGTTGGTGAATAGCTCGATCTTGGAGACTCCGGCATTGCTGACAAGAACATCAACGGGCCCGAAAGCCGCTACTGCCTCATTTACCGCTGCCTGGACGGCATCAAGATCACGGACATCGACTTTGTAAGCGAGAACATCATAGGTGAGAGCATGGATCTTCTGACGTGTGTATTCTGCGGAATCATCGTCTGAACGGTAGAAGAAAGTCACTTTATAGCCGGCCTGTGCAAAGCGGTAAGCTGTAGCCGCACCGATCCCTCTGGATCCGCCGGTGATCAGACAGTGTTTACGGTTTTCCATGCGTATCACCTCTCGTATTTTTGCCTTAATCGTATCGAACAAATCGGGATATGACAAGAAGATTCGGCGAAAAGGTTGCGGATTTCCGAATTCATGTTATCATTTTTTTAGCGTTATTATGGAAGGAAATACATATGGCTAAGTTTTTGGAAAACGATAACGAGTCCCCGGAAGTTGACCTTAAGAATCTGACGGTCAAGCTTGCGGGAATGGGACTTGATGAAGAGATCGAGGATGTAATTCCCGGAAAGAAAGAAAAGAAAAAGAAAGCTTCTGATAAGTCTGAGGCTGAAGAAGACGATAAGAACGGACCTGAAGAGGAGAACGAAAATATCCCAGAGGATTCTTTTGAAGATCCTGAGGATGTTTCTGAATCGGAAGAAGTCAGCGAATACTATGAGAAGCGCGCGGCAGAACGTGACCTGACCCTGGAAAAGGTCGAGGAACTTGCCGAAGAGATGGAAGCTTCTGATGAGAAAAAGCAGAAGGTGAGTACTCTCGATACGATTATCGCTAAGTCGGAGAAGAAGCCTTCTGAAGCTAAAGCTAAGGATACGAAGAAAAAGGGCAAGCTGGATCCTCTTGCGATCTGCGGTATTGTTCTTGCAATCGCGGCTCTCCTCGGTGGTGCTTTCTGGCTTTATGCTTCCTCTAAAAAAGAACCTACGCTCGGGATAACATTGAAAACCTTCAATTCCCAGTATCGTAATACTCCGATCTATCGAAATACGATTTTTAGGATGGGCTTTAATATTCCGGAAGAGACCTATCGTGATGTGACCAAAGCTTCTGTTTCGGCAGCATCCTCTGATCCTTCCGCAGTTACCACTGCTGTGAATGAAGACTACGAATATTTTGATATGATTATGTCCGGCCGTGTTCAGGATGGAATCCAGGAGCCGGTCTATATTTCCGGCCGTCAGATGAAGGACAGCAAGATGCTTAAGTCCATGCGCTTTTATTCTCCGATCCGTAACGCCGGTGATCTTGAAGTGTATTATGTACTGTATTCCGCATTCCTGCAGTCTTTCTACACAAAGACAGACAGTACGAAATGCCTGGAAATGCTGAAGAATGCATACAATCTTTCCACGGCTTCGACGGATTCTGCGGTAATGGTCAAAGAGGGCGACTATGCATATGCAGTGACTAAGGCAGATATCGATGGCCAGCCGTGTTTTGTCATGGATATTGTGCCCGCAAAAGAAGCAGGAAAGTATTTATTCTATAACAAGATGTATGCTGAACCGAGTCTGCGTATAACAGAACGTTCCTTCCGTGCTCTGTACTATTCATGCCCGATCTACTCCAGCGTTCTCCTGGAGATGGGAGCGTCTTTCTCTAATCCTACTTATCTCGAGACAGCAGATCCTGCTACGGCCCGTTATAAGTACTTCACTAATGTAGTCGCCGGTGCTTTTATTCAGGGCGAATATCAGATTGCTCTTACGGTTGCGATCAGCGGCTGTGAAAAGACCGATGACAATTTTATGAAGTGGATGCGTCTTTGCACACCGATAGAATCCGTTGATGACCCGTTAATCGCGGCATATAACATGTTCTTCGCGGCTTCGCTCCAGTCGGTTTGTGCAGGCACAGATTCTCAGACGGCTCTCAATAAGATAAAGACAGCTTACGCGCAGTTCTCGGAAAAGGGTTCTGTAGCAATGGTAAAAGACGGCTATTTTGCTTACGCTGTGACTGTTGCTGAAGTGGATGGCCAGCTTAGCCTTGTTCTGGATATCATTCCGGTTGAGGATGCCGACACCTTTGATTTCAATAATCCTGTAAAAGAGTAATCTGTAAGTTTTGAAAGTATTTATGACTGCCATCGTTTTTGCGGTGGCAGTTTTTTATATATGAGAAAAGGACTGTCATTTCTGACAGTCCTTCTGGCAGGGGAGACACGATTCGAACATGCAACCAGCGGTTTTGGAGACCGCTGCTCTACCATTGAGCCACTCCCCTAGGTATATGAGTGTTTGCTTTTCACAAACAACATGCATTAGTTTACTCAAGTGTTTGCATGATGTCAAGTAGAATGTTATGATTTTATAGAATAGGAAAAATATTGAAAAAGAGGTGTTTTCACATGATTTTTACCGTAATCGGAACCGGAAATATGGGCCGGGCTCTTGTTGGCGGATTTATTAAGAGCGGCATCCTTACACCGAAAGATGTTAGACTCTGTGATATTGATGAGAAAAAGGTTACTGATCTGGCAAATGAGATTGGCTGCCAGCCATATACAGACGCTTCCCTGGCTGTAGAGGAAGCAGATTATATCTTACTTGCAGTAAAGCCGCAGGTATTTGATCAGACGGTTCGTTCCCTTGCCGGGAATATTAAAGATGGTGCTGTTGTCGTATCGATCGCGGCATCTGTTACACTTGACCGTATCGAAAAGCTTCTGCACGAAGGTTCTTCGATCGTACGTGTTATGCCGAATACTCCGGCTCTTGTCGGTGCCAGCGTTTGCGCAGTCTGCACCCGTAATGTAGAGCAGGATAAGGCTGATTTTGTTGAAAAGCTTCTCGGAACCTGCGGTATCGTTGTTCCCTGTGATGAGAAGACACTCGATGCGATCGGATGCGTATCCGGTACAGGACCTGCATATGTCATGCTGTTTATTGAGGCTATGGCTGATGCAGCTGTTAAACTCGGTATTCCGAGAAAGACAGCCCTTGATATCGCTGCTATGACAGTTTACGGATCCGGTAAGCTTATGGTAGAGACAGGTACTCATCCTGCAATTCTTAAAGATCAGGTATGCTCTCCGGGCGGAACGACGATTGAAGGCGTTCTTGCACTTGAGAAGGGCGGTCTTCGTGCGGCAGTAGAAGATGCTGTTGTTGCTGCCGACCTTAAGACCAAGGCTCTGGCTGGAGGAAAGTGATCTGTGCCTGAGAAGATTTCTGTCGATATCTATACAGACGGAGCATGTTCAGGTAATCCCGGTCCTGGCGGATGGGGAGCGATCCTTATGTGTCGCGGAGTAGAAAAAGAGATATCGGGCGGGGAAAAGCTGACGACCAATAACCGGATGGAATTGATCGCGGCGATCTCTGCTTTAAAATGCTTAAATCGTCCATGTAAAGTGAATCTGTATAGCGATAGTGCTTACTTGATCAACGGTTTTACTCAGGGCTGGCTCGTGTCTTGGAAACGTAACGGGTGGAAAAACAGTTCGAAACAAACCGTTAGTAATATGGACTTGTGGCAGGAACTGGACCGTCTGGCGGGTATTCATGAGATTTCCTGGATCAAGGTCAAGGGTCATGCCGATAATGAGTATAATAACCGCTGCGATAAGCTTGCGGTAGCGCAATCAAAGAAGTTTGGGGAGAATTGAAATGGTGAAGCCGAAGGGGAATATTTCTGCTTTAGATGAGCAGCTCTATGAAAAGACGGTCAATCGGAGGATTGCCTTTGAAGGCCGTGTTTTTCAAGTAGAAGTAAAAGATGTTGAGCTGTTCGACGGATCTATTTCCAGCAGAGAAGTTGTACTTCATAACGGCGGTGCTACCATTGTTGCACTTGACGATGATATGAATGTTTATCTCGTTCGTCAGTTCAGATCTCCATATGAAAAGGTTATTCTTGAGACACCTGCAGGTAAGCTTGAGAAAGGTGAGGATCCACGCGGCTGTGCGATCCGTGAACTTAAGGAAGAGACCGGGATGGAAGCGAAGACCGTTATCGATCTCGGTAAGATGTACGCAACTCCTGGATATTGTTCGGAGATCATCCATCTTTATCTGGCACAGGGCCTTTCTTATGGCGAAGGAAACCCGGATGACGGTGAATTTCTGCAGCTTGTAAAGATTCCGCTGAAAAAAGCACTTGAAATGATCGACAGTAACGAGATTTCGGATGCGAAGACGATGGTCGCTCTTATGAAAACAGCGAGAAGGGTCGGTGTTTGATGAGCACTAAGAATGCAAAACGTCATGATATCACCGGCGTATTGCTTTTTGCAGTCGCAGTTCTGCTGGGACTGTCTTATTATCTGCCGGTTTCCGTGACAGGCGCTCTCGGCCGTATCCTCAGAGGTACAGGTACCGGATTGATCGGATTTACCGCGTATCTGATTCCGGTGATCCTTCTTTATGCCTCTGTTGATTTTTTTCTGGAGAGAAGACCGAATGTCGCTCCGATCCGTGTCCGCTCGGTACTTATCCTTCTGATCTGCGTATCATCTATCCTGGCGGTATGTACAGTCAGCCCGTTTTACGTAAAGGCCGCCTGTGCTGAACCTCCGGCAGGAGACGTTAAAGCAACGAAGGTACTTGAATTCCTTTGGAAGATCGGTGTGGATTCAAATAAACTCGGTGCGCCGAGCGGGGATATCGTACTTCCGGGTGGAATTATCGGTGGTTCGATTGCTCTCGGTCTTCGTGCAGTTGCCGCGAAAGCCGGTGCACTGATCATTCTTATTGCTTTTACGCTTTCCCAGGTAGTCCTGATCTTTAATGTCAGTCTTTCCGATACTGCGGCAAAGACCGCTGAAGTGATCCGTACTACAGGACATAAGGCGACTGAAGTGCTTCGTACCGATAAGGCTCTTCGTGAGCGTGAGCGTGCGGCAAGACTGCAGCAGCAGCGTAACCAGCAGATAAACGGTCAGATCCAGTCATATATTAAGAATCCGGTTGTATCTCCATTTGAGGAAGTTCCGGGTCCGCAGGGTTTTATTGATCTTGAGGGAACTCCTGTAAAGATGAATCAGGAGCCATGGTCAGAAAGAGAGAAGGTCTTTGATTTCGATCTCATGAATGATAAGGATCCGGCTCCCGAAGCGCAGAAAGTCGAAGTACCGCCGGAACCGCGTGTTGATTTCGGATTCAGTAATCCTAAGATCCCGACTCCGGTGAAAGAAGACCCGGATGAACCGCATTTTATTGATCTTCCCCCGCTTGAGAATGAAACTCCGAGACCGGGAACGATCCTGCCGGCGCCGTCTGTCAACCCGAATCAGAGTGTTGTTGAGATCCGTCATCATGAAGAAGGCGGAACGAAGATCCGTGTCCCTGATCTGAATGAGATGGAACAGCTTCCTGAATCAGAACTCGTACAGACGCAGTATACCCGTGAGAGTTCTTTTGTACCGGATATGCCGGCAGTAACCAGGGATGTTGCTCCTTCGCCTGCAAAACCTGCTGCGCCTGTGCCCGAAGCCCCGATCCCGGCGGTTTCACAGGTTGAGAACAATCGAGAGTTTGTCGGTAATACAGACAGTCAGGCCGAAACTGCAAAGAAAGTATCTGTTCCTGCATCTTCAAGAAAAGTAAATACGAAGTATTCAAAAGCACCGACCAATCTGCTTTCCCATGAGAAACCACAAGCAGCCAGACAGGTTGTGAATGGTCAGGATGCGGAAGGTATGAAGCTTGTCGCGGCTCTTCGCAGCTTTGGTATTGAGACAAGACTCAGTGATGTTACAAGAGGTCCTGCGATTACACGTTTTGAAGTCGTTCCTGCACCGGGTATCAAGGTAAGCCGTATTACGAATCTTTCGGATGATATCGCGCTTGCTCTTGCAGCTCAGAGTATCCGGATCGAGGCTCCGATCCCTGGTAAGTCAGCAGTAGGTATTGAGGTTCCGAACAAGAAAGTTGCCCCGGTTCCGCTTGGAAACCTTCTGGATTCGCCGGCTTTTAAGAACAGTGAATCTCCACTTACGGTTGCACTCGGTAAAGACATTCCGGGAAGCCCGATCCTTTGTGATCTTGCTAAGATGCCGCATCTTCTGATTGCGGGTTCTACCGGTTCAGGTAAATCCGTATGTATCAACTCGATCCTCATGAGTATCCTCTGTCATGCGACACCGGCTCAGGTAAGAATGATCATGGTCGACCCGAAGGTCGTTGAGCTTGCGGTATATAACGGTATTCCGCACCTGCTTTGCCCGGTAGTTACCGATGCGAAGAAGGCGGCAAATGCATTGAACTGGGCAGTCCGTGAGATGACGGACCGTTATGCCAAGTTCGCAGAGGCCGCAGTTCGTGACTTTAAGGGCTTTAATGAATATCAGAGACTCAATGGCGAGAAGGAGCTTCCTCTTATCCTCGTAGTTATCGATGAGCTTGCCGACCTTATGCAGGTTGCATCGAAAGAAGTCGAGGAATCGATTTCCCGACTCACTGCTATGGCCCGTGCTGCCGGTATCCATCTCCTGATTGCTACTCAGCGTCCGTCTGTTGATGTTATTACCGGTGTTATTAAGGCGAATATTCCTTCCAGAATCGCGTTTGCGGTTTCCAGTCAGGTCGACAGCCGTACGATCCTCGATATGGTCGGTGCGGAAAAACTCCTTGGTAAGGGCGATATGCTTTACTATCCGCAGAGTGCGGCTAAGCCGGTCCGCGGTCAGGGTGCTTTTGTATCGGATCATGAAGTTGAGGAAATCATTCGTTATATAAAAGAGAATAATGTTGTACAATATGATGAGGAGACTGCAGAGGCTATCGTAAATGCGACGAAATCCGGCGCACCTTCATCCTCCGGCGGAGTGGAAGGAGACGGGGAAGATGAGCTCTTCAATGATGCTGTTGATGTCGTGCTTCAGGCCGGTTATGCTTCGGTCTCCATCCTTCAGAGAAGACTGAATCTCGGTTATCCGCGTGCGTCACGTCTTATCGACCGTATGGCGGATAAAGGATATATCGGGCCGTTTGAAGGCAGCAAACCCAGAAAAATATTGATCGATCCGGCACAGTGGCTGGAGATCAAAGCAAAGAAAGGATAATGTATGAGCGCAACGATTATTTCAGGTAAAGAATTATCATCCCTGATCCGTGAAAGGATCACTAAAGAGACGGAGGAGCTTTCCGCTCAGTTCGGTAAGTGTCCGGGTCTCGCCGTGATCCAGGTAGGTGAGAACCCTGCTTCCACGATCTATGTCAACAATAAGAAGAAAGCATGCGAGCAGGTCGGATTTCAGTCGTTCGGTTATTCGCTTCCTGAGTCCGCTTCGGAAAAAGAACTTCTGGATCTTATCGATCAGCTGAATAAGGATGACCGTGTTCATGGTATTCTCTGCCAGCTTCCGCTTCCCAAGCATATGGATGAGTTCTCAGTAATCTGCGCGATTGCACCGGAAAAAGACGTTGACGGCTTCCATCCGGTAAATAAGGGACTTTTAAGCATCGGCAGAGATTGTCTTGTATCCTGTACACCGAAGGGCTGTATCGAGCTTCTGAAATATGCGAATGTAGACATCTCCGGTAAGAACTGTGTCGTTATCGGAAGAAGTAACATCGTCGGTAAGCCGGTTGCATCTCTGATGCTTCACGAGAACGCTACAGTTACTGTGGTCCACTCCAGAACACAGAATATCAAGGAGATCTGCAAGCAGGCGGATATCCTTATCGTAGCTATCGGTAAGCAGGGCTTCGTTACTAAGGATTTCGTTAAAGAGGGCGCTGTCATTATCGATGTCGGAATCAACCGCTGTGAAGATGGTAAAGTTAGAGGCGACGTTGATTTTGACGATGTCGTCGATATTGCTTCTGCCATTACTCCTGTTCCGGGCGGTGTTGGTCCGATGACCATTACGATGCTTCTCCAGAACACCCTTGAGGCTTTCACTAAGATCGAGAAAGGAAATAAATAATATGAGCATTCAATCTGCAGAGATCATTTGTGTAGGTACTGAGTTACTGATGGGTCATACCCTGAATACCAATTCCTGCTTTCTTGCAAAAGAACTGGTATCTCTCGGAATTGCTTCCTACCGTCAGATTGTAGTCGGTGATAATCATGACAGACTTGCTGATCAGATCAAGGAAAGTGCTTCACGTGCCGACCTGGTTATTCTGACAGGCGGTCTCGGACCGACAACGGATGATATCACCATGGGTGTTGCCGCTGAGGTTGCGGGAAAAGAACTTGTTTTCGACGAAGAGAGCTTCCAGAACATGTCCGACTATTTCCGCCGTCTTTGCAGAAATATGCCGAAGAATAACAGAAAACAGGCGATGCTTCCTGAAGGCGCAACTATTCTGAAGAACAATAACGGAACTGCGCCGGGTGCGATTTTCGGATATTCCTGTCCGACAGATGAGGATCCGGATCGTGTTGTTCAGTTTGTACTGCTTCCGGGTCCACCGTCTGAAATGTCGCTGATGTTTACCAATGAAGTACGTCCGGTTCTTGAGCAGATGAGTGACTATAAGTTCGTAACTAAGTTTGTTCATCTTTTCGGTATCGGTGAATCTGCTGCAGCAGAACGCATTTCCGATCTTATCGACGCCCAGACAAATCCGACGATTGCTCCGTATGCCGCGGAAGGCGAGTGCATGTTCCGTGTTACTCAGCGTATCGGAAAAGACGAGGAAGAGAAGGATCTGATCACACCGATCCTTGATATCATGAAAGAACGCTTTGGTCAGTGCATCTACGAGATCGGTGAGCGTCAGCTCAAGCAGGTCGCTTATGATCTTCTTCTCGAAAAGGGTAAGACAGTCTGCTTTGCAGAGAGCTGCACTGCCGGCATGGTCTCTTCCGAATTCGTAGATATCCCCGGTGCATCCCAGGTATTTATGGGATCTGTCGTTTCCTACGGTAACAAGGTTAAGAATAATCTTTTGGGTGTTTCCAATGATATTCTCGATAACCTCGGAGCGGTAAGCCGCGAATGTGCACAGGAAATGGCTGAGGGTGCAAGAAAGCTTCTCGGTACGGATATCGCGATTTCAATCACCGGTATTGCCGGACCGACAGGTGAAAGCGTTGCAAAGCCGGTCGGCCTCGTATATCTTGCTATTTCTGATGAGAAGGGTACAGAGGTTATTGAAGTTCACTTGAGCGGTAATCGCAGCCGTGTACGTCACGTTGCTGTTCTGCATGCTTTTAACCTGATTAGAATGAGACTTTCATGAGCACAAATGAGATGAAGCGCCGCGTGGAGAAGAAACCCGCGAAGGCAGCGAAGAGTATTACATTTTCAACGATCATCATGATCATCGGCCTGCTCCTTTCCAAGGGATCAGGCTTCTTGCGTACCGTAATTATCGGACACGTTTTCTCCGAGAACTACCGTGATGCCTTCATTGCCGCGTTCCTGATCCCTGATTTTGTATTTGCGCTTCTGGTCGGCGGTTCGATCCAGTCTGCGATCACACCTACGCTTTCAAAGGCGATTGAACAGAAGAATACGAAGAAAGCCTGGAAAGGTGTAAGCATCTTTATCACGTGGATGAGCCTTTTCGTTCTGACTTTTGTCGTTGTCTGTGAAGTCCTTTCTAACGTTCTTTATAAGGTCTTTAACCAGGGCAAGAGTGAAGATGTTATCCGACTTGCCGGTAATATGGCACGAACGCTTTATCCGCAGATCTTCTTTATGATGCTTGCGGCACTCTGTATCGGTGTTCTGAATGCTTATAAGAAGTTCGGTTCTACGGCTTTCGGTCCGCCGATCTATAATGTCTGTGTGCTCCTGGCTATCGGACTTCTCGGTGCTTCTAATGAAGAATCTCTCTACCTTACGGGTATCGGTGTTATGGCTGCGGCCATGATATATTTCGTTTTCCAGTTATACATGGGAAGAAGAGAGATGGTTCATTTCCGTCCGTCTCTGGACACAAAAAATCCGGAGTTCAGAAACCTCTTTAAGCTCGCGGTTCCGATTCTGATCTCGGCATCCATCGTTCAGGTCAATATGCTGCTTCTGAACTCTTTTGCTACAAGATTCGGTGACGGCCCGCTTTATGCGTTGAACAGCGCATCCACACTCTGGCAGCTTCCTTATGGTATTTTTGCTGTCGGTATCGGAAACGTTATGCTTCCGTCTCTGGCATCCCATTACGCGAATAAGAGCTATAAGGAATCCAGCCAGCTTCTTTCTACAAGTATTAAGAATGCGCTTTTCCTGACGATCCCGTGCGCGGGTATTTTCCTGATCATGCCTCTGGATCTGGTAAAGACACTTCTTCAGTGGTCGGCAAACTTTACGGACAAGAATGCCGAAATGGCAGCACTCTTCCTGACCGGTTACTGTGCTGCGATCGTATTCCAGTCTGTCATCTTTATTCTGAATCAGGCGTTCTACGCCATCGGACAGACAAAGTTCCCGCTGTTTGCCGGTATTGTATCCATGATCGTTAACTTCGGAATGTGCTTCATTCTTGTGAATCTCGGTTGTGGGGCGATGTGTCTGACGATCTCTTATTCGACATCCTGTCTGGTTAGAATGATCCTTCTTGCTCTGGTCTACTCCAGAAACAAGAAACTGGCGCCGAGAAGAATGCGTGCTTTCCTGATCAAATCGGTGATCTGTCTGGGAAGTCTGCTGCTCGGCCTTTATCTGATCAACCTGCTTCCGTATGATCCGACAAGAAAGGTCATGCAGTTTGCATGGTTCGGCGGCAGATGCCTTATCGCTTTCGTGATCTATTTCGGTATGGCATTCGCGCTCCGTATGGAAGAACTCCAGACAGCATATAACCGTTATCTCAGCCGTTTTTTCAGAAGAAAAAAGGCGGCAAACTGATAAAGTAGATCAGGAATGACGAAAAGAACGACCATTGTCGGTTTTTGTCGAAAAAATGTTCTGAAATACTATTGACGTTGTGATATTGTATTGTTAAGATAATGACGTAGGAACGAATGTTCGGTAAGGAGGAACGTATGGCGAAGAAAGATTCGAATAAATCCACACAGGATGTTTCTAAGAAAGTTGACAGTGAGAGAGCAAAGGCATTAGATGCTGCTCTTATGCAGATAGAGAAACAGTTTGGCAAGGGCGCAGTTATGCGTCTTGGTGAGCAGACAGGTATGGTCGTTGATGTTGTTCCGACCGGTGCGCTGACACTCGATCTTGCTCTTGGTGTTGGAGGACTTCCGAAGGGAAGAATTATTGAGATCTACGGACCTGAGTCTTCCGGTAAGACCACCGTTGCACTTCATGTTGTTGCTGAATCCCAGAAGCAGGGTGGTACGGCTGCATTTATCGATGCCGAGCATGCGCTTGATCCGGTATATGCTGCGAAGATCGGTGTAAATATTGATGAACTTATCGTTTCCCAGCCGGATACAGGTGAACAGGCATTAGAGATCACCGAGGCGCTCGTTCGAAGCGGTGCGGTAGATGTAGTTGTTATTGACTCTGTTGCTGCTCTCGTTCCGAAGGCGGAGATCGATGGTGAGATGGGTGATTCCCACGTTGGTCTTCAGGCCAGACTGATGTCCCAGGCTCTCCGTAAACTTGCAGGTATCATCAGTAAGTCAAGCACAGTTTGTATCTTCATTAACCAGCTTCGTGAGAAGGTCGGTGTCATGTTCGGTAATCCGGAGACAACTCCTGGCGGACGTGCTCTGAAGTTCTATTCCTCTGTACGTCTGGATGTACGTCGTGTGGAGTCCCTGCGTAATGGCGGCGAGGTGATCGGTAACCATACACGTGTTAAGGTAGTTAAGAATAAGGTAGCTCCGCCATTCCGTGAAGCTGAATTCGATATCATGTACGGTGAAGGTATCTCCAGAGAAGGCTGCATCATTGATCTGGCTGTAGATAAGGATATTATGGAGAAGAGCGGTTCCTGGTTCGCTTATAACGGTCAGAAGATCGGCCAGGGTAAGGATAACGCCAAGACATATCTGAAAGAGCATCCGGAAGTCAGAGATGAGATCGAAGAGAAGATCAGAAGTCTGCTTGCGGGCAAGGAAGTCGCTGAAGAGGCTGTTTCCGCTGATGCAGCAGAGGATGATGAGGAAGAGTTCCTCGGCATTGATATCTGATTTTTATGGATCACGATTTACAATACAGTGAAGCAAGAAATAAGGCGATCGCTCATATCGGCATCGCCGTTTCTTCTTCGGGGAAGATCCGTGATTTTCTCTCGGAGAAGGGCTACGATTCTGAAGTTATCGAGGAAGTCATCGATCAGCTGATTGAAGATAAGTATGTCGATGACAGAAGATATGCTCGGAAAATTCTTCGTTCCCGTTCAGGAGCTAAGGCGGAAGGAAGGATCAAACTTCAGGCGCGTCTGGAAGAAGCCGGTATTTCAGAAGATATTATCAGAGAAGTGCTTTCGGATGATGAATATGCCGATGAAAACACGATCCTTGATGTGATTTCCGACCGTTATCCGCCACAGAGCTTTTCAACTGATCCCAAAGAAGTGAAGAAGGAGCTGGCCAAGGCGATCCGATATCTTGAAAGTCGTGGATATCCGGCGTCGCTGGCACTGGCATCTTTCCGAAAAATCCTGGATGATGTAGAATAACCTGTATCAATTGTTTGGGCAGGTGTATATGAATAAGAATCATAAGATATCAATTATCACGCTCGGATGCTCCAAGAATCTTGTAGATGCCGAGTGCATGACTGCAATTCTGAAGAACGACGGCTATGAAATGGTTGAGGACATATCTCAGGCAGAAGCTGTCATTATCAACACCTGCGGTTTTATCGAGAGCGCGAAGAAAGAAGCAATCGATACGATTCTCGATGTTGCCCGCCTGAAGGGACCGAGAAAGAAACTCAAGTATATAGTTGCTACGGGCTGTCTTACCCAGCGTTACCCTGACGAGATAAAGAAGAGCCTCCCGGAAGTGGATGCGGTTCTCGGTACATCTCATTATCAGGATATTTCCGAAGTTATCGGTAAACTCTTTCAGAACGAAGCTTTCGGCTGGAAGGATTATATCGGTAAACCCGGAAGTCTTGCCCATATGCAGCGCGAACGTACGGTTGCTACGAAAGCGTATGCCTGGCTGAAGATCGCGGAAGGATGCTCGAATGGATGTGCATTTTGCGCTATTCCGGGAATTCGTGGTAAATATATATCCCGTCCGATGGAAGATATTCTTGAAGAAGCCCAAGTGCTTGCATCTTCCGGTTATAAGGAGATCATCCTGGCTGCACAGGATACTACAAGCTATGGTAAAGATCTCTATGGTAAGAAAGTTCTTCCGGAGCTTCTCCGTAAGATCTCGAAGATCAAGGGGATCGAAGCGATCCGTATTATGTACGCGTATATTGACGGAATTGACGATGCTTTGATCGATGAGATCGCGAAGAATAAGAAAGTGCTGCATTATCTCGATATTCCTGTTCAGCATGGTGATGATGAGATTCTGAAGAAGATGAGAAGGAAAGATACTGTAGCGTCTATTACCAAGACTCTCGACAGATTAAGAAAGAAGATTCCGGATATCGTGATCCGTTCTACCGTTATGGTAGGTTTCCCGGGAGAGAAGAAGGAGCATTTCGAGAACCTTCTGAAAAACCTTTCTATCTGGCGTTTCCAGTGCCTCGGATGCTTCATCTATTCACCTGAAGAGAATACTCTGGGATATAAGATGCATCCGCGTGTCAGATCTGATGTCTCCAGGCGCCGCTATGAGAAGGTTATGGAACTTCAGCAGCTGATCTCTCTTTCTTATAACGAGGCGAGAGTAGGAAAAACCTATAAAGTCACTATTGATTCTACTTCCCAAGATGGTATATTCTACTTGGGGCGCTCGTACGGAGAAGCACCGGAAATTGATCCTCTGATCTATGTGGCTTCGACGAACCGTCCGCTTGAGTGCGGAGATACTGTATCTGTAAAGATACTGGAGTGTACGCCTTATGATCTGACAGGAGTTACGGAAGATGAATCTGCCAAATAAGCTTTCATTGGCCAGAATTATACTGGTACCTTTTATTCTATTATTTATGCTCCCTATCCATATCGGTTCTTTTGCACCGGAAGGATGGAACAATTTCGTCTGTGAGAACGGTATGATCGTAGCTGCGATCCTTTTTGTAATTGCCTCTCTCACTGATCTTGCGGATGGAAAGATCGCCAGAAAGTACAATTTGATCACGAATCTCGGTAAATTCCTGGATTCTCTGGCGGATAAGATGCTGGTCATCTCCGTGCTGATCGCTTTTGTTGATCTGAACCGTATCTCCGCAGTTTGGGTATGTATTATCGTTGTACGTGAGTTCGCAGTAACCGGTATGCGTATGCTGGCCAGCTCCAAGGGTGTCGTTCTTGCGGCGAAGATGATCGGCAAGATCAAGACTGTGACACAGATGATAGCCATCTCCTACCTGATGTTCGAGACGATCCTGATCAAGATCTTCCATGCGGCAGACAGTTCCAGAAGTATCGTGGATATCACGGATAACGTCCAGCTCGTAGGCAATATTCTGCTGATTATCTGCGTGATTATGACCATTATCTCAGGTATGGATTACATCTTAAAAAATCTGGATTACTTCAAAGAAGATAAATAATGGTTTGATTTTCAAAATATTTACGTTTTTTATCTGTTTTGCGTATTGACATTTCATTATTCTTCGGATAAAAACATATATGAAGATTGCGTTTGACGTTTTGACAGGAGGTTTTAATATGTCATCTGATAATGTTTTTGAAAGCGTAAAGTCTATTCTTGTAGATCAGCTCAATATATCTGAAGATAGCGTACAGATGGATTCTCTCTTCGTAGATGATCTGAATGCAGATTCTCTCGATATGGTAGAACTCGTTATGGCTATGGAGCAGGAATTCAATATCTCCATTCCGGATGAGGAAGCAGAGCGCATCAAGACTGTTGGTGATGCGGTTGAGTTCATCAAGAGCAAGATGTAATTAGTCTTTCAGCTAAAAGTAAACGGGACTGTTTCATTTCGGTGAGACAGTCCTTTCTTATTTTGTTATACTGTTAATACTAGTTTTGTGGGAACGTGGTATGGAAAGAAAGTATTTGCCTGAACATCAGAAACTTGAGGAGAAGATCTCCTATACCTTTACGGATAAGGAGTATCTGCTTCTTGCGCTTACACACTCCACCTATGCGTACGAGCATAGACGCGAAGGTGTGGTATCTAATCAGCGTCTGGAGTTCTTAGGTGATGCGATATTAGACTTTATCGTCGGTGAGGAAATGTATAAGAGCAAAGCCGACTGGGATGAAGGAAAACTTTCCAAGACCAGGGCACTTGTTGTCTGTGAAAAGACTTTGGCCAAGGAAGCCGAGAAACTTGAGGTCGGTTCGCTGCTTTTCCTGGGAAAAGGTGAAGAAGGAACCGGCGGCCGGGAGAAGATATCGACGCTTGCGGACACGATGGAGTCTCTTTTTGCGGCGATCTATCTGGATGGCGGGTTCGAATCGGCAAAGACAGTAGTGCTTTCCACGCTGAAACCGTATATAGATCAGGCTCTGAAGGGTGAGCTGATATTTGATTATAAGAGCCGTCTTCTGGAAAAAGCACAGATCAGGCATGAGACACATCAGGTGCTTTTCAATGTGGTAAATGAAGACGGACCCGTTCATGACCGTACATTTGAGGTTGCCGTCCTGATCGACGGACAGGAGATCGTCAGGGCGAAGGGCAGAAGCAAGAAACAGGCGGAACAGGAGGCGTCGAGACTGGCGCTGGAACTGTGGAAGAACTGAGTTTTACGCGGATGGCTTCTGTTATGATATAATATACCTCTGATTTATAAGAAACGAGACGGTCCATGCATCTTAAAAAGCTTGAAATTCAAGGTTTTAAATCGTTCCCTGAGTATACTCTTATTGAGTTTGACAAGGGAATGACGGCTATCGTCGGCCCGAACGGCAGCGGTAAGAGTAATGTTACCGATGCGATCCGCTGGGTTCTCGGTGAGCAGAGTGTCAAGACACTGCGTGGATCGAAGATGGAAGATGTTATCTTCAACGGAACGCAGAGCCGACGCGCGATGAACTTCGCCGAAGTTTCTATGACGATCGACAACTCTGACGGTAAGCTTCCGATCGAGTATTATGAGGTCCAGATCACAAGAAGACTCTACCGCTCCGGCGAGAGTGAGTATCAGATCAACCACGTAAACTGCCGAATGAAGGATATCCTTCAGCTGTTTATGGATACGGGTCTCGGTAAGGACGGTTATTCGATCATCGGTCAGGGCCGAGTCGATGATATTCTTTCCACAAAATCGGAAGACAGACGTAAAGTCCTTGAAGAAGCTTCCGGTATCGTAAAATTTAAGACCAGAAAAGAAGAAGCGGAGAGAAAACTAAACTCTGCGGAGCAGAATCTCGTCCGTATCAATGACATCCTTGATGAGCTGAAAAATCAGATCGGTCCGCTATCCGAGCAGGCGGAAAAGGCGAAGAAATACCATCTTCTCTATGATGAATGGAAAAAAGACGATATCGCGGTGATCCTCCATATGATCGACCGCAATAAGGTGTATCTTGACGGAAGCGCCGAGGAAAGGGCTTCTCTGAAGAAAGCCATCGAAGATCAGGAGAACCTGGTCCTGAAGATCCGTTCCGAGAATAGGGAACTGACCGAAAGATCTGCTCAGCTCGAAGAAGATATCGAGAATACGCGTCAGGAAAGATCCGATATTACGGAAAAGATCCATGAGATCAACGGTCAGATGCTTCTTCTTAAAGAGCGTCATGACCAGCTGCTGCTTCGCATCAAGTCAGCAGAGGGATCTGATGATGAGCAGGCGGCGGAAATCGAGCGCCTGGATAAAGAAATCGCTGAGTCTAATGAACAGATCAAAAAGATGAATCTGGACAGAGACAACCTCTCCCACGAGCTTGAGGCGGTAGAACAGTCGCACAAAGCTTTGATGGAGAAAATGGCCGGAAATCAGGCGAAACAGTCGGAGTTCCGCAGAAAGATCGATATCCTTACAGAAGAACTCTTTGATACCCGTGAGATGGTCTCCAATCTGTCCGGTGATATGATGGTCAAGGATGCTCGTATTAAGTCGCTTTCTGAAGACCGTATGATCATGGTTTCTGAACGTGATGAAGCTCAGACAAGAAGAAACCAGCTCGATGAGGACTTGAAACGAGTCCTGAAAGAGGCGGCGGAACTTGCTACGCAGGTTTCCGACAAACAGATCGAACTTGCCGAGATGCGGAAGAAAGATGACGAAATGGCTTCTGACCTTGAAGGTAAGCAGCGTCTTCTTTCAAATATTGACTTCAGCATCAAGACCCTTGAAAATCTCGAGAAGAGCCGTGAGGGTTATCAGGAGTCGGTAAGAAGACTTCTTTCGAGCACGGATAAGGATCCGGGATTAAGCAGTAAAGTCATCGGTATACTCGGTGAACTCGTAAAAGTCGATAAAGAATATGAGACAGCAATCGAGATCGCACTTGGCAATGCCGTGCATAATGTCGTTACTCAAAATGACAGAGATGCTTCGATGCTGATCGATCACCTCAAGCAGAATCACTTAGGCCGTGTTACGTTCCTGCCGATCGATTCTATCCGGCCGAGACTTCTCGAAGAGAATTTTCTCCGTGATGCGAAGCGTTCGAGAGGATATATCGGCCTGGCATCTGAACTTGTCGAGACCAGACCGGAGCTTCGTGACATTATCGATAACCTTCTAGGCAGGATCGTCGTTGTTGATGAACTGGATAACGGTATCGCGATGGCGAAGGCTGCGAAATACATGTATCGTGTAGTTTCTCTTGCAGGTGACGTTGTGAATCCGGGCGGATCCCTTACCGGTGGTAGTATCAATAAGAAAGCCGCCAATCTTCTCGGACGTGCCCGTGAACTTGAAGAGATGCGTAAGAAGAAGGGTACGGTAAACCGCGAGATTGCCAAGATCGAGGCGCAGCGTCAGGAGTTCGCGCAGGAGATCAAGGATGTAGCACGTGAGCAGATGGCGATGGAGGAGAAACTTCAGGCAGCATCGCTTGACCAGATCCGTTGTGAAAGTGCTTTTAAAACGGCAGATGACGATTATAAAAAAGCACTCGAACGTATTTCTTCCGTTGAAAAAGAACTCGAGACGATCTCTGCAGCGAAACTGACTTCGTCGAAAGATCTCGAGGAAGCCAAGCTTGTTATTACTGAAAGAGAAGATGAAATCGCAGATCTTAAGGAAAAGGTCAGCAGTTCCTCTGAGAAGGTCGAGCAGGAGCAGATCGATCTGGAGAAGATGAGAGGACAGATCAGTGATCTCCGTGTCCGTATCGAGGGCGTGAACGGCTCGATCTCTGCAACGACCGAAAAGATCGCCATGTTCGAGAATGATAAGACAAAGAAGAAAGAAGACAGCGAGCGTCTTAAGCAGGAATGCGAGCAGGCAAAGTCCGATGTCGAGAAGATAAAGAAAGATTTTGAGGAACAGGCGGCATTTAAAGAAGGCCTGAAAGAGGAAGACGAGAAGTTTGAACAGAAGATCCGTGCGATCCTCAGGGAAAAAGAAGAACTTGAAGGCCGTCTTACCGGATTTATCGATAATGTTACTGCGGCGACGCAGAAACTGAGTACTCTCCAGACCGAACAGACAAAGCTCGAATCCAAGCTGGAGCGTTATGAACTTGAGGTCGATGACTGCAAGAACCGGCTCTGGGAGAATCACGAGCTTACTTACGATAATGCTACTGAATTCAGAATGGAGATCGAGAATCTCAGTGCGATGCAGAAACGCATAAATGAACTTCGCGGACAGATCAAGGAAATCGGTGCCGTAAATGTAAATGCGGTCGAAGAATACCAGAAGATCAATGAGCGCTATGAGTTTATGTGTGCTCAGAGAGACGATATTGAGAAAGCCAAGGCTGATCTGACTAAAGTTATCGAAGACCTGATCCGTGAGATGAAACAGCAGTTCATGGATCACTTCACACAGATTAATGAGAACTTTAAGACTGTATTTGCCGATCTTTTCAACGGCGGTACAGCGGAGATCCTTCTCGAAAACGAGGAAGATGTCCTGAACTGCGGTATCGATATCAAGGCCCAGCCACCGGGAAAGAAACTGCAGAGCCTGTCTCTTCTGTCCGGTGGTGAGCGATGCCTGACGGCAATCGCGCTTCTGTTTGCTATCCTGCAGCTCCGTCCGTCTCCGTTCTGCGTGCTGGACGAGGTCGAGGCTGCACTTGATGATGCGAACGTAAACCGCTTTACCGACTTCGTACGCCGTTACTGTGTGAAGTCCCAGTTTATCCTGGTTACACACAGAAAGGGTACTATGGAAGCCTGTGACCGAATGTATGGTGTAACGATGCAGGAGAGAGGTATATCCAAGATCCTGTCGATGCGTCTGAGCGAAACATAAAGTAATTCTCTGATTTCAGAAGTATCAAATGGTATAATGAAATCTGTTAACGATAGAACAAGGAGAACCATATGGGACTGTTTGATATATTTAAAAAAGGACTGCAGAAGACCAGAAACTTCGTATCTGAGGGAATTACCAAGATTTCTGCTTCCATGGGACGTTTTGATGAAGACATGATCGATGATCTCGAGGCTCTTCTTGTACAGGCGGACTGTGGTGTCGGCGCAAGTCTTGAGATCATGGACGAAGTCAGAGATTCGATCAAGAAGACCGGCGATGACAGTAAGGATGCCGTCGTACGTGTAGTCCGCACGAAGATGCTTGATATCCTCGGCGAGAAGAAGACTCTCAATATTGAAGATAACAATCTGAATATTATCCTGATGGTCGGCGTAAATGGTACAGGTAAGACGACTACTGCCGGAAAACTCTGCCTGCGATATAAGAATCTGGGCAAGAAGGTCATGCTCGCCGCTGCTGATACTTTCCGTGCGGCAGCAATCGAACAGCTTACGGCCTGGGGTGATATGACAGATACACATGTTATTTCCCATGAGGAAGGTTCCGATCCGGCTGCTGTATGCTATGATGCGGTCCACTCTGCGATCGCCAAGCGTGCGGATGTCCTTATTATTGATACGGCCGGAAGACTTCACAATAAGCAGAACCTGATGGATGAGCTCAGCAAGATCTGCCGTGTTATCGAGAGAGAAGCCCCGTCAGCCAATACCCAGGCGCTTCTGATCATCGATGCGACGACCGGCCAGAATGCCGTTATCCAGGCGGAAGTATTCAGTAAAGCTGTTAAGATTTCCGGTATTGGTATTACGAAACTTGACGGAAGTGCCAAGGGTGGTGTCGCTATCGCGGTTGCCCATTCTACAAAAGCACCGATCTTCCTTGCCGGCCTCGGTGAAAGCGTGGAGGATCTCGTCGATTTTGACCCTGAGATCTTTGTTGATTCGCTTCTGCCGCAATAATTTCAAACTGACAAGTAAAAAGACTTGACACCGCCATCCATGTCTGTTAACATTAGCAGACGTGTGAAGGAGGGTACCTCTATGGACAGCTTGGATGTATGCATGTTGCTTGATTTTTACGGGCAGTTGCTGACTGAGCGCACCAGAGAGATCCTTGAACTTCGTTTCCAGGAGGATATGTCGCTGGCGGAGATCGCTGAAGATCTAGGGATTTCCAGACAGGCGGCGCATGATGCGATCCATCGCGGAACGGATTCCCTGAAGGAATACGAAGAGAAGTTAAGACTCGTAGAGCGTTTCACACAGCAGAAAAAGACGATCAACAGTGCTTTTAACGCATTGGAGGAACATAATGAGGAGCTGGCGAAGGAATTGCTTGCGACTCTGGTTGAAGAGTTATAAAGGAAAGAAACATGTTTGAAAGTTTATCTTCAAAACTTCAGAATATCACCGCGAAGATGCGCGGAAGTGCCCGCGTAACCGAAGCGGATATTAAGGCGATGATGAAGGAGATCCGTATGGCTCTCCTCGAGGCGGACGTTAACTATTCGGTAGTTAAGGAGTTTGTCGCAGATATGTCTGAGAAGTGTAAGGGCGCGGATGTTATGAAGAGCCTGACACCGGGACAGCAGATCGTTAAGATCGTTCATGAGTCACTGATCGAACTTCTCGGTGAGACTTCCAGCAAGCTTGCGGTTTCTCCTTCCGGCTTTACGGTGATCATGCTCTATGGTCTTCAGGGTGCCGGTAAAACAACGACCGCTGCAAAACTTGCGAATATCCTTAAGAAGAACAATAAGCGTCCGTTGCTTCTTTCTCTTGACGTACACAGACCGGCTGCTGCCAAGCAGTTGGAAGTGCTCGCCCAGAAGGTAGATGTTCCTTCGTTCATTATGCCTGAAGAGAAAGATCCGATCGTGATTGCCAAAGAAGGTATCGCACGTGCGAAGTACCTGCTCTGCGACACACTGATCGTCGATACCGCCGGCCGTATGACCGTAGATGAAGAACTCATGGACGAGCTCATCAAGATCGGTGATTATGTAAAACCTCACGAGAAGCTTCTCGTTGTCGATGCCATGATCGGTCAGGAAGCTGTTGCCGTAGCTCAGAGCTTCGAAGACCGTATCGGTCTTGACGGTTTCATTATGACCAAGCTCGATGGTGACGCCAGAGGTGGTGCTGCCCTGTCTATCCGTAAGATGACAGGAAAGCCGATCAAGTACATCTGCGTCGGTGAAAAGATCGAGAATATCGAAGAATTCTATCCGAACCGTATGGCAGACCGTATCCTCGGCATGGGTGACGTACTTTCCCTTATTGAGAAGGCGCAGCAGTCCATCGATGAGGAAGAAGCTGCGAAATCTGTTGAGCGTATGCTCAGCAACACTTTCAGCATGGAAGATCTTCTTTCTCAGTTTGAACAGATCAAGAAGCTCGGTTCGATGAAAGATGTTCTTAAGATGATCCCCGGTGCAGCCGGTAAGGTCAAGGAAGAAGATATCGATGATAAGGTCATTGATACGAACATGGCGATCATCCGCTCGATGACGAAGAAAGAGCGCCGTGTACCGAATATCCTGAACGCCAGCAGAAGAAAGAGAATCGCTGCGGGTTCGGGCACTACGGTACAGCAGGTCAATCAGCTGATCCGTCAGTATGAGCAGACAGCTGAGATGATGAAGAAGTTCAGTAAGATGACCAAAGGCAAGAAGGGTCTCGGCAAGATGCCGGGCATGGGAAAAGGCTTCCCGGGAATGGGCGGCAATCCTTTCGGGAAAGGTAAATTTCCGTTCTAAACATTGATGTTCACGCGAAACTTCGAAAGCCCTGAGTGCTTTTCCCAAAGGAAAGCCCTGGGGAAAGCGGGGGCTTAACGCGAGAATATAAAACAAAAAACATAAAAGAACTATTGCTAGGAGGAAAAGAAAATGGCAGTTAAAATTCGTCTGAGAAGAATGGGTGCAAAGAAGGCTCCTTTTTATCGTGTAGTTGTAGCGGATGGACGCTATCCGAGAGACGGTCGTTTCATCGAGGAGATCGGTACATACAATCCTCTGACTGATCCGGCTGAGATCAAGATCGACAACGAAGCAGCTAAGAAGTGGATCGCTAACGGTGCACAGCCGACAGATACAGTTCGTGCTCTTCTGAAGAAGTCCGGCGCTATCGAGAAGTAATTTAAACAACCGAATACTATAAGGAGGAGAGCAGCAAACCTACCACTATATTCATGCTGCAAGTTGTAGATATGGAATTATTAACTACAATGGCCAAGTCCTTGGTCAACCATCCTGAGGATGTATCCGTAAAGAAGTCCGAGAGAGGAAACACAGTTGTTCTGGAACTTACCGTTAACCCTGAAGATATGGGTAAAGTCATCGGTAAGGGCGGTCGCCGTGCTCAAGCGATCCGTTCGATCATGAAGGCGAAATACCTTCGTGACGGAAGACGTGTTATCGTAGATATCGTCGGATGAAAGATTACCTTGTAATAGGGAAGATTGGCGGTGCACACGGTGTGCGGGGAGAGGTGAAGATCATCCCTCTCACCGATGATGTGCGCCGTTTTTCTTCGCTTAAAGAATGCTTGATCCTCGATGACAGAGAACGTGTGAAGGAGACGAAAGAAGTCGAGAAGGCCCGCGTGGACGACACACGTACACTTGTTAAGTTCAAGGGGATCGATGATAGAGATGAAGTCGGTAAACTTACCGGGTTCTATATCGCTGTGTCCAGAGAAGATGCGGTCAAGCTTCCGGAAGGAAGATACTTTATCGCGGATCTTATCGGCCTTAAGGTCTTTGACGACGAGCGGGGTGAGCTCGGTACGATCAAGGACATCATCAATTCCGGTGCCAGCGATATCATTATCGTAAAGAGAAAAGGGAAGAATGAGCTTCTGATCCCTTATCTCAATGCAATCGTATATGAAGTTGACATTGCCGGCGGCACCATGAAGGTCAAACTTCCTGAAGGCCTCTATGAGATCTATGAGTGAGTCCTGCTATGAAGTTTTCGGTTCTTACGCTATTTCCTAAACAGGTCAAGGAGTTCCTGAGCGAGAGCATTATCGGCCGCGCAGAGGAGAAGGGTATCCTTTCTATTGAGACGGTCGATATCCGGGATTTCTCAGGTAACCGCTACGGTAAGGTCGATGATACGCTTTTCGGCGGCGGAACGGGTATGCTCATGCAGTGCGAGCCTGTTTATCAGGCATTTTCTTCGCTTTATGATGCGGAAAAAGAACCGAAGCCGCACTGTGTCTTCATGAGCCCCAAAGGCTCTGTCCTGACGCAGGCAAAAGCACTTGAACTTTCTAAATACGATCACCTCGTGATCCTTTGCGGGCATTATGAGGGTATCGACCAGCGCGTGCTCGATGAGATCGTTGACGAGGATCTGTCGATCGGTGATTATGTTTTGACCGGCGGTGAAGTAGCGGCTTGTGTCGTAATTGACTGTGTATCCAGAATGATCGATGGCGTTCTTCCCAACTCTGAAGCATATGAGGAAGAATCCCATATGAGTGGATATCTGGAAGCACCGCAGTACACGAAACCGAATATCTGGCACGATAAAAAGGTTCCGGAAGTCATGCTTTCGGGAAATCACGCCAAAATCAAAGAATGGAAGCGTATCCATGGTCTTTATGATACATGGAAACGCCGTCCGGACATGCTTACAAAACTTGACATATCGTCTGATGACTGGAAAAAGATCCTGGAGATCGAACAGCAGCAGGGAAGACAACCGGGGGAATCAAATGAGGATTGAAGTTGAAAATGAAAAGATCGTAGCCCGCAAAAAGCAGGAATACGAAGATCTTGTAAAAGAAATGGATGAGAAAGGCTATGAAGCCCGGCTTGAAAAGATCAGCATCATCGCGGCAAATGTGTTCGGTGTTCTGGTCATGGCCATCGTTGGTGCTGTTTCATTTGGCGCATTTGCCCTGATCTATGGGAAGTCGGCACTCGATTACGATAAACTTTTCGGGTTTAAGCTTCCGTACGGGTTCCTTTTCTTCATGGCCATGTACATTATCTCGATCTTTGTGCATGAGTTTATTCACGGCTTCTTCTGGCACTTTCCGTGTGAAAAGAAATGGGGAAGCATCGATTTCGGATTGAACGTTAAGATGATCACTCCATACTGTCATTGCCGGGAAGCACTGAGTGTTTCCCAGTATTTCTGGGGAAGCATCGCTCCGACTCTTTTTCTGGGTATTGTTCCGATCATCATCGGACTGATCATCCCGAATCTGTTCCTGATTACATTCGGTGTGATCGGAGTTGTTGGTGGATGCGGAGATATCATGGTCATCTGGACTCTGAGAAAACATAAGGATTGTAAGCTTTTCGACCACCCGTATGAGGTCGGATACGCCTATTTTGTAGAGAAAAAAGGCGGAAAAAACTGAAAAAGTAAGAAATATGAGTGCTTTTCGAAAGAAAACACTTGCATATGAAAATTCGTTATGTTATCATTTAACGGCTAAAAGGGATGGTCCGCTGCGTGATCCCGCATGAACATCTATCGGAAGAGGAGGAAACTGACATGGATTTAGTAAAAGCAGTCGAGCAGGATAATCTGCGTAATAGCTATTCCGAGGTCGAGATCGGTGATCTTGTAAAAGCACACCTGAAGATCAAGGAAGGTTCCCGTGAGCGTATCCAGGTATTTGAAGGCTATGTGATTGCACGTAAGGGC
>JAILHZ010000140.1 GCA_024695545.1 Clostridiales bacterium
GCTTTTTCGTGCTTGATCTCTTCCTCGAAGAGCTTGTAATCCTCTACCCAGTCGGAGAACTCCGGATCTTCTTTATGCGATGTAAAAAGACCTGTGTTATTGAGATACGAAGCGAGGTAAGTTGTGACCTTGCATGCGCCCTTATAGTTGAGGTGATCGCCCTTGTCACGGGTGTCGTGATTCCAGTCGATCGGGATCTCCTCGGTAAGAAGATTCATGTCGATGAAATCGATCCCCAGATCTTCCGCGAGATAAGATGTCGAATTGTGACGTTTATAGTTCCAGTTTGTGGTGCTCGGAACGCTGAGCAGAACGAACTTCGCGCCGATCGAATCGCAGTAGCGCTTGATGGCCTGAACACTCATGCGGTTGAGCCGCGAGATCGAGTCCTTTTCCTTCGTCGGCTTTGAGTTTTCCGGATCCGGCGGAGTATCGCTCGGGATCGTCGTGGTAACGTAGGTATACCCCTTATCGAACTGGCGCGCGGTATACTCCGGACCCTTTGTGAAGTCCCCGGACTTTATGTGCTTCCAGCGGTCATGGTAACGGAAGACCGGAAGGAGCTCACTGAGTTCATCGTACACGGCCTGTGCAGCCGACTCGCTTCTGTAGATGGCGTTTGCCTCGAGGAAGACGATCTTCGGCTTCTGCTTCTCGCATGCTCTGCGAAGAAGAACGTAAGAGTAGCTGAGGTGCTGTCCGCCGTTGCTGCAGTTGTAGGAAGTGATGCCGGTATCGTTCCAGATCTTCATGGGAATGATCGAACTGTAAGCTTCGCTGTCGCCGAGGATGAGCACGTCGAGAGAGCCTTCTTTTTCCGCGAGAACGCCGTTCGCGAGCTCGTACTCCATGCCGTCCGCCTTCGTATTATTCTTCGGCATAAAGATGCGTGAAGAGACCATAAGAAGGATAAAAAGTCCCAGAAGGAAAACAAGTGCTTTTGCAATACGTTTTGCGTAAATCATCTAATGCCCTCCTTAGAACTCTGCATACATCGGATCGACCGGGATATAGCCCGTGCCGTATGCACCGAAAACTACGATAAACATGATCAGCAGATAGAAGACGGCGAACTGGAAAACGATGTTTCTTTTGCCGATGGATTCGCGGATCTTGACGCCGCGCTCCTGAAGCAGGCTGATCGTGAAGAGCAGGAGCACGCCGACACCGATAATGATGAAGTCTGCGCGGTCCATGCCGAAGGTGAAGATCGTGCCGTCCCTGACGGTCTTCACAGAGAAATCCGTAAACATCTTCGAGAACATCGTCAGACCGGCACCGAGGCTCTCCGCACGGAAGAACAGCTCGCCGATGCATACGAGGATCGAGGTCCTTACGATCTGAAAGCACTTGTACGGCTTGCTCGATCTCTTGATGTGCAGCTTCTGCGTGACCTTGATGATCAGCGGCTCGAAGATGGAGCCCGACAGGATCAGGACGAAGTGGAACATGCCGAAGAAGATGTAGTTCCATCCGGCGCCGTGCCACAGTCCGTTGAAGAGCCACACGGTGAAGAGTGCGATCGCGCCGGCAAGAAGCGGACCGAAGTGGTTGCCGAGTTTCTTACGTGCGTTTGTCGTGAGCTTCTTCAGAGGCTTACTCATCGAGAGCGGGAAGAAGACGTAGTCCTTAAAGAACGTACCGAGCGTGACATGCCAGCGTTTCCAGAACTCAGAGATCGTCGCCGAGAAGAACGGGCGGCGGAAGTTTTCCGGAAGGTTCACGCCGAAGATCTGCGCGGATCCGATGACGACGTCCATGGTGCCTGAGAAGTCGCAGTAGAGCTGGAGTGTGTAGAATACTGCGGCGAGGATCATGGCAAATCCGTCGTACTCGGCATAGCCGGAGTAGATGTTCTGAAGCATCAGGTTCAGACGGTCCGCGATGACGAGCTTTTTCATGACACCGAAGAGGATGCGCTGAAGTCCTAAGATGAAGTTCTCGTACTTGATGCGGTTCGCTTCCCAAAGAGACGAAGCGGTGTCTTCGTAGCGGCAGATCGGGCCTTCCATGATCTGCGGGAAGAAACTCATGAACATCGAGATACGCAGAAGGTTTCTGTCCGCAGTGATTTTCTCGCGGTAAACATCGAAGAGGTACGCGACGGCCTGAAGGGTATAAAAGGAAATACCGATCGGGATCATGAAGCGCGGCGGGTGTACATGTACCGGCACGTGGATCAGCCTGAACAGGTGATTGATGTTCGTGATGCCGAAGGTCGAGTACTTGAGCACGAGCAGCATGCCGACGTGAAAGATCACGGCAAACGTCATGACACGGCGCTGCTTCTTCGTAAACTCCGCGTTGATTGCTTTCTTTCTGTCGCGGTCCTTCTTATCGATGCCGGACAGTTCTTTTTTACAGTCGTTCTGAATGTCGGCGAGCCACAGTCCGATGTGGTGGACCGAAAGCGTGGACGCCATGAGGAAAAGCACCAGTTTTCCGCTGATTGCGTAGAAAAACAGGTAGCTGAAGAGAAGCAGTACCCATCTCCTGCCTCTTTGCGGGAGGATCTCATAGAAGAAGATAGCTGCTAACAGCAGTATGATGTATTGAATCGAAAAATAGGTCGAGATGCTGAACATGTCAGCCCTCTTCTGACAGACGTGTGATCATGTCCCACATTGCCGCAGCGGAATTGAAGTTCTCCGGAATGATCTCGACGGTCGGGATCGTGATGTCGAATTCCTCCTCGAGTTCAGCAACCAGCGAAATAATCGCCAGCGAATTGAGATAGTGGTCGTCGATGAGCGTCGTGCATGTCTCAAAATCTACCTCCGGCTGAATGTCTTCCAGGATCTCCAATAATCTCTCGTCCATAGTTCTTTTTCTCCTTTTACCTTTGTTTCCTTGATTTAGACTAATTTGAATTGCTTTTTTATTTCGTGAGAAGAAAATCTTCTTGAAAAGCACTTGTGCCCTCAGGGATTTACCCTTGTCCGACCGGACTCGGTGAGTTGAACTGCTCTGTCTGGATCTGTTCTCTTACCTTCGTAAAAGCACCGTTCCCGTCGAGCAGGAATACACTCGGAAGTTCGCGTGACAGGAACAGCGAGATGCCCTCGGTCGGGCAGTATGCGCCCGCGTCCTCGAAGGCGAGAATGTCGCCGATCTTAAGAGCTCCGAACGGATATTTCTTCACGAGAAAATCGTTGATCGTGCAGAGCGATCCGCAGATATTCCAGTCGCAGGGCTCCGCACTTTCCGCGCCGCCGGCAGTTTCCGTAGCCGGAAGACGTCGGATCTTCGGGTGCTTCATGGCCATGAACTGACCGTAGTAAACGATCTGGTGCATGCCACCGTCCACGATCGCATAGCGCTCGCCGCAGTTAAACTTCGTATCGACCACTTTCGTCAGGTACGTGCCGCAGCTTGCCGCGATACTGCGCCCGATCTCAAGTGTGATCTTTCCCTTGAAAGCCATCCCGGAAAGAAGATCCGAGAATTCCTTCATGAATGTATCTTCGTCGAAGTTCTCCCCCTCGAAGTAGCTGACCGGGAAGCCCGTGCCGTACTCGAGTTTTCTTGTCTCGAAAGAGAACTGGTCGCGCAGTTCTTTGATCACTTCATCGACATAGTCGAGTTCTCTTTTCAGTTTCTTTAGGGAGTTCTTCTGAGTGCCCGAGAAATACTGGATACCGATAATGTCGATGAACGGATCGTCCTTGTATTCGCTGATCACGTCGAAAAGATCTGCCTTGTCGAGACCGAACTGTGTTCCGCTCGTCAGGCGGATCAGAACGGGCAGCTGCCGGCCGGAGATTCCCTCTGCGCCCTCAGCCCTGGACGCGCCCATCTCATCAGCATCGGTCACAGACGCATTCTTCGCATCTGAAGTATTGGCGAGCACCATCTGTTTTTTTGCCGCTTCGCGCAGAAGGAAAAACTGGTGCTTCGATTCAGCTGTAAATACCGCGATCGGATCCTTTTCGGAAACGAGTTCTCCGATGAAATCTTCCTGCTTGTTGACGCCGGAAATGACGTATTTTCCATGCGGGCAGGAGAGCTTCTCGCAGATCCGGTATTCGCCGGGCGAGCAGATCTCGAGATAATCAACGAGCTCGCATGCTTTTCCGATAATGAAGGTGTTCGCCTTTACCGCATAGCACAGTTCGACCTCGGAAGGGAGGCTCCTTCGGAGGTAAGAGATACGCTTTTCGAGTTCACCCAGATCGAAGATGTAGGCCGGTGTGGCTTCGCCGGAAGTAAGGGAAAGGATCTGTTCCGTCGTCATGCTCTGGATCTCCTTTCCAAAAGTGCTTTTCGATCGATCTTACCGTTCTTGTTGAGCGGGAATTCGTCGATCTGCTTCAAAATCCCCGGGATAAAGTAGACGGGGAGAGTCTTGCTGAGCTCCGCGTGAAGCTCCTTCTTATCCATCGCGCCAACGTAGAAGCCGTACAGGCGCTGTTTCTCTTCGTTAAAGATCACGCAGCAGCGGTTGATCCCCGGAACTTCGGAGATGGCGCGCTCGATCTCCTCGATCTCGATGCGGTGGCCCATGTACTTGATCTGGAAGTCTTTTCTGCCGCAGAAGTAAAGCTCTTCGCCGTCCGCCGCATATCTTCCGAGGTCGCCTGTTCTGTAGATCTTCTCGGGATAGCAGTTGTTGAGCGGGTCATCGGGAAAAGCACTTGCCGTCTGTTCGGGATTTCTGAAGTAGCCGAGTGCGAGCGCAGAACCGCGTACGCAGATCTCGCCCGTAACATCGGGTTCCGTGATCTCTTTGTTTTCGGCATCGAGCAGGAAAACGTGCTCGTTCGGGAACGGAAGACCGATCGGGATACCGTCGCTGTAATCGCGGGAACGGTCGATGCGGTGATAAGTGCAGTTGCAGGTGATCTCGGTAGGACCGTAAAGATTCACAAACTCGGCATCCGGAAGATGTGCCATCCAGTCACGGAGGTGCTTGATCGGCATGACCTCACCGCTGAAGAGCACGCGTCTTACGGTTTCGGGCGTCTTATAGTCGAGACCGTGACAGGTCGTGATGAGGCAAAGTGCCGAGACCGCCCAGATCATGGTCGTGATGTTATGCTCGCAGAGGAAGTCGAGAAGCGCGACCGGCTGGGAGAAGAGTCTCTTCGGCACGATCACGAGGGTAGCGCCTGTTTTCAGCGCGGAGTAGATATCCTTGACGGAAACGTCGAAATCGAAGGGTGCCTGGTTGGCGATGACGTCGCTCTCTGTGATACCGAACATCGGCGCGAAGACTTCGATGAAGTCGAGAACGCTTCTGTGTCCGACAACGACACCCTTCGGAACGCCTGTCGAACCGGATGTGAAGTTTGCGTAGAGCGGGTCGGTGTCCACGGCTCTTTCACGGATCGCGGATAGGATCTCCGGATCCTCCGAAGATGCGATCAGATCGTCGACCAGAAGGATCCTGTCCTTCGGTGCGATCTTCTCCGCGGTTTCAAGATGCTCATTATTTGTCACGATAAACGGAGCGTCGAGCACATCCTGAATCTGCTTCATGCGGCTTTCCGGGAACTCGGGGTTCAGCTGGACGTAGAAGCAGCCGGCATAAACGATGCCCATGAATGTGCAGAGTGTGTCACAGCCCTTTTCGAGAAGGACGGCGACCGGCTTTCTGAGAAGACGCGAACGCGCCGGCGCAGAAAGGCCTTCCGCTCCCGCGCCGAGCTTTCCGGCCAGTGCGGATCCGATGCATCGGGAAATATGTAAAAATTCTTCGTAAGTATATGATTTCGTCTCGTCAATAAGGGCCGTTTTGCCAGAAAAAGACAAAGCATCCTGCTCGAGATACTCCAATATATTGCGCAACACTTTATACGTCCACTCCACTAACTTCTTAGTTATCCAAAGCGTATTATAGGACAAAAAATGAGCCGTGGTATTACAATACTGTCATTTTGGGGCCAAAATCTGTAAATTGTATGAAAAGTGCTTTTCGGGCCGCCTGAAAAACGTGTTTCGGATGGTTCCCGGAGCAAAACCGAGATCAAAACGTAATGATCCTGAAAGCGTATCATATCTTGAAAGACACCCTTGCCTATAGTAATCTTTTGGTATAGATTAGGATAACTCTCTAATAAATTGCGGAACGGCAAGGCGGGAGTCATCCGACAGGAAAAGAAACCAGTTGATATATCAGGGAAAACAGGGGCGTTGACATCTATGGCAAAAGAACCGGAAAAGAACAATGAAGAATTGGAAGCAAACGAAACCGGCATGAAAGAGGAGAGACTGCAGAAGTTTCTGAAGATCGGCATCGGCATTGCAGCAGGTGTCCTGGTCTTAGGCGGTGCAGGATTCCTGATCCTTTCGAAAGCCAGAAAGAGCGATAACAAAGCGCCGGCCGACACGACGACAGTGGCTGTATCTGACGCGTCCGTAAACGATAGTGAAGCGGCGGCGAAGCTCGAAGAGATGAGAAAAGTCGTTGAGGATCCGAATTTCTACGAGGGCATCTCGATCAACGGCGTGAGTGTCGCGGGCAAGTCGAAGGACGAGGTTAAGCAGATGTTTGCATCGGACAGTGCGGCGACCCTCGACATCAAGTTTCAGGTCAGGGATGAGCAGATCCCGCTGAAGACCGGTGACGTGAAGATCTTAAGTGACATCAAATCGGTCATTAATATGGCATATGACTATGGCAGGACCAGCAGTTTTGTCGGCGACGAAGCCATCAAGGACCGCTATGCGCGGATCATAGCGCTGAAGATCGAACCGGTCGACTTCTGCTGCACCTATAAACTCGGCACGTCCGGCACCGATATCGATTCTCTGGTAAGACAGACACTCGAACCCTACAACACCGAGGTCGCAGAGGCTTCCATCGAGGGCTTCGATGTGGAGAAACTTGAGTTCGTCTACGTGGAATCCCAGGACGGCGTCGTTATTGACATTGATAAGGCGATCGCCGATGTAAAAGCAGCGCTGGACAATGCGGAGTATCAGGCAGTGATCCCGGTTAGAGCTGAGATCACGGAGCCGCAGGTCTCCACGGAGTTCCTCAAGAGCCAGCTTGGTCTGGTTTCTACAACCACTTCTGAAACAACGGATAACGATAACCGTAACACCAACATCCGTCTGGTCTGTGAGAAGCTTGACGGACTCGTGATCCAGCCGGGCGAGAAGTTCAACTTCAACGATTACATCGGCAAGAGAACGAGCGAAGGCGGCTTCAAGATGGCGCACGGTATCTACAACGGCTCGATGAGAGACGAGATCGGCGGCGGTATCTGCCAGGCCAACACCATGCTCTACCAGAGTGTTTCAAAGGCAGACCTTCAGGTCGATGAGAGAAAGAACCACTCGATCCCGAGCACCTACGTGCCGAAGGGAACCGACGCGACCGTTACCTGGTACAGCCCGAACTTCCGCTTTACAAATAACACGGAATTCCCGATCGCGATCCACGCATACTACGCGGATCTGCATGTAACGGTTGAGATCTACGGACGTCAGCTTCCGGACGGCCAGAAGATCGAACTGGTCGGCGAGCAGGTCAGCACGATCTCTCCCGGCACGAACTATGTATCCGATTCCAGCCTCCCGGCCGGCACCCAGAAGAAGGTTTCTTCCGGACGTACAGGCTATGTCTACAAGTCCTACAAGGTCTGGTATGACAAGGATGGCAACGAAGTTAAGAGAGACGCATACTTCCCGAGCACATATCCTGCTAAGGCAGCCGTGATCCATGTCGGCACCGGCGGTGGCAGCGGAAAGGTCGATCCGAATACGGGCGAGGTCATCCCGGATGATACAACACCGGCACCGGATCCGACGACACCGACACCTCAGGATACAACACCGACACCTCAGGATACTACTCCGACACCGGATACCACGCCGAAGGATAATCCTCCGCAGGATAACCCGCCGCAGGAGAATCCTCCGCAGGATAACCCGCCGCAGGATAATCCGCCACAAGAGAATCCGCCGCAAGAGAATCCGCCGGAAGGTGGTGGCGGTGAAGGCGGTGGAGGAGAAGGCGGCGCCTGATCCTTCCTGATCTTCCTATTCTTCCAGCCCCGGAACCTGATTCTTTCCGGGTAATATGAATTAACAAAAAAGCACCCCCGTTTCCGGACATCGCTGTTCAGAAACGGGGGTAACTTCATCTTTTCTGGCGGAGACGGAGGGATTCGAAGATTAAGAAATTCGTCCATTCTGTCAAAAACAACTTAATATCTTTCTTGCCTGCCTAGACATGGTAACAATTTCCTTCAAAAAAAATGGCGCCGGTTCCCAGCGCCTGTAGGTGGACCCGGACCTTACGGTCAGCCCAAAGCATTTCTGCTTTTTCAATTGCATTATGCATCAGAATTGAAGATAATGTAAACTACTAACCTTACTGGAGTTCCGGTATATATACTGGATCGACGAAATATAGTTTTTAGGAAAAGAAAGGATGTCTTGAAAAGGAGGAGTTGTTTATGAGAAAACGGGTTTTCGCTTTTTTACTGGTGGCTGTTACACTGATCACACTCGTTGGCTGTAAAAAATCCAAAAAGCTCATTGAAAATGAGGCGGATGCTAAAGAAGTCATCGAATGCCCGAAAGAGAATATGTTCGGGCTGGAAAAGATCGCGTTATTTGAAGACCGGGCGGTGGCTGTTTTTGACGAGAAGCTCTGCGAGGGTTTTGAGTACGAT
>JAILHZ010000146.1 GCA_024695545.1 Clostridiales bacterium
TTATGGAAGAACATCGGAACGAGAGTTCCGACCAGACTGCTGACGATCATGGCGAGCCACAGCGAGCCGCCGACACATGCCGCGACGGCAAAGGAGAAGCCGGGCGAATAGTGCTTGAAGAGCATGACATAAAACCCGATCCCGGCAAAAGCAATTGTTCCGAGAAGCATGCCGTTAAAGAATCCGACACGCATCTCCTTCAGCGTAAACTTTATCTTCTCACTGGTCTTAAGGTGCTCATCCATGAGTACACGAATGGTAACAGCAAGTGACTGTGTACCGACGTTTCCGGCCATGTCCAGAATGAGGCTCTGAAAACACACGACGATCGCCAGTTCCGATACGACCGTCTCAAAAAGTCCGACGACCGTGGATACGAAAAGGCCGAGGATCAGAAGCGTGACCAGCCAGGGCAGGCGCTTCTTCATGCTCTCCGGAAGAGTCTCGTTCAGATCCTCCTCCGCAGTAAGACCGGCCAGCTTAGCGTAGTCATCACCCATCTCATCATCTACGACTTCGATGATGTCCTGCGATGTGATAACACCCAGTATCTCGTCATTATCATTCAGTACCGGGATAGAATCCTCGGCGTAGTCCTTGATCTTCTCGATGGATTCGTCGAGTTTCTCATGGTCATTTACATACGGGTAAGAGGTAACGATCAGGGACTCGAGTTTCGAATAGTCTCTGGCGCGGATCAGGTCCTTCAGATCGATCACGCCGTAAAATTTTTCATTCTCATCGACGACATAGATCGTCGAGATATTATCGTTCTCATCCGCCTGGCGGATCAGTTCCTTCATGGCCTGCTTGATCGACAGGTCATTCTTGATCACGACGAAGTTCGTGGTCATCTTCGATCCGATCTCATCATCCTCATAGGACTGAATAAGCTTGATGTCCTGGGAACTCTCATCGTCCATGAGGGAGATGATCTTCTCCTGAGTCTCCTCATCGACTTCTTCGAGTACGTCAACAGCATCGTCGGCGTCCATGTTCTCGATGATCTTCGCGGCAGACCATACGTCGAGTTCGCTGATGAACTCTTCCGGATCTTCGAGGTATGCGAAAATATCGGATGCCTTCTCGGCGCCGAGGATGTGGTATAACTTCTTACGTTCTTCTTTGGTGATCTGCTCGATCGCGTCCGCGATGTCGCTTTCGTGGTAGTCTTCGAGTTTCGCACGGAGTTCACCGTCCGACTTGTCGGCCCGGATCAGTTCCAGGATCTCTTCCACTACATTTCTGGTATCACTTTTGTTTTCACCTTTGGTTTCATTTACGATCTCATTTTTGATCTCATTCTCATCCATATGAAACCCGCCTCCTTTTGCTGAATTTCAGGCATTTTCATGCCGTCAAAAAGGGAAGCTACTGTGAAAAACAGTTCAGATCAAAATCGAAGTTTCTTCTTCGGAAAAGCACCTGTCCCGTGACTTTCGGTCAGGCATCCATATCGTGACGAAGATGTGTCCGTATGTGATTCTCATCTGAATCGTTTTTCTCAAAACAGCCACGCCTTCGATAACTGCCATCACAACTATCCACCTTCGTCACCTCCTTATTTTTGGGAATACCTATTGAAATTATGAACGCCTGAAAAGCAAAAGTCAACGCCGTTTTAGTGCTTTTCGCGCCGAATTTTAAATACTGTGTTTTTCCATAAAAACCTTTGCTTCCGATCTTCAGAATTTGGGTTTTACTATCGGGTGATTTCTGTTATTATATTCCCAGCAAATTTCCGTTTAGAGTTAGATAGGATATTTAATTTATTAAAGCGAGGAAAGAGACCATGCCCAAGAAAGACGACATTAACAAGATCCTGATCATCGGCTCCGGCCCGATCATCATCGGCCAGGCATGTGAGTTTGACTACTCCGGTACTCAGGCTTGCAAAGCACTGAAGAAGCTCGGCTACCAGATCGTTCTGGTAAACAGTAACCCGGCTACGATCATGACCGACCCGGATGTAGCGGATATCACTTACATCGAGCCGCTGAATCTGGCAAGACTTACACAGATCATCGAGAAAGAGCGCCCGGATGCTCTCCTCCCGAACCTCGGCGGACAGTCCGGACTGAACCTCTGCTCCGAGCTTTCCGAGGCAGGTGTCCTCGAGAAATACGGCGTAAAGGTTATCGGTGTTCAGGTCGATGCCATCGAGCGTGGTGAAGACAGAATCGAGTTTAAGAATACGATGACCAGTCTCGGCATCGAGATGCCGAGATCCAGAGTTGCCTACTCTGTAGATGAAGCGGTCAAGATCGCTGAAGAACTGAAGTACCCGGTCGTTCTCCGACCTGCCTATACGATGGGCGGTGCCGGCGGCGGCCTTGTTTATAATGTGGATGAACTGAAGGTCGTCTGCGAGAGAGGTCTTCAGGCTTCTCTGGTCGGACAGGTACTCGTTGAGGAGTGCATCGCCGGCTGGGAAGAGCTCGAGCTCGAGGTCGTACGTGACTCCAAGGACAACGTTATCACCGTCTGCTTCATCGAGAATATTGACCCGATCGGTGTTCACACCGGTGACTCCTTCTGCTCTGCCCCGATGCTTACCATCTCCGAGGATGTACAGCAGAAGCTTCAGGAATACTCCTACAAGATCGTACGCGCGATCGAGGTTATCGGCGGATGCAACTGCCAGTTCGCACACGATCCGGTCAGCGGACGTATCGTTGTTATCGAGATCAACCCGAGAACATCGCGTTCTTCCGCTCTCGCTTCCAAGGCAACGGGCTTCCCGATCGCTCTCGTATCCGCGATGCTCGCCTGCGGTCTGACACTTGACGAGATCCCGTGCGGCAAGTACGGCACACTCGATAAGTACGTACCGGATGGAGACTATGTAGTAATCAAGTTTGCCCGCTGGGCATTCGAGAAGTTCAAGGGCGCTTCCGACAAGCTCGGTACACAGATGCGTGCCGTTGGTGAGGTAATGTCCATCGGCAAGACCTATAAGGAAGCTTTCCAGAAGGCGATCCGCAGCCTTGAGACAGGACGTTACGGTCTCGGCTATGCGAAGAACTACCACGACCTTTCCAAGGAAGAGCTGATGCAGATGCTGGCTTACCCGACATCCGACAGACAGTTCATCCTCTATGAGGCACTTCGTAAGGGCGCTACCGTTGAGGAACTCTACCAGCTGACCAAGATCAAGCACTGGTTCTTAGAGCAGATGCTCGAGCTCGTCGAGGAAGAAGAAGCTCTCCTCAATCTCAAGGGTTCTGTTCCGGAAGAGGCAACACTCAAGCAGGCGAAGCTGGACGGTTTCTCCGACCGCTACCTCAGCAAGCTCCTCGAGGTCCCGGAAGAGGATATCAGAAACGCACGTTACCAGTACAACATCCGTGAGGCTTGGGAAGGCGTACACGTAAGCGGTACACAGGACGCAGCTTATTACTACTCCACATATCACCTCTCCGAGGATAAGAGTCCTTCTTCCGACAAGAAGAAGATCATGATCTTAGGCGGCGGCCCGAACCGTATCGGTCAGGGTATCGAGTTCGACTACTGCTGTGTACACGCGGCTCTCGCACTCAAGAAGATGGGATTCGAGTCCATCATCGTTAACTGCAACCCTGAG
Source organism: Clostridiales bacterium (assembly GCA_024695545.1). Next base: position 3,584 of record JAILHZ010000146.1, read on the forward strand.
ACAGTTTCCACCGACTATGACACTTCCGACAAGCTCTACTTCGAGCCGCTCACACTGGAAGATGTTCTTGC
>JAILHZ010000158.1 GCA_024695545.1 Clostridiales bacterium
GACCCTGAGGACCATTGAATTCCTCTACGCCGCTGTCCTGAAGCAGCCGCTGAAAAACACGTGCCTGTACCTGCTTGATCTGTGATATCAGAAAGCCGGTTCTCGTTTCCATATATTGCCTCCGGAGCATATAAGATTCGATAGGTAGATAGTACCATATAGAACTAATTACCGTCAAGGTTCTATATGGAACCTTTTTGAAGACCGTATATTTGCCCTGCAATTTTCTTATTATGAAAATGATGAAGTGAATGAGTTAGTCATAACAACTTGTATTAAAATGATTGAAAGACAATCGATGAAGTGTAGAGGTGAACCGATGCTCTCGGACAAGTGTGGAAATATCCTGAATACATACATTCCGAACTACGTGGTGTTTGATCTGGAAACGACAGGCATCATCTGGTATTCGGACAGAGTGGTCGAGATCTCCGCCGTGAAGGTCCGGGATGGTAAGGTCGTTGACGAATACTCCACGCTGGTGAATCCCGGGATGCATATCCCGTCAGCAGCTTCTTATGTTAACGGGATCACGGATGAGATGGTCAAGAACAGTCCATCATTCTCCAGAGTGCTTCCCGAGTTTCTCGAATTCGCGGGAGACGAAGTCCTTGTCGGTCACAACATCCAGTCTTTCGATCTGAAGTTTATTTATCGTGATGCGGAAGCATTCCTGGGGAAGACCGTCGGAAATGATTATATCGATACACTGAAGTTTGCCAAGAAGATCATGAAGTGCCCCGAAGGATATTCTTTGAGCTGCCTTGCCGAACATTACGGTATTTGTTCCGATGGTGCCCACCGCGCGTTGAATGACTGCCGCATGAACCAGAAAGTATTCGAGTGTCTCGGAAAAGAGATGGGCGCACTTCCGCAGTTCTGCGGTGCGAATGTTTCCGGAGTAAACCCGGGAATCATTCCGGGCACGCTTCGATGCCCGAAGTGCGGCAGTTCCTTGATGAAGAGATCCGGCCGTTTCGGCGAGTTCTGGGGCTGCCTGAATTACCCGAACTGTACGTTCACACGGGATGCGAAATAGAAGGAGGAAGGATCTATGTCAACCAAAGAGCAGAAACACGAACTGTATTTAAAGCAAAAGGCCCTGCTGGATACCTTCCTCGAGAAGCACGCCATCACCCAGGCCCAGTACAATAAAAGCCTCCATGATCTGACAGAGAAGATGGGGGAGAGCCTTCCGGATTCAAAAGAGCAGGAGTAATTCGAAAGGATCTCTTGCATTAACTTTTCATTTTTTGCGCGCTAGACTCTACTTAAATGAAAAACTAAATGAGTGTTGGATTATGCTCGACTTGTAATCGATCGTAATTTGTGCTGTTACGGAGCTTAAAAAGGGGGTATAATGGCATAAAACTGTTGAGTATTCCATGTTTTGTTGCATAGCAAACAGACCAATGGTGACGATTTAGATTGGATTTTTAATGGTAAAATTGTAGCGATTTATGTTGGTGATGTTGAATATACAGATGGCCCCTGTTATGCTAGCTCGAATGCAGACATAATACTAGTAGTTGGATGATGCAAGTTGTTCTTACAGTTGCAGAAGAAGCTGAATTTGATATGTATTATCGTCTGCCCCTTTAAATTCTTTAAAGGAGGGCTGAACAGATATACCAATTGCGCTATATCTTGGTTAAGGAGCTACATATGAACTCTACAGATTCAAGATGTAAAAAAGTGATGGCGATCCTGCTGGTTCTCGCGATGGTTTTTCTTGAGATCGGATGCAAGAAGAGTAAGACCGGGACAGAACCAGACTATTCTCCGGTGTCCTCAACCAGTGAGGAATTAGTGACTGAATCAATAACCACTGAAACTACCTCGGAAAGTACAACTGAAATAACAACTTCAATTGAGCCAAGTGAGGAGCCTTCGATCGAGACTACTCCAGTTTCTTCTTCTGAGATAGAGGGAAGTATTAATGCTTCAATCCCGAGTGAGGACACAACTGAATCTAAGCCTGCGTCTTCTCAAAATGAAAAGAATACACCAGTTCCGACATCGGCGGCGAAGCCAACAAAAGTGCCGGAAAATCAGAAACCTACGAAGACTCCTTCGAGTACAACTGTGCCGACGGATGGACCAACTCCGACAAACACACCGACTCCGACAAATACGCCCACTCCTACACCAAAACCGCCTCCGAAACCAACAAGTTCGCATGCACAGAAAGTGCTGAATATGGTGAATGCGGAACGTGCAAAAGCCGGAGTTGATCCGCTTGTCCTTGATAGTTCTATAAACGCTGCAGCCCGTATTCGTGCAAAAGAAATCCCGGTTACGACAAGCCATAAGCGACTTAATGGTGATTATTTCTATACCGTCCTAAATGAAGTAGGAGTATCCTATACAGATTTTGGAGAAAACATAGCTTTCGGACAAGTATCGGCGGAAGAGGCTGTAGCCGACTGGTTGAGTTCGGACGGACATAGACGTAATATGTTGAATCCGAATTTTAAGCGGATGGGGTTTGGAATGATCAATCTTGAAGACGATAGTGAATACGGTTATTACTGGGTGCAGATTTTCACGGATTAGTCCTGTTTAGAAAGGTACTTTGTGGTTAGATCTGTTATAACTCAATAGGCAGAGTTTCAACAGATGGAACACAAGTGGGAGGGAGTTATGAATACTTCATATAGAACGATAAGAACGCTGGCCTTGCTGATGATTTTCTCATTAGTGATTTCATCTAGTGGATGCAATAAAATACCAAAGAATACAGAGACCGAAATGGCTGAAGTGTTTTCATCTGTATCGGAAAGTGTTACTGAAAAGACAGCAGATATATCTACATCATCAGAAACAACTGAAATGCTTGAAATGACAACGATGGAGTCTCCGGTTGAATCGACTTCGGAATCTGTTTCTCTGGAATCTTCTGACGCTGAAATAGTCGAAGGCAATACTTCTGAAACAACAATATCACACGCGAGTGAGCCTGATAAAAAGATTAAAAAGACCGCTACACCAACTCCTTCGAAGGCTCCTAAGCCTGTCTCAAAGGAAACGGCAACACTAACATCAACGTGCACACCAACGCAGGTGTCTGCTACCGCGACGCCGACACCTGCGGTTTCAACCAAAACGTTTCCTCCACCGGAAAACTCTAAAAGTATAGCTATTAAGGCTATGAAAGCTGCAATTAAGGATTGTTGTCAGTCCCATTCGATTTCATATACTGATGAAAATGGAAAGACAGTGACAATACCATTCCAATTTACCGATGCCGTTATGACAAATTGCCAAACACGAGCCGACTATATGACCAAAAACAATGTAATGGGACATTTGGATATTCCCGGAACATGGAGCGGATTAGAAGCTGTTGGAGGAATGGGCACCATATTATCGATGGACGGTGGTGAACTTCACTGGCTGTATTATTGGACAGACGAATATACTGGTGAGAATCATTATTATGAAAGTTTTTACGAATGTGTATATACAAATACAAAAAGCCTTATTGTCGACCATACGGAAAAACTATCCACAGATAGCGGAAATGTATGCTACGGAGTAGGTTTTTCATCTGCTAAAGATCCGGTTCCATCCTATGAAGGGTTTGATATATACGAATTGAACTATGGTGTTAAGGTTGAATATATGTACAGCTATGTTTTAGTCGTTAACGGTTGCGATGATTTTTCAATTGCGGTTCACGGGCTCACTTATGACTATACAATTGAATGACAGTTGTATAAGTGCCTATCTTTCTTCTCCTAATTCCTCTAGAAACTGCACCATAAACTCATGACGTTTGCCGGCCATTTCTCTGGCTTCGTCGGTGTTGAGGGTGTCATGGAGAAGTAAAAGCTTATCGTGAAAATGTTGGACGGAGTCGTCAAGGCTTCGTCCTTTTTTACCGCCGTACGCGAAGGTACGGGCGATGCCGATGGCGCCCATGGCGTCTAAACGATCGGCATCCTGGACGATCTTTGCTTCGATGGTTTCGGGAGTCTTTCCTTTATTCTTACTAAAAGAAACTGAGTTAATGATCTTTACGATCTCTTCGATCTGATCTTGGGGGATGCCGTTATCCTTAAGGAACGTTCTAGCGTTGCTGTTATTCTCTGTGTTAAAGAGCTTATGGTCATCCACATCGTGAAGAAGAGAAGACAGAACGATCAGATCTGTATCAGCGTCCGGATAGCCTTCGGCGATACGCATGGCATTCCTATAGACGCGCAGGGAATGGTCCGCGTCATGACCATCCGCGTTACCTGCGAAAAGTGCTTTTATATATGAAATAGTGTTATTGATCAGTTGCTGATTCATACTCGATATTATAGCATTTCCGGAAGAACTTCGGAGGGCATCCGGAGGGTCTTTCTATAATATATGCAATCTTTCTCTGATATTGTCTTGACATTCTTTGACTTTAGAATTATAGTAGGTTTAGCACTCGAGAAGATAGAGTGCTAAACCGTACTTTGACACAAGATGAAGGAGGTGCGGACATGGCTTTGGACAATCGGAAAAAGGAAGTTCTTCAGGCGATCGTAGACGATTATGTCGCGACTTGTGAGCCTGTGGGATCGAAGGCTTTGATCGATCGTCACGATTTCATGGTCAGCTCCGCAACACTCCGAAACGATATGGCTGAGCTCGAGCAGCTCGGGTACCTGGAGAAACCGCACACATCGGCAGGACGTATTCCTTCCGATAAGGGTTATAGAGAGTATGTCGATTCGCTCATGAAGGTCGACCGCCTCTCTGATGAGGAAGGAAAAGAGATTAAAGAAAAACTCAGCATGAGCTTTGACGAGATCGCAGGCCTTCTGAAAGCGGCATCTTCCACACTGGCGGACCAGACGGGGTACATCTCACTGGCGATGACGCCGAAGCTTACCAGCAGTTATCTGACCCAGCTGAAGATGCTCATGATCGAGCCGGGTAAAGTCCTAGTGGTCGTAGTTCTCAGCGCAGGTGTCGTAAAGAACAGAATGGTCCGTATCCCGGATTTCCTTACGCAGGAACAGGTCGCTCAGATCGGTAATGCGGTCGAGCAGGGACTGTCGGGACTTCCTCTCTCGGAGATCTCTCTGATCACGGTGGCAACGGCAGCGAAGGACAACCAGAAGGTCGAGCTTCCGGACGCACTTCTCAATCAGGTGCTTTACGAGGCGTATACCGCGATCAAGCAGGCAGATAACCTCGATGTCTATATGCAGGGCAAGCACAGAATGCTTTCTCTCCCGGAGTTTTCCGATACGAAAAAAGCACAGGGGCTTTTCGATACGCTCTCGCATGACGGACTGGTCGCAGGATATGTCGATGAGGTCACCCAGCAGGATGGAAAGAAAGAGTACATGATCCGCATCGGGCAGGAGATCACGCTCGAGGGACTCAACAACTGCAGCTTCATCACGACGACCTACAATGTGGGCGGCAAGGTGGCCGGCAATATCGGAGTCATCGGACCGAAGAGAATGGAATACAGCAAGGTCATCTCGCAGATCAATTTCGTGCGGATGATGCTCGATGAGAAATTGAATCAGCCGTAAGGTTGAATACGATAAAAGAACTGAAAAGAGGCAAAGGAATGAAGAAACACGAGAACAAAGAGCCGATCGAGCTCAACACCGGAAATGAAGAATTTGTCCTGGATGGCGATGTGGCAGTTCCGGTAACCAGTGAAGAAGTTTCGGAAGAAACTGAAGAAGCAGAAGAGGCTTCTGAGCAAGAAGCTCCTGAAGAAACTGCAGAAGAGACTGCGGAAGATTCTGAAGAGAATGCTGAAGATGCAAGTGCTGCAGAACTGGCGGAACTTAAGGACCGCTATATGAGACTTCTGGCTGAGTACGACAACTTCAGAAGACGTACACAGAAGGAAAAAGAAGAGATCTATTCGGCAGCGGTTGCCGAGGTCGTGAAGGAGTGGCTCCCGCTCGTAGATGATATCGAAAGAGCAGTTGCTTCCTCCGAGAATATGGATGAATCTTCTGTTGAGAAGGTTGCCGAGGGCATCAGACTCATCGGAAAGCAGGCAGGTAATGTGCTCGGTAAACTCGGTGTCGAGGAGATCGAGGGCAAAGAAGGAGAAGCATTTGATCCGAACCTGCATGAAGCGGTCATGCATGTCGAGGACGAAGCCTTCGGTGAGCAGCAGATCGCACAGGTATTCCAGAAAGGATATACCTGCAAGGGTAAAGTGATCCGTCACACAGTCGTGAAGGTCGCCAACTAGTTTTGAAACTAAGAATACAAAATATAAAGGAGTACACACTATGGAAAACTTTGAGAGAATGAGTCTGGTCCCAACCGTTATTGAGTCGACAAATCGTGGCGAGCGTGCATACGATATCTTCTCCCGTCTTCTGAAAGAAAGAATCGTTATTCTTTCCGAAGAAGTAAACGCAGTAACAGCAAGCCTGATCACTGCACAGCTTCTCTTCCTGGAAGCAGAGGATCCGGACAAGGATATCCAGTTCTATATCAACAGCCCGGGAGGATCCGTTACAGACGGCATGATGATCTATGACACCATGCAGCACATTAAGCCGGACGTGCAGACGATCTGCATGGGTATGGCCGCTTCCATGGGTGCTGTTCTTCTTACAGCAGGTACTAAGGGCAAGAGATTCATCCTGCCGAACGCGGAAGTCATGATCCACCAGCCTCTGGGCGGTGCACAGGGTCAGGCAACCGATATCCTGATCGCAGCGGATCACATCAAGAGAACGAAGCAGAAGCTCAACAAGATCCTGGCAGATGCTTCCGGACAATCTCTTGAGACCATCGAGAAGGATGTTGAGCGTGATAACTGGATGACGGCAGAGGAAGCTCTGAAGTATGGTCTTGTTGATCACATCATGGAGAAGAGAGCATAAGGTTTTCACTTAAGGCTTGATTCTTCCGGTAAAAAAACACAAAACGGAAAGCGCGAAAGTGCTTTTTGACAAAGGAGGAAAAAGATATGGCAAAAGTAATTGGTATTGACTTAGGTACAACAAACTCATGCGTCGCGGTAATGGAAGGTACTGAACCGGTCGTTATCCCGAATCCGGAAGGTAACAGAACCACTCCGTCCGTCGTCGCTTTCAGTAAAAACGGGGAGCGTCTCATCGGTCAGGTAGCAAAGCGTCAGGCGGTTACCAACCCGGAGAGAACCGTTCAGTCCATCAAGCGTGAGATGGGTTCGAGCTACAAGGTATCCATCGATGACAAGCAGTATTCTCCGCAAGAGATCTCCGCAATGATCCTCTCTAAGCTCAAGAGTGATGCAGAGGCTTATCTCGGACAGACTGTCACACAGGCTGTTATCACGGTTCCGGCTTACTTCTCCGATGCACAGCGTCAGGCTACTAAGGATGCAGGTAAGATTGCAGGTCTCGAAGTACTGCGTATTATCAACGAGCCGACAGCGGCATCTCTTGCTTACGGCCTCGATAAGGAATCCGATCAGAAGATCCTCGTATTCGACCTCGGCGGCGGTACATTTGATGTATCTATCCTCGAGATCGGCGACGGTGTATTTGAAGTACTTGCAACCGCAGGTAACAACCGCCTCGGTGGTGATGACTTCGATAAGAAGATCGTTGATTACTTAGTAGACACATTTAAGAAGGAGCAGGGCGTAGATCTTACTGCAGATAAGATGGCTATGCAGAGACTTAAGGAAGCAGCTGAGAAGGCCAAGATCGAGCTTTCCGGTGTGACAACTTCCAACATCAACCTTCCGTACATCACAGCAGATGCAACAGGCCCGAAGCACCTCGACATCACACTGACACGTGCGAAGTTCGATGAGCTGACACGTGACCTCGTTGAAGCAACTATGGAGCCGGTTCGCCGTGCAATGTCCGATGCGAACATGACACCGAACGACATCCAGAAGATCCTGCTCGTTGGTGGTTCCACTCGTATCCCGGCGGTTCAGGAAGCTGTTAAGAATCACTTCGGTAAAGATCCGTTCAAGGGCATCAACCCGGATGAGTGTGTTGCAATCGGTGCTGCTATCCAGGCTGCAGTTCTTACCGGTGATGTTAAGGGACTTCTCCTTCTCGACGTTACACCTCTTTCCCTCGGTATTGAGACAGAAGGCGGCGTATTCACAAAGATGATCGAGAGAAACACTACTATCCCGACAAAGAAGAGCCAGGTTTACTCTACTGCTGCTGATAACCAGTCCCAGGTTGACGTTCACGTATTCCAGGGCGAGCGTGAGATCGCAAGATACAACAAGGAGCTCGGTAACTTTATCCTCGATGGTATCGCACCGGCACCGCGTGGTGTTCCGAAGATCGAAGTTACATTCGATATCGATGCCAACGGTATTGTTAACGTAAGCGCAAAGGACCTCGGCACGAACCGTGAGCAGCACATCACGATCACCGCTTCTTCCAACATGAGTGAGGAAGATATCAACAAGGCGATCAAGGAAGCAGAGATGCACGCTGCTGAGGATAAGGCCCGTAAGGAAGAAGTCGAAGTTAAGAACAAGGCAGAGTCCTGTGTTTACCAGACAGAGAAGACCATGAAGGATCTCGATGATAAGATGGATCCTGCTGACAAGGCTTCCATCCAGGAGCCTCTCGACAGACTTAAGAAGGCGATCGAAGCAAACAATACTGAAGACATGAAGACCGAGACAGATAACGTTACTAACGCTTTCTCCAAGGTCGCTGAGAAGATCTACGCTCAGGTTCAGCCTGAGGGCGCACAGGGCCAGCCGAATCCGCAGGATTTCACAGGCTTTAACCCGGGCGCTGGTGCTGCTCCGGATGCAGGCGCCGAAGGATCTGACGGATTCAAGAGTGCCGGCGGAGATTTCTGATTTCCGGCGCATCAGAACTAACAGATAAGAGGCAGGGCTGTGCACGATTTTTCGCGCACAGCCTTATGCCGATAAAGGAGGAACAAGGCTTTGGCTGAACAAAAGCGAGATTATTATGAGGTCCTTGGCGTAGACAAGAACGTTTCGGAGGACGAACTCAAAAAGGCATACCGTAAGATGGCCAAGCAGTATCACCCGGACCTTCATCCGGGCGATAAGGAAGCAGAAGCGAAGTTCAAGGAATGTAACGAAGCTTACGCGGTCCTGTCTGATTCCGAAAAGAGAAGAAACTACGATCAGTTCGGCCATGCCGGCGTCGATGGACAGGGATTCTCCGGATTCAGCGGTTCTGCAGTCGATCTGGGAGATATCTTCGGATCGTTCTTCGGCGGTGCTTTTGGCGGCGGCGGAAGAAGAAACAACGGACCGGTACGTGGTGCCGATCTTAAGTACAATATGTCGCTGGACTTCATGGAAGCAGCGTTCGGCGTAGACCGTACGATCACGATCAACAAAGAGGATACATGTTCTGTATGTAAGGGATCCGGTGCGGCGGAAGGCACCAAGCCTGAGACCTGCCCGACCTGTAAGGGAAGCGGAAGGATCCAGCAGCAGACACAGACACTCTTTGGTATGACAATGGTGACTCGTGACTGTCCGGCATGTAACGGACGTGGTACGGTCATTAAGAACCCGTGTCCGAACTGCCGTGGCCGTGGACGTGCGGTCATTAAGAAGGATCTTAAGATCCATGTTCCGGCAGGTGTCGATACGGGCGATATGCTCCCGATCTCCGGTGAGGGTGAGCCGGGTCTCCGCGGCGGTCCATACGGAACACTTTACATCCAGTTCCGTGTTAAACCGCATCCGATCATCCAGAGACAGGGAAACAACACATTCTGCGAAGTGCCGATCACGTTCTCACAGGCAGCGCTTGGTGCAGACGTTCAGGTCGTTACGATCGACGGTGAGCAGACCGTTCATGTTAAGGAAGGAACCCAGCCGGGTGATTCCCTGACACTGAAGCAGAAGGGTATCCCGTATAAAAACAGATCCGGCATGCGCGGCGATCACACAGTAAGATTCTCTGTCGAGGTTCCGACAAAGCTTACAGAAGATCAGAAAGCCAAGCTGCGTGCCTTCGATAACACACTCACGGAGAAGAACTACCAGAAGCGCGGTTCGTTCTTTGAGAGAGTGAAGGGGATGTTCAAGTAAGAACCATATGATCTTGAAAACAAAAGAAGCTGTCCCGGAAAGGACAGCTTCTTTTTCTTTACAGAAAAACGTGAATACAGTCATTCAGGAGTCATACTTCAGGATCTCGGAGTCTCCGACATCGACATTAAGTGAACTGTTATCTGCAATGAGTTCGATACTCTTTTCAGACCCGATCCAGTCATAAAGCATCCTTGCCGGGCTGTCGGAAGGTTCATCGGCGCGGATCGCGACGTAGGCGGTCGTGATATAAGGATACGAATGATCTTTGAACGTCTCTGTCTTCGGGACGACACCATCGATCGCCACAAGATCGATATATCCGTTCTCAAATGCCCAGTCTAGATAGGAGATGATGTTATAGCCGATGGCGTACTTGTCATAAGAAACGGCATCGGTAATGCTCTCCATATCGTCTTCGAAATAGAAGTGATCCATCATAGAAGAGAAGTCCGGAGCATCTCCGTCCGGCCACAGGAATTCTTCAAAGAGACGCTGGCTTCCGGACTGGTCATCACGGAAATAAGGATGGATCTCCGCGTCCGGACCGCCGACCTGTTTCCAGTTCGTGATCTTGCACTCATAGATGCCGCGGATCTGCTCCTGCGTGAGGCTCTTCACGGGGCAGTCAGGAGCGACGATAAAACCAAGGCCGTCATAACCGTATGGTTTCATCTCGATGTTGACTTTTACTTCACGGAAGTGTTTCTCTTCCTCTTCGGTAGGTGCGACGAGGAAGACAAGATCGGCAACTTTATCGGCAAGGTTGATCCAGGCTCCATGTGTCTTCGAACACATCGGAGCACGGGACTGGTCATTGCCCATGAAGTATTCGTATACGGCTTCAGTGATCGGTTTTCTTGCCGTGGAACTGTCGATGATCGGGAACATTTCCGGATAGAGCTTAAAATACGACTGAATCTCATCCAGCGGTTCAGTGGATTCAGTGGTAGACTCTGTCGTGGTGGTGTCCTCCGTCGTTTCCGTAGTAGTCTCAGTTGTGGATTCCGTCGTTGCGGAGGTCGTCGTTTCTTCGGTCGTCAGTTTGGCTTTGCCTTCTTTATCGTTCGACTTGCAGGCAGAGAAAACAAATGCGGCCGATATGATCAAGGCGACGATCTTACATGATCTTTTGGAGCGTAGAAATCTCCCTGAAAGTGCTTTTGCATTAAACATAACCTAATACCTCTTTTACCCTGTTTCCGGTCAGTGCCCGGCTGACCCTATAACTGCATTGTAGCATGCAAAAAGAAGAAAGAATATACGTAAAATAAAAGCCCCGATGGCGAGATCGGAGCTTTTATCTACAACAGGGAGGCTGTATTGCTTAATCCTGCTTCATTTCATAATACTTGGTGGTGAAAACTCCGTTAAAGAAGTTCTCAACGTAGGTCGGGGTGATCTCCCACTTTCTCTGTGTTCTGGAGATCTCCGTGGTGTAATCCTCGAGGAGATAAACGGTGTAGTCCATCTCGATGCCTCTGTAGTTAACGAGCGGTACGGCTTCTACAGTCTCGATGGAAACCTTGGAACCTTCCTTCTTAATTCTTACCTTTGCCAGAGCCTCAACATAAGTCTCGTTCCACGGCATGTTGGATACGAAGTTGCCGAGAGAGTAGAAGCATGGAACTTCTTTACCGTCTGCAGTGGTGAGGATCTCGAGCGGCTGGATAACATGCGGGTGGGTACCGATGATGAGATCGGCGCCGGCATCTGCGATCTGCTGAGCAAGGTCCTTCTGATACCAGGAAGGAGCTGTCTGATACTCTTCGCCCCAGTGCGGGAATACGATGACGATATCGGCAACTTCTCTGGCCTTTGCGATATCGGACTTGATCAGGTTCATATCGATCAGCTTGACCATGTACTTGCTGTCAGCAGGAAGAGTGAAACCGTTAAGGTTCTGTGTGTAGTTGAGGTAAGCAACCTTTACGCCCTTGTACTCGCCGACAACGATGTGATCGTAATCTTCCTGGGAGTCGTACATACCGGTGAGAAGAACATTATTCTGGCTGTTCCAGAACTCGATATCTTCCATCGCGATGTCGCGGCCCTTGTCCCAGCTGTGGTTGGTGGCGTGGGTGATAACATTGAATCCTGCTTTTACAACCGCTTCGCCGCACTCGATCGGTGCACCGAATACAGGGAAGTTGGTCCACTGCGAACGGTCGGAAGTAAGAACGACTTCCTGGTTAATGATGCGGATGTCTGCTTCGTTGATGTAATCCTTGATGTTCGCATAGATGCTGTCGTAATTATAGGTGCCGTCTTCCTGAAGTCCGGAATTCGTGATCATCAGGTGATAGAGGTTATCGCCGACAGCAACCAGATCGATATACTCGGTTTCGCCCGTGATGCCGTATTCCTTGCAGAGCTCGGAATATTTCTCATCGCTGGCGAAGGGCGCGAGGACGTGCTGTCTTTTAGCTCCGGCTGTCAGCTGACGGGTCCAGAATTCTTTAGCGTCGGAGTCCTTGCCGGATCCGATACCGACGAGGTCGTAGGAATTGTAAGCGGGAGTCTGCATGACAGGCATCTTGATCTCTTCAGCAGCGAGATCTACAGGAGCGGTATTCTCTAAATATGCCTGGTCTTTCTCTACAGGAGAAGCACCGTAGTCAGAAATAACTACGTTCTGGTCCGCCGAATGGACGGGCTGGGTCATCTGTTTGCTGCTCCACTTGGAATGTGCGAGGAGAATGGTGGGGAAAGCAAGCAAAACCGCTACAACGGCAACGACTTTAGCTACTTCACTACCCCTTGATTTTGGTCTTCTGTTCTTCAAGATCACAAGCCCCTCTTTACCTTCATAATAAAATTCTATAAATAACTTTTAATATTTGCAACAGTTTTTCGCACGATGTAAAATAAATGCAAAAAAAGATTTGTGAGCGTGAATGTTTTTATGAAATGGGTGGAGATCGAGATCATTACAACCGAAGATGCATCAGATGCAATCTGCGAAATGCTTTCCCAGCTGGGAGCCGACGGAATCGCCGTATGTGACCCTCTGGAGATCAAAAGGATCATTGACGATCCGGACTCGCTGGCATATGCCGATGACGGATTTGTCGATTCACTGGGATCGGATGTTAAGATCCACGCATACTTTGCCGAGTTCGACGACGGGATCCGCCTGGGCGCCAAAGAAGAGGAATACGAGAATCCCGAGGGTGTCGGCACGATCTACGGAAACATCGCTACAGGATCCAAAACACTGGAAGAAACAATTGCTTTGCTGGAAGAACGACTCTCCGCAATTGGGGAATTCCTTCCGGTCGGTGACGGCAAAGTCTCTTACAAATATGTCAAAGACGAAGACTGGGAAAACGAGTGGAAGAAAGATTACCATGCTTTCTCCGTATCGCCCCGCGTGACGATCGCGCCCTCGTGGGAAAGAGAATCCGTGAGTGAAAGCGGAGACCGGAAAGTGGTCTATCTCGACCCCGGTTCTGCGTTCGGAACAGGAACACATGAAACTACATCTATGTGTGCAGAATTCATCGATGAGTATCTATCTGCCGATGATACGGTCCTTGATGTCGGCTGCGGTTCGGGCATTCTGGCCATTATCTGCAGTAAGCTCGGGGCAAAGGATGTCGAAGCATGCGACATCGACAGACTGGCGGTGGATGTGGCAGTCGAAAACTGCAAAGAAAACGGCGTAGAAGTGGACTGCTATACCGGTGAACTTAAGGACGCGAAGAAAGAGGGATATAGCCTCATTATCGCCAACATCGTTGCCGAGATCATCGCGGGGATCGCACCGCTCGTTCCGGGAAAGCTTCTTCCCGGCGGAAGATTTATCACAAGCGGCATCATCGACCATAAGAAAGAGATCGCTCTTTCGGCCTGCGAAGCCGCAGGTCTTAAGCTGATCGAAGAAAAGCAGAAGGGCGACTGGCACGCATATTATTTTGAGAAGCAATAATCCCTAAAATGCGTTAAACTAGAAGAAGCAATTCCTTGCTGAAATAAAGCAAAGGATTCTTTGGAGAGGGACAATGGCGTATAAGATTCTCATCATTGACGATGACAGGGATATCCTTTTGATCATCTCGGATATGCTCTCGGGCTACGGGTATGAAGTCACGACGGCGGAATCCGCGGAGGAGGCGTTCGGCCTTCTGTCTTCCAATTCCTACCATCTCCTGCTTCTGGATATCAATCTTCCGGACAGTGACGGATTCGAGGTCTGTAAGCAGCTCCGTGAAGTCTCGACAGTCCCGGTGATCTTTGCCAGTGCCAGAACTTCGGAGAGCGACCGCATCTCGGGCTATGAGATCGGCGGGGACGACTATCTTCCGAAGCCTTATTCCATGAAAGAACTCCTCGTCCATGTGCAGGCACTGCTTCGCAGGACCTATGGCTTTTCAACAGAAGAGAAGATCGTGAGTTTCGGGGATATCTCCGTAAACATTACGGCGAGATCAGTCACGAAGAAGGGAGAGCCGGTTTCGCTTTCGCTTCGGGAATTCGATCTTCTGGCCTTCCTTTGTGAGCATAAGAATGAAGCGATGCCAAAGGATAAGATCCTAACGTCCGTGTGGGGTGCTTTTATGACATCGGAAGCATCGACTCTTACTGTGCATATCCGCTGGCTTAGAGAAAAGCTTGAAGAGGACCCGGCGGATCCTAAGTTCATCAAGACCGTCTATAAAGTAGGCTATATGCTGGAGGTGCCGGCGAATGCGTAAACGTGTGCTCGGCATCTTTGCCGTTTTAATGGTTCTGGTCATTGTGGTTTCCGTGATGCTCTATCTCGATTCGGGGAAAGGAGGAGATGAATCGGCAAGCGAAAACCTTGTCAGCATCAATGAGATCGATAAGCTTGTCCAGGAGGAGAACACGGAAAAAGCTTCCGAAAAACTCTCCGAACTGTCCGAAAATCTCAGAAAAAGCAATACCGGAACGGGAAGAGATACCCGGATCCTGATCGTCGGAGGGGTTGCCTGCATATTCCTCTTAAGTGCCGGAATTTTCGTGTTTGTAACAGTGTTATACCCCCTTAAGAAGATCTCGAAGTACACAAGTGAGATCGCCAAAGGCAACACAGACATCCCGCTGACCTATGACCGGGGCTCGGAGGTCGGAGAATTCTCCTGGGCGTTCGACAGTATGAGAAAAGAACTGAATAAAGCACGTGCTTCGGAAAAAGAAGCGATCGAGAACAATAAGACGGTCATCGCTACTTTGTCTCACGATATCAAGACACCGATCACATCGATCCGCGCATATGCGGAAGGACTTGAGGCGAACATGGACAGCACGCCGGAAAAGCGCGCCCAGTACCTGAGTGTCATCATGAAAAAAAGCGATGAAGTAAGTAAAGTAACCGATGACCTTCTGCTTCACTCCCTGTCGGATATGAACCGGCTGAAAGTAGAAAAGAAAGAAATCGAGATCAGTGCTTTTACCGAGCGCGCGGTCAAAGACCTGGATCCGGACGGAAAAGAGATCACGTACGATTCCTGTGGTATCGAGGCAATTGTCAGCGCAGACCCGGGAAGACTTCTGCAGTGTGTCGAAAACCTGATCACGAATGCCGGAAAATATGCGCCGGGCCCGATCTCCGTAAGGCTGGAAAGAAAAGATCCATATGTATCTATATGTATAAAAGACAGTGGAAAAGGCATTCCAGACGAGGACATGCCGTTCATCTTCGATAAGTTTTACAGAGGACATAACAAAGGATCGCAGCAGGGATCCGGACTCGGACTTTATATTGTTAAGTATCTTATGACACAAATGGATGGGGATATTACACTTCAGAATACATCTGACGGACTTCTGGCGAAGCTGATGCTTCCTCTGGAGAAAAAAGATTGATCATGGAGAAAGGTTAAGGACTTCTTAATAAGTTTTCACGGATACTCTAAGTACAACGATACGAATGAAAGCATTTAAGAAGGAAAAAGGAGACGAAAACACATGAGTCAGAACATTCTTACCGCACATGATCTCTGCAAGAGCTTCGCACATAACGGCGGGCAGGTGCATGTACTGCAGCATGTCAACCTGGAGATAAGAGAAAAAGATTTTACCGTAGTTATGGGTGCATCGGGTTCCGGTAAGTCCACACTTTTATACGCACTTTCCGGCATGGATAAGGCCACCTCGGGACAGGTGCTTTTCGACGGGAAAGACCTTGTAAAGATGAAGGAAAAAGATCTGGCGATATTAAGATCGCACGATTTCGGATTCATCTTCCAGCAAATGCACCTGATCTCGAATCTCAATCTTCTGGAAAATGTTGCGGTTCCGGGATACCTCAATAACGGTAAGAGCGCTTCCGAGGTAAAAGCACGCGCCGAAAAACTTCTCGAGCAGATGGGCATTTCCGAGGTGAAGACGCATCTTCCGTCGCAGGTCAGCGGCGGTGAACAGCAGCGCTGCGCGATCGCAAGAGCGATCATCCACGAGCCGAAGCTGCTTTTCGCGGATGAACCGACGGGCGCATTGAACAGAAAGAATACAAAGGAAGTCCTGGACCTGCTGACGGAGCTTAACCGAAACGGTCAGAGCATCCTGATGGTCACCCACGATCTTCGTGCGGCACTTCGCGCCAGCCGGCTTCTGTATCTGGAAGACGGTAACGTGATCGGGGAGATGACACTTCCGCCGTACGATAAGGAAGAGGAAAAGAGCCGCGAGACACAGGTAAGCGCATGGCTGTCTTCCATGAAGTGGTAAGGAGGAACGAAAATGGATATCCTTACTTTGCTTCGTGCCAACATTAAAAGAAAGAAGGGCACGTTCCTTGGCATCGTGCTCCTGATGATCATCGTGTCGATGTTCCTGACGACGATCTACAGCGTGAAGAAGAACGTCAGGAAAAGCGTCGACGATGCGTATGAGGAAGCCAATGCGGCGAACCTCATGATGAACATCACGAACGAACGTCTTTCAGATGAACTTCTGCAGAAGGTCAAAGACCATCCGCTGGTCGATCACGTGGCGACTTCTGATGCCGTTCTGATGAGAAGACATTTCGTAAAGGATAAAGAGGACAACCAGAGCTGGCTGATCGTGCCGCTCAATGATGTTGTCACCAAGCAGTTCAAAGATGACTTTTCCGGTTATCTCGATGAGGTCCGCCCGATCTCGGAAAACGGCATTTATCTCGTTCAGGGCATTGCCACCAACGACGGCTGCAAGGTCGGAGATGACCTGCGCTTTGAGACGAAATCCGGGGAGTATACCCTCAAGATCGAGGGATTTGTTGTCGAGCCGGTGGACGGCTGCGCGATGGTCGGATGGAAGACCGTATATGTCGCACCGGAGACCTTCGAAAGACTTGCTGCTGATGTGGATGTTGCCTCTGACTCGGAGGTCGCGGGAAGAGTTACGATCGTTTATGTGTATAAGAGTGCTGATTGCGAATTAAGTGACGGTGAGTTTGCAAGAACGATCAACCGTGACACCGGGATCCAGGACTATGCATACGCTTCGGCGACAGAGACCCAGATGAAGCACTACACCAATCTTTTCTCGGACATCATCTGCTCGATCATGATCGGATTTGCGATGGTCCTTGCGGGCGTTGTTCTGATCATCATGGCACACAATATCACCGTGACGATTGAGATGAGCTACGCGGAGATCGGCATCCTGAAAGCCGAAGGATTCACAAAGGGAAGAATTCGCGTGCTCTATATGCTGCAGTATCTTCTGGCGGAGATCGTCGGTGCCATTATCGGAACCATTCTCGCGATCCCCATGATCGCTCTTTTCGGCGGGATCTTCCAGCCGATCACGGCAATCATCGCGAAGAAAGATGTCGATCTCGGGACGAGTCTCCTGGTGCTTCTCGTGATCCTGGTACTGTCGGTCCTGGTCATCCTTCTTGCGACGAGAAAAGTGGCGAAGGTTTCTCCGGTAAAAGCACTGACCGGCGAGAGCAGGGATGTCTATTTCGACAGTTTCCTGACGGCACCGGTTTCCGGAAAGAACCTGTCCATGAGCCTTTCCTACCGTCAGTTCAGTTCGAATAAGCGCCGCTATCTCGTGGCGATCCTGATCACGGCACTTCTGATGTTCTTCATGCTGACCGTAAATCTTATGGCCAGCTGCATGAAGTCGAAGTCCGCACTCGAGGCTTTGGGTTCGATCCTTTGCGAAGTCGAGGTAAGACCGCAGGATCGGAACTTTACCGAAGAGGAGATGGAGAGAATCGAATCTGTCGTGAAAGACGAAACGTGTGTTAATAAGTCGATCTTCTTTAGAAACGAGTATGTCACGGTCAACGGAAATACGATCTATTGTCAGTTTTATCGTGATCCGGAAACGATCAGTATGGTCTCCGGAAGAGCACCGGTCTATGACAATGAACTCGTTATCACGGACATTCTGGCCGAGGATCTGGGGCTGAAGACAGGCGATAAGCTCGAAGTTGCGAGAAGAGAATATAAGGAGGAATTTATCGTCTCGGGTATTTTCTGCAGCATGAACGATACCGGTATGACGATGGCCATGTCCGATGCCGGAGCAAAAAAGATCGGTGTGAACGGGTATGTCTGGTACGGCGCAAGCCTTTCGGAGCCGGAGGAGGCTGATCGGATCGCTGAATCACTGAGAGAAAAACTCGGAGACGGGTTTAAGATCACGGCAGATTCCGATTTTTCCGAAGTCTCGGATATCAAGTCGATCTCGACTGCAGTCGATGCCATGCGTTATACGATCTATGTATTATCGATCATCTTCGTACTGGTCGTCGTTTCCATGATCTGCAGCAAGTCCTTCGCACAGGAAAGAAGAGACCTCGGCATCTATAAAGCCATCGGCTTTACCTCGGGAAAACTCCGCCTGCTGTTTGCACTTCGCTTCCTGATCATCGCCGTGATCGGATCTGCTTTAGGCATCGCTCTGAGTGTTCTTTTTTCAAACCGGACACTGAGCACGGTCCTCAGAAGCGTCGGTGTCTCTAACTTCATTTCGAAGTATCGGACGGAGACGATCCTGATCCCGGTCCTCCTTCTTCTTGGATGTTTCTTCCTCTTCGC
>JAILHZ010000179.1 GCA_024695545.1 Clostridiales bacterium
GATTCGATGTGCTGATGTTCGACCAGGTTTCGCCATCAGAACTTCTCTGCCACTGATAGGAAGTCGCATTATCTGCTACTACTGTAACTCTCCACGACGCTCCGACCGGTCCCGTAATACTTTGCGGCTGTTCTTTGATCTTCAGTTCCTGTGCCGGCTCGGCCACAGTTACAGAAGCTTCTCTAGTATATTCAGTAAAAGCACTGTTTTTCACCATACATCTGTATACAAATCCGGCGGTGGTCTTATTGACCTTGATCGTCATCGTGTCCGTCTTCGCTTTTGTATAGTTCGAATTTGTGGAACCGATATTGGACCAGTTATCTCCATTATCTGAACTTCTCTGCCACTGATAGGATGTCGCATTCTCTGCAACGACACTCATGGTCTTTTCTTCACCGGACGGTGCAGAAATATCCTTAGGTCCAGTCTTTATGGTTACAGGAAGAATAACACTTACTGTAGCTACTTCTGAATTTACAGTATTCTCGCTGTTCTTAACTACACATCTGTACACAAAACCAGCCGTAGTCTTATTGATCTTGATCGTCAGCGTGTCCGTCTTCGCATTGCTGTAGTTAACATTTGAAGAGCCGATATTGGACCAGGTCTCTCCATTATCCGAACTTCTCTGCCACTGGTAAGAAGAGGCATTCGCGGCAGACACATGCATGACCTGCTCTTCTCCGGAGATTCCGGTAATACTGCCGGGCTGGGCTGTGATCTGCAGCCCCTGAATAAGCGTGATGGAAGCGATCTCCGTGGATACGGATCCGACGCTGTTCTTTACCACGCACTTATAAACAAATCCGGCCGTGGTCTTATTGACCTTGACCGTCATCGTATCTGTCTTCGCATTCGTATAGTTTGAATTCGTGGAACCGATATTTGACCAGTTCTGTCCATTATCTGAACTTCTCTGCCACTGATACGAGGTCGCATTCTCTGCAACGACGTTCAGCATCCACTGGTCACCGGCAAATGCCGTAATGCTTTCCGGCTGAGTTAAGATCTTAACCGGATCTTCACTTCCCGCGAATACCATCGTCGGGACCATAGATACTATCAGGAATACTGATAGCAATACGGATAACACTTTAAGTGATGACTTGCTCTTCATAACTGTCTCCTCCTGAGCTGCCCTTTTTTCCACATCTATTATTTCACTTATAAAAACCAATTACACTAGTTAATTGATTTTAATTTATGAACAAATTGTGAACGAGCCTGTCTTCTGCACTTTCCTAACCGAACATAGAAATACCCCCAAGCAGTTTCGATCCTGCTTGGGGGCAACTTTACTGTCTGTCAGAAGTAACCGCTTCTGTTTTCAGAACTTATAAGCCACTAGAGTGTCTTATTGTTTATCAGGTTATACCGGAACGAACGGAAGAATAACCCCTTTTAACTCCCACTTTGCATAGAGAGTCACATTACCTGTAACAACATAAGTTTCCAGATCAACTTTCTTCTCTTTTGTGCCTGCGGCATCGAGATACCAGCCAACCAGTTGATATCTTTCATCTTTCTGAGCATAAGGAACATTGCTTATTACTTCGTCCGTATAGGCTGTAAACGTGTATGACTGATAACTTACATCGTCAATTACAAGTTCTCCGCCATTCGCATCAAAGGTAACATATGCACGGGATGTATCGAGTTCAACTGCGGCAACCTCAGAAGGCGTGCTGCCGGCATAGTTCTTAGCAACGCATCTGTACACAAATCCGCCGGTTGTATTGTTGATTACGATAGTTAATGTATCTGTCTTTGCGCCGCTGTAGTTAGCATTTGATTCAGAGATGTTCGACCACTTCTCACCGTCTGCACTTCTCTGCCACTGATATGCGGATGCATTGTCAGCAGATACGTTCATAATCATCTCATCGCCGCTCAGTCCGCCAACGCTCTCCGGATGTTCTGTAAATACAGGTGGCAGGATCATAGTAATAGCAGCTGACTTAGACTCAACAACATATGCACTGTTCGCTACTACACATCTGTAAATATATCCCGAAGTTGTATTACCGATCTTGAAGCTCAGGGTATCTGTCTTTGCTCCAGTGTAGCTTGTACTGGATGTACCAATGTTCGTCCAGGTATTGCCACCATCTGCACTTCTCTGCCACTGGTAAGAAGTTGCATTGCTGGCCGTGATACTGAACGTCTTCTCATCGCCGGCTTTTCCTGTAACACTCTTCGGATTTGCAGTGATTTTAACCTGCGGAATCAGAGTAACTGAAGCAGGCTCCGAATAAACGGGTCCGTTAGTGTTCTTCGCTTCACATCTGTAAATATATCCGGAAGTTGTATTGCCGATCGCGAAGCTCAGAGAATCTGTCTTTACACCACTATAGCTTGCATTGGACGCACCGATGTTCGACCAGGTCGCGCCCTCATCGGAGCTTCTCTGCCACTGATACGCGGTTGCATTGGAAGCCGTAATGCTGAGCGTTACCATCTGGTCTGCAGGTCCCGAAACGCTCTTCGGCTGAGCCGTGATTTTTACAAACGGGATCAGCGTGACGGTTGCCGTATTAGTATACTCTGTAGAATAACTGTTCTTTACTTCACATCTATAAACATATCCTGCGGAAGCGTTGCTGACCGTTACAGTCAAAGATGCTTCCTTCGCACCACTGTAGCTGGCATTGGATGCACCAATGTTCGTCCATGTCTCGCCATCATCGGAGCTTCTCTGCCACTGGTAGGATGTAGCGTAAGATGCCTTAACAGTGAGCGTCTTCACATCTCCGGCTTTCCCGGAAACACTCTTCGGCTGTGCGGTAATCTCCACGGGAGACTTCAGCGTGAGTGTGGCAACTTCAGTCATTGCTGTATTGGCTCCGTTACTTACTACGCATCTGTACACATAGGATGCAGTAGTCTTACCGACAATGATAGTCAAGTCTGCTGTCCTTGCACCGACGTAGTTTACATTCGTGGAACCGATGTTCACCCATGTCTCGCCCTCATCGGAGCTTCTCTGCCACTGATACGAGGTAACGTTAGTAGCTCTAACGTGTATTACCTTCTCTTCTTGGTCAAAACCGGTAATATTCTTCGGCTGTGCAGTGATCTCGATCGCCTGATCAAGATTGATCTTAGCCGAATTAGAATTTACGGAATCGGAGCTGTTCTTTACTACACATCTGTATAAAAAGGTCGCTGTAGTCCTGCTGACCTTAATTGTCAGGGTGTTTGTCTTTGCATTTTTGTAGTTCGAATTTGATGTGCCGATGCTTGCCCAGCTCGCGCCCTCATCGGAGCTTCTCTGCCACTGATAAGAAGTCGCGTTTGTCGCAACGACTTTCATCGTCTTTGATTCTCCGCTTTGAGCCGTGATGTCCTGCGGGTGAGTCGTGATTTGGATTGAATCCGTATTACCGGCGAAAACCACTGCCGGCATTACAGCCAGAATTACGAATACCGAAATCAGAACCGACCACAATCTGATTGATTTTTGTCTCATAAGTGCCTCCTAACCCATTTACCTTTATGTATCCCTATTATATAGGGATAATCGAGGAAAGTATATAGGTTCCCCGAGAAACCTCTGATTTCTTTTACTGCGAGGGAAAATGTCAAAAGAAAAGGGGGCAGATCAACTCTGCCCCCTAAGTAAAGAACTACTTAATCCTCTGACGAACCCTCTATGTTTAGTTCGTTACCGGGACCCACTTTGCATAAACGGTTACATCTTCAGTAAGAGGACGGGCGTCCAAATTTGCCGGTCGTGTACACTCCTGATCAAGATACCATCCTTCAAATGTATATCCGGATCGGTATATCGTAAAGGGATAAGATACTCTTGAGTACTTGATGTACCCTTGATCAAAAATGTCATATTCTTCGTAATTATGTAAATACCTATATACAATAGTTCCACCATTCGCATCGAAGTATACTGTGACAATCTCCGGATCAGTCGTCACCCACTTGGCATAGAACGTGGTACTTTCATCGAGATAAACCGTCTTCGGTACAGGCTGTGTGCATTCCTGATCATAATACCAGCCGGCAAAATACACCTTGTTAGCCGGCCTGGGCGGAGTTTTCGCCCAAGTTACTGTTTCTAATCCACTGTTTCTATATGCCGACTCAACAACAACCGGCTGCATGTTTCCACCCGGACCACTCATATAACCTCCATTACAATTCCAGGTAACAGTGATCGTTTGCGTCCAACTTGCATATAAAAATATGTATTCGTCCGCATAAATCTTTGAAGGTGCGCTTATTGTGCAATCCCAATCAAGACACCATCCGGTAAAAATGTATCCCGGTCTCACCGGAGTCGCAGGCAGGGCAGTAGAACAATAACTATTCAACTCCACATAACGGGTGTATTCAGACTGCATTTCATATTCGGGATCCCCGGATAAATAGCCGCCGTTACACTTCCAGCATATTCTTACATAATCATCAGGGACCCAGTTGGCATAAAGAGTAACATCATCTGAAAACTCAAATGTCGTCCAGTTCACACGCTTCGTGCACTCCATATTATAGTACCATCCTTCAAGTATATATCCATCCCTACGAAAATGCGGGGAACGAGAATATATATCTATATACTTCGTCCATGTTTCTGTAAATTTGGGTTCTGATCCGCAATAGCCGCCATTACCATCCCAAGTTATAGTGACGGGGATAGACTCCCCACCCTCAGTCCACTTCGCATAGAAATCCGTATCGACAGTAGCAGGGTAATGGCCTGTCGTGACCTTCATAGTGCATGCCTCGTCGAAATACCAGCCATCAAAAGCATACCCTGGTCGTGACGGGTCCCAGTCTACGGCCATAGAATGACAACTATTTTTTTTCACATAGCACGTCTTCTCTGATAAGCCGGAATCGTAGTATCCACCATTGGCATGGTAGGTGATTCTCACCTGCTTTTCCCAGGCTGCAAAGAGTGTCATATGCTTCGTGGGAACAAAAGTCTCAAAATCAACCTTTGCGTATCCGCCCGTTTCGGTTACATAGTACCAGCCTTCAAAGGTATAGTATTCTCTCTCAAACACAGGAACTTCACTGATGGATTGACCGACCTCTACAGGTGTTTGATAAGTCGTCGTATCCGAATCTCCCTTAAGATGTCCGCCGAGGCCATCCCAGGTAATTACGAAGTATCCGAAATGTCCGACTACCGAGGCGTACTCTGAAGCCAGAGTTTCTCCGACTGCATTTTTAACAACACATCTGTACACGTATGAAGACGTTCTGTTACTGAGGACAACTCCCAGTTTTCTGGTCTTCATTCCCTGATAGTTCGCTGTGTTTGATGTACCGATGTTTTTCCATTCATAGCCATCGGGACCTTGTACTACCGATGCGCGCTGCCACTGGTAAGATACTGCATTTGTCGCCGTAACACTTAACGTCACGGTCTCTCCTACTCTTCCGATGGCATTCTGCGGCTGTTCTGTAAATTCCAGCGGAAATTCTGCTGTAACTCTTGCCGAATCTGAGTATGCAGAAGTCTTGGCGTTTTTAACCAGGCATCTGTAATAGTACTTAATAGTCGTACTATTGATCTTGATCAGCAGATCTGCCGTCTTCGTGTTGCCATAGTTCAAATTGTTATCGCTCAACGATGACCAGGAAATCCCATTGGGAGATCTCTGCCACTGATAAGATGTCGCATGCTCGGCAACAACACTCATTGTCTTTACTTCTCCGGACTCTCCGGAGATGTCCTGCGGCTGCTCAGTAATCGCCACGGAATCAACAAGAGCAATCGACTTTAGTCCGGAATAGACAGAACCTACACTGTTTTTCACCCTGCATCTGTACTTGTACGATGCCGTGTTTTTGCTGACCTGAATTGTTAATTTAGTAGTTTTTGCACCGCTGTAGTTGGGATTGTCCTCACTGACATTCTGCCAGATGTTCCCATCTGAACTTCTCTGCCATTGATAAGATGTCGCATTCGTCGCATTTACAGACATCTCCAACGCTTCACCAACGGCTGCGGTATAACTGAAATTTGCCAGTTCGGTAATTACAGGCAGCTCGAGCAGTGTAACAGTAGCTATATCTGAAGCGATGACATCTGAACCGTTTTTCACCGAACAGCGGTAGGCATATCGGGAAGTAGTCTCGTTGATCGTGACCGTCAGCGTATCTGTATTCGCGCCGGAATAGTACTGACCGTCTTCTATCGGATTACCTTCCCACATATAGATAACTTCAGAACCGAGAGTTACCGGCGAGCCTTTAAACCACTCGTACGATGTCGCACCGGTCGCCTTAACCTTGATCGTTTTAACATCTCCCGAGGATCCGGAGATGCTTTTCGGCTGGGTCGTGATCGCCAGGGACTGGTCCAGTGTAACCGTGGCCACACTTGACTCTACTGTATACTTGCTGTTCTTGATCACACATCTATAGGAACTTGCAGCCGTCGTTTTATTGACCGTAATAGTCAGATTGGCCGTCTTGGCATTCTTATAGTTGGGATTGGATGAACCGATGTTTGCCCAGCCCGCTTCATCGGAGCCTCTCTGCCACGAATACGATGTCGCGTTTGTCGCAACTACGCTCATGACCTTCTCTTCTCCGGCCGCTCCGGAGATGTTCTGGGGCTGCGCCGAGATCTCGATGGGATCCGTGTCGCCCGCAAATACTACCGTCGGAACCATAGTCACTATCAGGAATACTGACAGCAGGACGGATAGTAGCCTGAATGATTTCTTTCTCATAACTTCCCTCCCCTAAAAAAAAAGATTTCTCCTGTTACCAAAACCGATAAAAACTGAAAATAATACTATGCCAAAAGCACTTCCCCGATGGCACAAAAACCCTATAAACTTATACCTCTATTTTATGGCGCAGGAGTGGACGAGTAAATAGAAATTATTAATCTTTTTCGTTTTTTAGAGATCGAGTCTTCTAAAGAGCTCGGATACAGTATCGATATGCTCCTTATCCGTGGCCATGATGTTGTTGATCCGGTTCTTCAGTTCCTTTCTGCGGTTCTTTTTAAGCCAGCTCAGATCACGCTTGAGATAGTAGTATGCCGTTGTATGCTTCTTACCGGATTCATCCTGATAGAGTGTTTTGACTTCGTAGGCCGGCGGGAAGAGTCTTCGGATGAGATACCCTGTTCCGCGCTGTTTTCTCTGCTTTACGGCGTTTTTGATCTTCGGGCTTCCGTAGACACCGCCGGAGAAGCAGAACTCTTCTAGCATCCGTGAAGTTTCCGTATGCTGCTCATTGCCAAACCATACCTCGGCCAGATAGCTGCATTGTTCATAGAAGGTCAGGATGCCGCACTCAGAGCACATGCTCCGGACCGCATGCTCGTCAAATTCAGTCTTGTTTCTCAAAAGCCACAGATCGATGAAGGGGCGGATACCCAGGCCCTGTTTGACGAAATGGTTGCACATATGGGCAACGATGTAGAACACCTGGAACTCCGGCGAGAACGTATATAAGGATCCCTCTCCTGCCGGAGAAGCATAGTCCCACGCTTTTGACAGGATCGAATCCATCTTCTCGATGTTTTCAATGATCGTAAAGTGCAGTTCAAGATGCACGAACGGGCTGACCATCGAGATATCCCGGTAGGTCTTGAGTCTTACCTTGAAATCCGTATTTCCCTCGATCGCGGGAAGTGCTTTTTCCACATCCTCTTCATGGATCAGGATATCGATGTCGCTGCTGGTACGAAGGCACGGATCCGGATAGAGCGCACTGATCGAGGCTCCTTTAAGAAGAACATACGGGATCTCCTCTTTGTCGAAAACTTTGCGGAGTTTTAAGACCGCCTCCCGGTTATGGACCGTATGGAATGATTCCGTCGCACAGGCTCTCCGGATATTCCTCATTTCGTCGCTTGAGAGCTGGATCTTTCCGGCGACAAGGCCTCTCAGGATGATCGGGCGCAAGGCCTGCTGCTTCGCGACATGGAAGATCTTACGGCATTCCTCATCCGACAGAGAAAAAACATCATGCGGTATCCCGAGGCCCAGAGCCGTCAGGGTCAGGAGTTTCTCCCGGATATCGGGAGCGGTCAGAGTATCATGTTGTACTTCCTTTTTCTCCATAGCCGCATCACTCTTTTATGTCATCCGTCTCATGTTTCCCGAACTTCGCCTTGATCTTCTTTATATCTTCCCTGTCGATGAACAGCATCTCCGTGACTTTGACGCCGGTCATCTTGATAAAGTACCGTATGAAAAGGAATGCCGCCAGGCCGTAGGAGATGACGCTCGCCATCGCCGCACCGTTGCCGCCGTAGAGCGGGATCAGGATCAGATTGGCCACGACGTTTGCGGCCACGCTGATGATCAGGAAAACGAGGTTCTCCTTCTGCTTGCCCTGTACAATGTTGTAGGCACCGATCATCTTATAGTAGATCATGAAGACAACACCGACGAGAATAATCACCGTGACCAGATAAGCGGCGGAATACTCGCTTCCGAAAAACAGATTGATAAACGGCTGCCCGAGGGCGACGATTCCGAGGACGACGAAGATACACGCGGTATTGCAGACGCGGATGACGAAGCTGACCTCGTGATGATCCTTCCCCTTGGCAAGCTTGGAGATCATGACCTCTTTCAGCGCATCCGGGATCAGCCAGACACGCTCGGCGAGCATGACGCCGACGGAATAAACGCCGACTTCTGCACTCGTGACGAACTGCTTGAGCATGATTATGTCGACACGGTAATTGAGAGACGACATCAGGAGAGCGATCATCGGGAAGATACCGAACTTGATGATGTCCCAGCTCTCCGACTTCGTAAGATGTACAGGCGCGAAAAAGTGCTTTCGGAGCCGGAACGAATAGATGATCCCCAGGAAGAGATCTTTAAACAGCAGAAGGAAAATGCCCCAGCCGATCGATGACGGAACACAAAGCCAAAGGATCACGACCAGGATCACTTCGAAGAAATTAACGATGAGCTCGGTCATGTTCTTCTTGTTCGGCGTCTCGACCATGTTGATATACGAGACCACGCGGTTATATACGAGACACGGGGTCAGCATGAAGATCGCGACCAGCTTGATATCATAACGGAATAGCACTGACAGCCCGGATGCAATAACGAAGTAAAGAAGCGTCAGGAACACCGTCAGGCGGAGAAAAACCGGAGCGACATCCTTCCCTGTTTTCTTTTTAAAGTACGGGTATGCCTGATGGATTCCCAGTCCGAGAACGATGAACGCGACTTTCGTGATGCTGTCGATATAGGCCACATCGCCTTTCAGCGACGAGCCCAGATACCTCGACTGGCAGACCGTATACGCGAAGCCGAGAACTACGATCATGATCTTCGAGATGACCGAGAACACATATGGATTTTTGATGGCACGGGCGATCTTGTTCTTCATGTTCTTTTCCGGTGTTCTTCCTTCATCATTTCTTCGGTTCAATGCCAAATGCTATTTTCAGCGTCTGCGGGATCGCGGTTCCGACATCATATGAACCCAGCTGGTCAAGATAGGTTTCGATGCGTCTTTTTCCCTCTTCCTCGTCATAATTAAGGATGCTGTCTACCAGTTCCTCATTCGAACCGGACATGGCAAACGGCCACTCATGGTAATCCTGGAAAAACGGATGAACGCTCATATACTGTTCCAGATCCGGTCCATAAAGGAAGCCGGGTCTTCTCATTAGTGAATAATCCCACTGGATCGTTGAATAATCGGAAATCATCACATCCGCGGCGTAAAGCAGCTCCTGCGTATCCGAATAATCGGAGGCGTTAATGCTTGCTTCGCCCATATTTTCCGGCAGCATATCGTGATGTGCCTTGAAAAGGAAAACGAAATCCTTATCAAAGCGTTTCCGGCAGGCATCGATCACCTTATCCACATCAAGAGGTGTGAATCCGTATCCCGAGATGCTGGTCACCGGTCCGTCTCTGTAAGTCGGCGCATACAGGATGATCCCCGTTTCATCTTTAATGTGATAATGCTCTTTGACACGACGGATGATCTCCGGATGATCTCCGAACAGGACATCATTTCTCGGCATGCCGGTGGGTATGAACTTCTTCTCATCCACCAGCATAGCTTCACTCTGATCTTCCGTGAACTTGCGGGAAGAAGAAAGATAATACGTCGTATTCTTTCCGGAGATCTTCCTGTTCTTCAGAGACTTCTTGGACTTAAAGATCTTAACTCCGGTATATTTGAAGGATCCGCCGCCATGCGCGGTACAGATCAGTTTCTGCTTTTTTCTGTAAGGGAGAAGTCCGCCCAGTCCGGTGCTGTTGACCACGATGTATTTGGAAGTCATCAGCAGATAGAAGTGCTTTAAGGATCTGTATTTCACGACATGAATGTTCTCCGGGATCTGCTTTCTGACCGAGGGATTCCGGAGAGCATAATAGACATCCATGTCATTATCCGCCAGCGCAATGGCAAGATACTTCGGATTGCAGTTAAAGAGCCTTCCGTTGAAGCTCGTGATCACCACTTTTTTATCCTTGATCGGGAACAGCCAGAAGGCCCTCAGCACGACCCGTAATATAGATTCCTTAATGTTGTTGTCCATGATTATTCTTCTTTCTTTCAGAGTATCAGCCGGAGAGATTTTTATCCGGGGCTGCTATCGGGAGAGCGGGATCCCGCACGTTTTTTCAGACTGAAAGCCAGTCCGATAAACAGGAAATAGTAGTAGTTGGTAAACAGCGTACTTGAGAACATGAGCATGATGAAACTGCAGGAGAAAAAGATCTGCATAATATCTTTCGCTGCTCCTTCTTCGTAGGTCACGACTTTTCTTACAGGCCACAGCAATGCAATGATCAGACAGATTCCGAGAGGCACACCAAACGTCAGAACCAGATCCAGGAAGAAATTGTGCGGATAAGGGTGTTCCATTCTTTCCACAGCGCCGCGAAGTCCCCAGCCGGTTAATGATCTCTGCTTGATCAGATTCGTAACTAATTCCCACAATTCCAGTCGGCCGGAGTCATGTGACAGGAACTCACCTCTCATCAGGAGCTGCAAGGATCTTCCTTTGAATCCCTGCGACTGCAGAAATAAGTATAGCGCATTGATAAGCTTATCCAGATACATGTAGATGAATGCGGCAAAAGCACCGAGAAGTCCCATATACAGGAAACGTCTTGACGTTTTTCCGTGAGTCAGGACTCTAAGAATAATAAAGGCCGCAATACCGAAGACCGCGCCGCGGGCACCGTGTGCCATCATCATGATCATCTCGGCAACGATCGCCGCAATATAGATCTTTTTCTTCCCTTTATACAGTTCGTTGATGTGCAGAAGGATGACCAGCAGCAGACAGTACGAAAAGTGATGGTCATAGTTCGATCCGGTCTGTCCGAAAAGGTTTACGGTCAGAAGGAAAAGTAATATCCACGATGTCTTGATCAGTTTCTGATAGAGGACATTCTTATCGTTTATGAAGGCAATAAAGCAGGCCAGGGGCGCACAGACCACAAACATATCGATGACCCAGGCCGAAAGATCGGACAGGGCAACTCCGGCGAATATGCTGTAAAGATATGCGAGAAGGATCGCCAATTCCGCATAGATCAATGCCTTCCACTGCCACCTCTTCAGCCTGTTGCATGTCGAAAGCATAAAGAAAAAGATGATCGCCGCGATAACTGCTTTTACGATCGTCAGATTTCTTCCCGTAAACTGAAAGACGTCCTGGAATACGGAATTGATCGTATTCAGGATCAGGTATATGCAAATATACCGTGATGCCAATACATCGTAATCTCTTTTCAGATGTATCCGTAATGATCTCATTAATGCCTTACCTGTGCTTCCAATAAACGTCTCTTTTTACTGTCTTGGCGGGGATGCCTGCGATTACCTGATTCTTTTCTTCAAAGGCTTTCGTAACCAGGCTTCTGGTGCCTACAATTACACCTTCAGCCAGATTTGCACCTTTCAGGACATCAACATATGAAGCGATCCATACATGATCACCGATCAGGACTTCGCGGTTGGGATTGATCACGTTCCCGTCCCTGTCATAGAGCGGGTGCCCGTCATTGTCCCGGATGTTTACATTCCACCCCAGCAAAACATCTTTTCCGAACATTATACCCTTTTGCGAATAAATAAAGCAATTTACATTGCAGGAGAACTCGTCCCCCAGCGTGATGGTGCCGCCGCTTGCGCAGATCGAGGTTCCCGCACCGATCGAGGCGGATCCCTGGAAGACGAGAATCCCGTTTTCTACCGCCATCAGCGCCTGCCGGTTGATCGGAATGCCTCTTTTCGAAGTTTTCTGCGCGCCGATCTTGATCATGCCGGTCTTAACCGGAGCATCGATCCGCACGGTCTTTTTATTCAGGCCTTTAAAAGAGCACTTCCCCATTACGACAACCGGGAATTTTACCGCCTTCCCGAACGGGAGTGTCCGAAAGTTAATATAGGCAGTTTTCGGGAAATACCACATCCCTCTGAACAATCTGCTTAGTGTTCTACCCATGACAGTCTACCCCTCTCTACCGAAGTTTCTGATTACGCAGCTTCATGTTGCGCAGGGTCTCTTTGCAGAAACCCTTGAAATTCCATTCACCGTATTTTTTCGCTGCCGTCTTATAGTCCTTCTGCATCGCCGTGATACAGCTCAGTCTTCTTAAGGGCTTCTTCTGCGGATGCAGAAGTGAGTTCTGCGCAGTCTCTTCCTTGGCAAGGCTGACCACCTTCGCTCCCGAACATGCCCGATCGAAGATATCCTGACCTTTCTTCGAGTTGACGATCACCAGAGAGACCCCCAGCTTATCCACCAACTCTTTGTGATGCTTCTCGACGCCCCAGTAGTCGCCGATCGTAATATCGGAAGGACGGTCATAGCTTGCGAATCCGCACCGGTAGCAGGAAAGCCGGTTGATCAGGCCATGTGAGAACATAACACCATAGGCCTTCAGCCAGGCGGGATTTCTGTACTTCTTTCCGGAGATGACCGCAGAAACACAGTACCCCTTCCAGCCCAGGCTCTTATCCCGCTGCTTGAGTTCGGTAAGTTCGCCCTTGCTCTTCAGATAATCCGTATAGATCCGGAACATCAGAGGGGACGGAATTCCATGGCAGATAATGTCGCAGGTGATCAGGTTCTCATAATCCCGCTTCAGGAAACCCCGCAGTCCGCTGATCTGGCACGGTGTTCCAACAAACAGGACCGGGATATTCTTGTTCAGTAATTCTTCGGTTTCTTTAAATCTGCCAAAAGCACTTCCCTGGACATAATAGGTCTTTCCCTGCTGTTCCACTGCTTCGGCATCGTATGCGATCGAGTGTTCCGCCGTCCAGTCCGATCTCATCTCCGAGGCGATCACCGCGCCGCCCTGCCGGATCACTTCATAAGCCAGCGATCTGAAAGCACCGCCGGACGAACTCTTCTTGCAGAGCTCCGAAGATCCCTTCACCGCATAGTATTTCTGGAACACGTTATGCTCCAACGGATGATTATTCGGGCAGACCTCTCTGCACAGACCGCAGTGAATGCACTTTTCGTGATCGACCAACGGCCGCAGGAACCCTTCCTTATCCGCTTTCATGGAGATGGCATCCGCCGGACAGCGCATATAGCACGCTCCGCATCCGCTGCACTTATCATAGGCGCAGATCTCATATTCGTCTTTCTTCCCGGGTTCGATCACCGGCTCTTCCAGCGCATCTGCTTCCGCGGCGCCTTGGAAGACTGCCTGTTTCAGATACTCCAGTGAATACTCGCGATAGACCTTCAGCCTGCGCTCCACTTCATCGTAATCGATGTTCTTATTTACATCTTCCAGCGTCATATTCGGAGAGAAGATTCGATCTTCCAGACCGGTAATACTCAGCAGGTTAAGTAAACGCTCATCTCTTCCCTCATCTCCGGAAAGCACGGCGATAAACTTCTTATGGAACAGGATCGAAAACGCCAGGCAATGGAAGGACGTGGTCACCACCAGTTCCGCATCGTTGATCTGCTGCAGGAACTCCTTCGGGCTCATCGCAAAGGTGACCTTCTGGCCTTTTTTCAGAAAATCCTTGGGGCTCACGGAAGATGACAGGATATGCTTTTCGTTATCCTTCCAGCCCGTTACGAGCTCAATATCGCGCGGATTGAACGCGGCATTCATATAGTAAAACGAGTACTTCTTCGAGGTTTTCCGCTCACCGGTAAGACTCTTCCATTTATCCGAGTCCACAAGGAATACCGGATCCAGTACCAGATGCGCATCCCTGCCCAGCAGGTCTTTAATGATCCGCACTCCCGCCTGTTCCCTTGTCGACAGACAGGTGATATGGCTCAGGTTCTCCTTATACCAGTTCTTCAGATCTTCCGGTATGGATTCCATGCCGAAGCTCGATGAGTAGGATATCTTCTTCGAATCGTCTTTGACAAAGCCGAGGAAGAACGCCTCATCCGTTCCGTTATGTTCATAATTCCAGACCTGATCACTGCCGACGATGAACTTGTCATAGGCACTCTCCAGCACCTGTGCTTCGGAACAGGAGCGATATGTCTTATCGGTTTTCCGAAGATATGACTTATAGAACTTGTCGAACTTTCTTCCCCTTGATCTTACAAACGGCACGCCGCATATATTCTTGACCGTACCCTTGAGATCTTTTGCTTTTAAAGACTTCGTGATTCGGGCAGACATCTTGTATCCGTCTGCTCTTCGTTTATTGATATAGTCGATATACTCGCATTCCGCGCCAAATCCCAGGATCGCTTCCTGAAGTGCATAAGCCTGCAGGCATGCGCCATAGTTATATGCGTTATGGAAAGAGATCAGTCCTACCTTCATGTTCGCGTCACCTGATCCTGTCCCAGCGCCTTTTGATAAAACTTCTCCAATTGATCGATAATGGAAGTCTCATCAAACAGGGAACTGTTATTCACGCATGCTTTCGACATCTCCGGATATTTGCCCACAATATCCATGATCCTGTCCGCAATCACTTCAGGGTTGTCCGAAGGTACGGCATATCCGACCTCGCCATCCGGGAAATTCCCGTCAAACCCCTGACCCGCAGTATATAAGACCGGCAATCCCTGAGACATCGCCTCAAGATAGACCCGGCCGAAAGTTTCATTGACAGACGGCAGCAGAAAGATGTCATGCGACGCATACACATCAATCAGCTGTTCCTTCTTCATAAAGGGGATATATTCGACACAACTGAATTTCTTGATCTTCTGGAACTCAGCATCATCCTGATTCTCACCAACAACAGTCAGTTTCGCCTTGATCCCTTTTTTGTTCAGAAGCTCCACCGCCTCTGCCGCCACCGGCAGGTTCTTTACCGGCTTGATCTTGGCAACAGATAAGATCCGCAAAACATCGTCAGTATCCGGCGCTTCAGTTCTCGGTGCTGCTTTATGTTCTGTCCAGAAACTCTCCATACAGTTTCCGATGACATGACACTTGCCTTCGATCTCTTTTCTGTCTTTCTCACTTACGTATTTCTGCATCAGTTCATCCAGATGCGATCCGGACAGGAAAAGCACACCGCTTGCGTTTTTCAGGATCTTTGCTGCCATTCTTTTAAAGTACGGAAAACGGATGAAACCTTTTAGGTCAGTTACGCGGACCGACACCACATAGGGAACGCCATACTTTTTCTTCATGCGTAAAGCAGAATAACCGCTGCTCAGAAGAAGATGGGCATGGATCAGATCAAACTGCTTCAAGTCATACGCCTTTACCAGTTTCTTTTCGATCTTCCACTGTCTCGGGAAAAAGAGCAGTCTGTCTAAACGGTTCCAGCACTCGACATGGACGACTTTATCATCCATGATCGGCCGGAACTTCTCTGCAATTCCTTCGCCTTTTGCAGCTGAACTGAATGCCCGGACATAATGTCCCCTGTCATTAAGAGCATCCATCTGCTGCCGGAATAAGAGCGCACGGTGATAGAAAGTACAGAAATACAGGATCTTCATAGATCATTTCCTCTTCTTTCTATACGTCCTCTTCCACACCGCGAAGAAAGCATATCTGACAAAGCAATAGCAACTGAACGGGATCGATAAGTGCTCAACTTTTCGATATAGTCTCCACATTCCCTTGGCTGCTTTAAACTTATTACTGGATAAAGATCCTTCGGTTCTTCTGTATTCAGCGAGAATATCGTAAATTCCGTAGCAGTCATGTCCCGCTTTCAGGACCTGAAGCCAGGTAGCCGCATCCTGACGCCGTCTCATATCCGGCATGACAAGAAGTTCCTTATCTACCTTCTCCGTGTCCACCATGATGCCGACGGTCTGAAGAAGGTTATTCGTCAGGAATCCCACATAATTTACCTTTGGGAGCATGTGGACTTCTTTGCCCTTCTTATTCCCGTCATCGTCAATAACTTCGTACGAAGCACACGAGAAACCGCAGTCTTTCTCCTGCATGAAGCGGACCTGTTCTTCGAGTTTATTCGGCTTCCAGATATCATCCGAATCGAGATAGGCGATATACCGTCCCGCCGACTCTCTCATCGCTCTCGTTCTTGCGGCACCTGCACCGGCATTTTTCTCCTGACGAAAGAGCTTGATGCGGTTATCTTTCCGGATATACTCCAGCACGATCTCACAGGTCTTATCCGTAGAACAGTCATCTACGATAATCATCTCCCAGTTGGTATATGTCTGGGCCAGGACCGAATCGATCGTCTTTCCGATGTAC
>JAILHZ010000033.1 GCA_024695545.1 Clostridiales bacterium
GATGACCTTAAGGTCGTTCACTCCGAATGCTTTTCTTAAGTTGACTTCATAGAGTGCTTTTCCGTCTTTGGCAACGATCAGCCGGTCATCGCCTTTATTCATTTCCGTGAACTCAATCACTTCGTATCCTTCGATCAATCGTACACAAGTGAGAATATAAGAGCTGCTCTCCTTGATTGAACTTAGATCTACCTGCGCATAAGATCCGATCGGAAGTCCGGTATCCAGATCGATCTCCCTGTAGAACAAGTCTCTTGACATCGAAGCGGTATAGTAAAGCCTTGCTCCTTTTTCTCCTTCCGAAAATCCCATGCACTGGTAGCCGTAGAAGTTATCTTCATGGTTCATGATGTCATCGAGATCGATCGTACGAAGAAGATTTCCATCGAGATCAAATACTCCCAACTGCGTATCCATTCTATCGGTCATGATGTAATAGAGCATCAGGTATTTATCCCGGATAAGATACGGGCCGGTACCGGCTATCTGACCGTCCTCCGGAATGGTGATCTTCGGATCGAGTTCCACTCTCTTCGTGGAATACCATGGATCCTCTGCAGAAACCTGCTTTACAGAAGATGTCTTTTTCTTACAGGAAGTTGCCGCAAGGCAAAAAGACGTCAGCATAACACAAGCCAACGTGAGGGATACGATCCTTTTCCAATACCTCATAAAAACCTCTCAGTCTCACCCCAGTAAAAGTATAGCATACGAAAGGCAGCAAGTATTCTTTCCGAAACGATACTCGTGATATAATGACTATCTTTTACGATAAGAAAGACTGATCAGAGAAACTCGATCTTATACTTATCTACCATAGTGATTGGATAATAGGACTCTTTGGACTGACGAAGTCCGGGGAGTCCTAAATCTTCTTCGCGGTCGATATATTTCACTTCCGGGAAAGCATTTGTGGCGACGGCTTTACAGAGTGCGACATAGAGTCCGTCATAGTCGGTGTCTGCCTTCTCAAAATGTATGTACGCCGTATCCGGGTGTCCGATGCTTCCGAGGGAAAAAGCGACCACCTTTCCGCCGATCCGGATCGCGCCGCCGCGCATGTCAAGTTTCTCCCAGTCACGGAAGATCCTTTCGATCATGAGATAGTCACTCTCGGAAGCATCATATACATCCACGCCCTTCTTCTCTGCCCAGGCGCGGACGAGATCCAGGCACTCCGGAAAGATTGAAGGCTGAAGCGGCAGATACTCGTGATCGGGATACGCTTCCAGGAAATGCTTAAGGTGATTTCTTTTCTTCGCGTATTTCTTTCCGGCAAGATTTCTAAGCGAGTCTGCATCGTATAGATAATCGGAAGAATCCCGGTTGAAGACGCATCCTTTATTGGGAAACGGAAGCTCCTCAAACAGGGCCTTATACGGCTCACTGATCGAGATGATGCGGAATGGCCAGTTCCTCTCCTCAAATACGGGGCGAACCTTCTCGATGATCCGGATCAGTTTCCCCTCATCCAGTTTTCCGAGCGGCATCAGCATGAATGGTTTTGTATAGCTGCCGCCGCTTGAGATCTGTACCAGACAGTCCTCAAGGATCGTGTATTCTACATTAAAGATCCCGTCCCACGCATACCTGCAGTGAAAGGTATGGTCGGTGATGCTTGTCTGCGTCTGATCATAGTAACGAAGGTATTCTTCCCTGCTTTCGGGAGTCAGTGTCCGCCAGGAGACATCTTCATCTTTATCTTCAGAAGTCGGCATATTCTTTTTAAGTTTCAGAATGTCATAGTAAAGCGAAGCCACACATCCTCCCGGTGTGATCTCCGGCTGCTCCGAGAATGACCCGGGCTCATCCAGATAACGGAAGAATGCGGAAACAAGGCTGTTACCGGCAAGTGTCGAGACATTGATGCTTCCCATCGCACGGGGGTTGATCTCAAGGAGCTTCGGATCTCCGTTCTCATCTTCTTTAAAACTGATACAGAAGATCTGCGAGAGCGGAAGCACGCCGAGGATCTTCTCACATATACTGAGAAGTTTTGGATCCTCCGATGTCTCGGTACAGGCAGAAAGACCATCGAACATACCGAGGTTTTTCCGGATCGTACAGGAAAGGATCCTTCCGGAATCCGCCAGAATATCCACATCCCATTCCTGACCGGGAAGGTAAGGCATAACAATCATGGGCTCCGGGTATTCGGCATTTCCGGACATCGATTCAAGGATAGAAACAGTCATGAGGCGGGGTGCTTTTCCCTCCAAAAATGCCTTCTCATACTCTTCATCGGAAACGATCCTCACGAAGCCGTCCTTATTCTCACCGCGAACAGGCTTCAGAACACAGGAGGTATCATCGTATTTGAAAGAACGGATCGCAGAAATCAGTTCTTCTTTATTTCCCGCTGTATAGTGCGGGGTAATGATATCTGAAAGACCTTCCTTTGATCCAAGATAATCCAGAAGTGAAGCTTTGTTATTGGCGATACGGATCAGGTCTTCCCCGGAAGTAATGACCGTCGCTCCTGTATGTTCCTTGATCTTTCCTGCGATGGAAGCCATGAACTCGAGGCTCTTCGTTACGACCGGGAAAACCAGATCGACTTTTTCTTTTATAATGATCTCTTCGAGAAACGGAACATATTCAGGGTCATCCCAGGAAGGGGCGATATATGAGGCGTCGAGAAATTCGCGATGCGCAGCATACTCAGAAAAAACGAAACCTATGATCCGCACATCCCCGTAATCACGAAGTGCCCAGATCATCCCGGTAAACTCCCCATCTGTCAGCAGTACAGTACGCATACATTTCTCCTCTTTTCAGATGTTATTCTATCATTCAAAATGAGGGAAAAATACTAAGTCGTTGCGAGGATTTATAACTATCTTGCTTATCGGACGATAGCGAAGACGACATCCGCCACATAGACGGATACCATTATTATGCCCTGCGTGCGGGAGATCTTGCGTGATGTGCATGCGAAGATGTACGTCATGATGCTCACGCCGATCAGAATCACCAGGTCGCATACTGAGGCCAGATTGACCGCGACAGGACGGATGGTCGAGGACACACCCAGGATGAAAAGGAGATTGAAGATATTCGATCCGATGACGTTGCCGATCGCAAGTTCGGTCTCGCCTTTCTTCGCGGCA
>JAILHZ010000038.1 GCA_024695545.1 Clostridiales bacterium
ACCTGGTAATCTTCCATACGATACTCTTTCGTAAATTCATACGGAAAGACCGTCATCGGATTCTTCTTTAGATAATCCGCTATTTCTCGAAGTTCGGGATCTGTGGAGGACTCATATTTTTTCACAACCTTCTTCCTGAGAAAGCGTGCTTTGATCTCACATTTTACAAATCAAAAATCGCTGGAAGCTATCCTCTGATTCATACCATTCTCCTTTAATCGCTGTAGGTCTGATATGCTTTCACATAAAAATGCATGATGACACGGACGATCCACTTGGGCCAGAACTTTCGGAACATGGTTATGTCTTCGTCTACGCGTTTCTGATTGTTGATGAAGGTCATACTTGTCGCTTCCGGATGGATCCGGTAATAGGTGAGCGGTTTTCTGACATATACAAAACCGCCTTTCTGACGCGCAAACTTCAGAAAAGTATCCCAGTCGAGCGAATACTTCAGCTCGGATGTAAATATTTCACCTGAGATCCGGGTCTTGTTATAGATTACCGAAGGGCAGCAGATACAGTTTCCCAAAGACAGCATACGCTTTTTGAAAAAACGTATCCTTGATAAAAGAGGGAGTGCCATAGGAAAACGGAGAATGCGGCGTATCCTGCAATTTCTGTCCATGGAGATGTTTCCGTGGAGGATCGGACGGTAATCTGAAAATGCCATGATGGTATCAGGTCTTTTATCGATCTTTTTCAGCATGGATTCGACATACTTCTCATTGTACAAATCATCCTGATGAGCAACTGTGACCCACCTGGCATCTGCTTTGCTGCAGGCAAAATTCCAGTCATTCTGTATATCGCTTTTCCCGTCGCGAACGAAATACGGTAGCCCGTGTCGTTCGGCAATATCTTTTATGTAGTCGCAAGGGGTAGATGTGCAGACAATTATGGGAGATTTCACAGTCTGTTTTTCTAACGAACAGATGCAGGCCTCAAGGTAAGGTGATTCTTTGTATGCGCAGACTGCAAATACATGTTCTTCCAAAATGCCCCTCCCACTTTCTTCAAGTTCAAACAGTCTTCGGTTGCTGAAACGGATTTCTTATCCGCCGTACAGAGGAATGTTCGGGTCCGGTGTAGGCGACGGCTCCGGTGTAGGCGTCGGTGAAACGTGGAAAGTACAGTCTTTCTGCGGGGTAAGATAGGAGTCTGCGATGAAGTAATCGGTGATATCGCAGTCGGCATCCTTGCAGTAATCTGTGGCGAGCATACCGGAAGATCTGCAGACGGTGGCCTTGACGATGTTGTCCGGCATGACGAAGTCTGCTCCCGGCAGGTTCTTGTGGATCTTCTGCATGACAAAGTTCCAGATCAGCTGGGCGTTATTTCTGTCGCCCTTCGGGATCTCCGTCGTACGCAGACGGTTGTCATAGCCGTACCAGACGGCCGCGGCGTAATACGGCGTATATCCGCAGAACCACTTGTCGACGTTATCATCTGTGGTACCGGTCTTACCGGCTACGGCGATGCTTTCTCCGTTTTCATTTTCGATAGGCTGGACCTTGCCTGCTGCTGTACCGGACTTGATTACGTCCTGCAGCATGCTGGTCATCAGGAAAGAAGTATCCTCACGGTAAACGCGGTGCTGATCGGGCACGTGCTCGAGTACGACGTTTCCGTCACTGTCGAGTACCTTCGTATAGGCATAAGGCTTGGTGTAGATACCGCCGGTCGCAAATGTCGTGTATGCCGCAGCCATCTCCAGAGGAGACATACCTGTATTAAAACCGCCGACAGCTGTCGAAGGATACTGCTCGGTCAGTCGGTCGATACCGACTTCGTTTAAGAACCACAGTGCCATCTCGGCGCCGACATCGTTCCATACCATTACGGCGACAGTGTTTCTCGAAGAAGCAACCGCCTGACGGATCGTGATCGGTCCCTTAAACTTACCGTCGGAATTCTTCGGCCAGGCTTTGTCCGGATTCGACGGGTCGAGGTGGGATTCTTTATCTTCGTAGATCATGGACGGTGTGATCAATCGGAGCTCGAGTGCCGGACCATAGGCGATCAGCGGCTTAATAGAAGAACCAGGCTGACGCTTGGCATCCACCGCACGGTTCGTACCGAGGTTGACGGTCTTCTCCCCGTATCCGCCCTGCATAGCAGCAATCGCGCCGGTCTTGACGTTGATGATGACCATGCCGCCCTGTGGCTTCTCCGGGTAATCCTCGAGGGATTCCGGATCCGTCTGGAAGAGAGACTGTGTCGTAAATGCCTCATCCATGACTGCCTGAACATCGGCCTCCATGGTGGTGTAGATATGGTAGCCGCGGTTATATACAG
Source organism: Clostridiales bacterium (assembly GCA_024695545.1). The sequence continues at coordinate 2,299 of JAILHZ010000038.1, forward strand.
TCGTTGCCGCGAGGGAACGGCTGATGTTTCTTTCGTGCTGGACATCGGAGATGACCTCGGAGACCGCGTACTCAACGAAATAGGAGTTGATAGATGTCGCGGAGGAAGTGGACTTGGTCTTAAATACAAGCTCCGTATTCAGTGCGTTTTCATACTCTTCCTGCGTGATGTCGCCCAGTTCGTACATCTTCGTCAGAACGATACGCATACGGCGCATCGCGTTTCTTCTTCCGGATTCACGAAGTGGATTGTAGTAGGAAGGGCTCTTCGGAAGTCCTGCGAGAAAAGCACACTCCGCGAGCGACAGTTCTTTTGCATGCTTACCGAAATAATTCTGGGCGCCGGCCTCGATACCGACGTAGTTATTACCCATCGGAGCGAGGTTGATGTAAAGCTGCATGATCTCATCCTTGGACAGCTGCTGCTCGAGCGTCATGGCAGAGAACCATTCCTGAACTTTTCTCTGTGTGGATCTCTGGTCCTGACCGGTAATGAGCTTAACGGTCTGCTGAGTGATCGTGGAACCACCGTGGGAAGCCGTACCGCCGTTAAACAGTGCGGACAGGACGGCGCTTCCGATACGCTGTACGTCGATACCGGAGTGATCGAGGAAACGCTCGTCCTCGATCGCCATGATGGCCTCATCGATATAAGTGTTCTTAACATCGGTGTAGGGAACATAGACACGGTCAACGTTCTCACTACCTGTCAGCTTGGCAATAACCGTTCCGTTACTGTCATATACGAAGGAAGTCTCTACCGAGTCGGTCATGGAGATATCCGAGATCGACAGCGGTGTCGTCGTAGAGATGTAGCCGATCAGCATGCCGCCGCCAAATCCGCCGACAAGGAAGCTGACGCAGAGCAGAAGTATAACGACTGTCTTTAAGATCGTCAGGCATGCCTGGAGGACCTCGACATACCAGTGACGGTTATGCGCGGCGCGGGTCGGCTTACCCTTCAGGCGGGAACGGAGTTCGTCCGCCAGTGCGGAATCTTCCGGGGCGCAGGGGATCGTGCTGCGCTTCTGGGCAGCTGCGGCTGCGGCCTTTGCTCTGGAACGGTCGTAGATCTGCTCGCGGGAATACCCCGAACCGGCAGCTGCTGCCTGGGCGGGCTCGCGGGCCTGTGTTGCATCTGAAGCAGGAGTCTTCTTCGGGGAAGATCCGGATCTCGGAGCTCTTTGATTGTTGTTATTTGTTCCGGACGGACGACGTGAGGCGTTGCCGTGCGGGCGGTTATCAGACATAACGTACCTTCTTCAGGTCCTTTGTAGGGGATCGATAAAAATCCACACTAATAATACCAGTAATCGGCATAATTGGAAAGAGAAGGCAAGTGCGCTATAATAGGAACATAAAAGTAAAGAGGATTTTAGGGATGGGCATTTTTGACAGCGGCAGAGTGTTTACCGGCAGGTGTGTCGGGGTTTCAAACGAAGGCGCGGGCGTAGTCCGCATCGAGGAAAAAGGCGCGAAGGAAGACGGAATGAAGATATTCGTTCCTGATATGCTTCCCGGTGAGAAAGCCCGTGTGAAGATCACGGAACGCAAGAATAACATGACCTACGGGGTGAAGACCGCTTCGGCCACACCCTCGAAGAGCCGCGTAAAGCCGATCTGTCCTGAGTTCCCGCGCTGCGGCGGCTGCCAGCTCCTGCATGCATCCTATGAATGCCAGCTCCAGATGAAGGAGAGCATGGTGAAAAACTGTCTCGTCCGGATGGGTCACTTCCCCGAAGATGCGATCCGCGCCTGCATGGAGGCAATCGTTCCCGCGAAGGACCAGTATTATTACAGAAACCAGATCCAGTATCCCGTTGAATACAGCCGCGAAAAAAGATGCGTAAATATCGGACTTTATGAGAGATCCAGCCATAAGATCGTCGAGCACGAGAAGTGCTTCCTTGCTGACCCTGCCGCGGAGATCGTACGCAAGGTCTCCCAGATCTTCTTTTCTGACCTTTCCCGTATTGATGCGGCAAAAGCACTGCGCCAGGTCGTAGTGCGTACCGGCCTCATGTCGAAGGAGATGATGGTCATCTTCGTGATCAGTAAGCAGGTCACGATCGATGCGGAGAAGTTTGTCGAAGACTGCAACGAAGCCTTAAAGCAGGGGAAGAATGGCATGCGCCTGATCAGTATCTGGACCGAGGAACGTCCGGAGGGGGTCAAGTGGAAGAACCCCAAAGGCGTATGGACGAATATCTGGGGAGAGACCACGATCCGCGAGTTCCTCGATAACCGCGTATTCCGTATCTCACCGGATTCCTTCTTCCAGGTAAACTCGAAGCAGGCGGTCGTGCTTTATAACAAGATCAAGGAATACCTGCGCTATGACGGATTCCTGCCGAGAGTTCTTCTCGACCTTTATTGCGGCACCGGAAGTATCGGCATCTTCTGTTCCGATGCCTGCCATCATCTGATCGGAATCGAGTCGGTAGAGTCTGCCGTGATCGATGCAAGGAACAACGCAAGATCGAATTTTATCGATGATACCGAGTTCATCTTCGGCAAGGCGGAGGATTATGATTTCGGCAGCATGATGCCGGATGCAGTCGTCGTCGATCCGCCGAGAAAGGGATGCGATGAAGCACTTCTGCGAAAGTTTCTCGATCTTGGTCCGACACGGATCATCTACGTTTCCTGCAATCCGGCAACCCTTGCCCGTGACCTGCAGCGCTTCTTCCAGCTCCAGCAGGAGAAGGGTGTGAAATACGGTATCAAGAAGATCTGCCCGGTCGACATGTTCCCGGGAACCACGCATGTGGAGACGGTAGTGCTTCTTTCCAAGGTTTCTCATGCTCCAAAACAGGATTTGAAGATCGGAGAAGAATGATCATCAGATAAAAATCTCTCTTCCATCAAAAAGTGCGTTACTTCCCATCTCTCTTTTCCGTCTATATAATTGAGAGGGGAAGTCAGGAGCGTGTGCATGGAAGACAAAAGTATCATCGAACTATACTTTCAGCGTGATGAGAAGGCAATAAAGGAGAGCCAGAATAAGTACGGCTCCTATTGCCGGGCGATCGCCCATAATATCCTTCACTCCAAAGAAGACACCGAAGAGTGTGTTAATGACACATGGCTCCGTTCCTGGAACAGCATGCCGCCGGATAAGCCGAACCGTCTTTCTGTCTATTTCGGAAGAATCACCAGAAATCTGGCGATCGACCGCTATAGAAAAGAACGGTCCATGAAGCACGGTGGCGGACAGATCGCGATCTGTCTGGATGAGCTTTCCGAGTGTATCGGTGAAAGCACTTCGATCGAGGATACTGTCGCGCTTAAGGA
>JAILHZ010000059.1 GCA_024695545.1 Clostridiales bacterium
CCTTGATATCAGTCATACCAACCACGCCCAGAGCGAACGCAGACGCGATCGACAGGACCGTGAAATTCTTACTGATCAGTTTTGTTAACTGCTGTAGCTTCATGTTTTCCCCCAAACGATTCCGGCTGTCCCCATACACTACCAGGATACATTATTAGTATAATAAACCTCTATGACAAAAAACGCACACCTTTTTTACTAAAGTGTAAATGTGCAAAAGGGCCGCTCCCGAAGGAACGGCCCAGGCTTTAAAAGTTGTGATGCTCCATGATGTCAATTACTTAACTGTCAACAATGTGTCATCGTAGAATTGCTATGTTTTATGTGTACCACCGGTACCGGATCACTTAATGCCCTCAACTGTGATGTTCATCTTACCGCTCTGGTTGTTTACGAAGTTGAAGTAGATCGTATTTGTTCCGTTTGCGCTGAACTTCGGATCGGAGTACCAGGGGTTCGAGTCGTTTTTGATCGTATAAGTCAGCTTATTTCCGTTAACCGAGCCGGAACCGCTGCTGAACTTCGCGCCACCCTCGAGAGTGATCGTTACTTTAAAGGAGCTGTAGTTCTGCATATCGGAGGTATTTCCGAGAGTAATGTTTCCGCCCCAGTTCTGAACGTTTGCGGAGTTTACTTTCAAACCTGCGGGAGCTGTCAGCTTCTTAATATCCGGGTAACCGGTGTTCGTTGTTGTAACGTTACCGTCCTGAGGTGCTGTCGGAGCCTCTGTCGGTGCAGTTGTCGGAGCTGTGGTAGGAGCTGTCGTCGGTGCAGTTGTCGGTGCAGTCGTCGGAGCTGTTGTCGGTGCACTTGTAGGAGCTGCTGTCGGAGCCTCTGTCGGTTCCGGATCCGAAGGTCCTGCAAGAGTAGGATTCAGTGCCTGAATACTGATATTTGTGGTTGACTCTTTCACTGTAGCTCTTGTGGTTGTCAGATAATTATCAACTACCTGCTCCTGGGAAGCGATCATCTCGGAGTGTGCGTCAATGTTCGCACTGAGATCGCGAGCTCTCTTTGAATATTGGGATATACCTGTCATTGCTACTGCCGAAAGGAAAACTACGATGGCGATAACAACGGCCATTTCCATTAATGTGAAACCTTTTCTATTTTTCATCTGGATCTCCTCCTAACTATAACCTTGTAAAATACTATCCTCATCCCCGATGTCATTACCTTGTTGTCTTGTGTTTTATGGTCTTATTTTACCAACCGGAGAAGTTCAAATTCTAGCAGATTTTGTCACAATTCTGTCACATTTTGTATCTATTTTGTTTCGAAAATTTGTATAAAAACTTGAATTTGTGCATATTGCACATAAAGAAATCGTTTTACGCGTGTTTTACTTGTATAATTGTGTATAGAAATGTGACAAAATGTGAAACTGCGCACATTTTGCTCCCATGTAAAGATTATTGACAGTTTTTGAAAAGCACCTGTGCACGCGCCAGAAGGGCTTCCCGGTCGTTCGGAATCACTCCGTCAATGATTTCGTTTAAAAGCTGTTTCTTTATGCTTCCGAGACGGGCGCCCGGATCAATTCCCAGCTCGATTAAATCCTTGCCGTTGATGGCCATCGCCGAGAATGAGAAGCACATCTGTTCTTCGATCGCACGGTCCAGAAGAACTTCGAATTCCGAGAGCTCCTTCAGGCGGTAGGCGCTTTTCAGAGAGTGTGCCGAAATATCCGCACGCTTCACTTCCAGCAGCAGCCGGACCTTCTCTTCTCCATATTGCGCCAGTCTGCGCCGCACATTTTTGAACACCGGATCCAGCGGCACGTCGTGTGCCTTCACGAGAAGTACGATCGTTTCGCGCGTATCGGTATCCACTTTCAGCCGGGAAAGGATCGTATCCGCCATTACGGCGCTCACCTTCGGATGCCCGCGGAAATGCCCGATCCCGTCCTCTCCGATCTCGAAGCAGGAAGGCTTTCCGATATCATGAAGAAGGATCGCCATTCTCAGCACGACCGTCGGCGGGACACATGTCATAGCGACGAGAGTATGCTCCCAGACATCGTAGATATGATGAGGGTTATGCTGCTCAAAGCCCTGCATGGGCGCGATCTCCGGAAGGAAGACCGTAAAGACACCGAAATACCGGCGAAGGATCGGTGCACAGTATGCGCCGCAGATCAGCTTCGAGAATTCTTTCCAGATCCGTTCCACTGAGAGTGCCTTAAGAGAGTCTTTCTGCCGGAAGATCTCCCGGGAAGTCTCTTCTTCTATAGCAAAGCCGTGTTCCGATGCAAAACGCAGAGCCCTCAGGATGCGCAGCGCATCTTCCTGAAATCTTTCTTTCGGGTCACCGACCGTCCGCAGGCGCCGTTCCTTAAGATCACTCACGCCGCCGCAGAAATCCAGCACCGTGCCGTCTTCCGAGAGCGCCAGTGCATTGACCGTGAAATCCCTTCTCATAACGTCCTGTTTCAGCGAACGCGTAAAACGGACATTCTCCGGATGACGGGAATCCGTATAATCCCCGTCGACACGGAAAGTCGTGACCTCCACAGGGACGCCGTCAACAACGACAGTGACTGTCCCGTGCGAAAGACCGGTCGGGTGGCAGTGCTTTTCGCCGAAGACCTTCATGACCTCTTGGGGCTCGGCGGAAGTTGCCACATCATAATCCTCGGGAGTTTTTCCGATCAGAATATCGCGGACCGCGCCGCCGATCACATACGCTTCATATCCGTTTCCGCGCAGAGTGAGAAGAAGCGATTCGATCGGAGCAGGAAGTCTGTGGTCTACATGGATCTTCTCAGATGGCATATTCCGCCTCACTCGCTGTATCTGGAGCGTTTCAGTATCGAGAGCGCCGCCTTGGAATTAAACTTCTTCGGGCATCCCCACATCTTGGTATCATAGAGCGCAAGTTTGATGATCTCGCCTGTATCCTCCAGCTTCAGGTAAGGAAGCGCAGATGGGATCTCAACTCTTCTGCTGAGGCTCCGGATGCCGGAAATATAGGCTCTGGCCGCTTCCTCCGTTGTCGCTCGCGCAGAGCAAAGATGGGCCGCACGGGCCAGGACAGCCAGATCCTCTTTAACTTCGTTGAATTCATATTCAAGCACGGACGGCAGAAGCACCGCGCTGATCTTTCCGGGCACTTCCGAATACTTCTCCGCAACATACATGCTCAGGCTGTGCGCGGGACCGAAGCCTATCCGCCTCGTGGCGACACCGGTATAATAGGGCGCCATCATCATCTGAAGGTAGACATCGTTGCCGGCGCCGTGCTTATAGGACTTTTCCAGGGAAGAAAAGAATATCGGGATCGCGATCAGGATATTGGCCCGGTCCGCCGGAAACTCTCTGGCCAGCGGGCTGATAAATGCCTCAGTCGCATGGGTCAGGGCCAGAAGCGCAGCAGCGGCCATGTTCTCCATCGGAAGGCGAAGAACGAGGTCCGGATCCAGTACGACGGCATCCGGGACCAGGTATTCACTGTAATAAAGTGCGATCTGCTTTTCACTGCGCACGAGAGAACACGCCGAACTCTCGGCTCCGCTGCAGGTCGTGGACACAACATAAAGAGGGAGACCCTTCCGCGGAATACGTCCGATCCCTCGCATCTGGTACAGCGACTGGTCGGTGTTATTGAGCCAGACCGATACCATCTTGGCCACGTCGATCACTTTGCCGCCGCCGAAGGCGACGATCACCTCGCAGTTATAGGTCTGACACTCCGCCGCGCAGGCCTCGACCGTCCCGAGGTCCGGGATCTTGCCCGCGTACGGCCATACGAAGCAGCGCGCGCCGCTGTTCTGAAGCTTCTCGACAAAAGCATCGTAGACCTTCAGTTTCTGTGTCTGTCTTCCTGAAATAAGAAAAACCCGTCGCACGCCCCGGTCGAGAAGGATCTGTGCCAGATCTGAAAATGCCCCTTCTTTCGCCATTAATTCCTGACGGCGGTCGTTCATTTTTCTCGCATAACTGAGAAACGACTTCGATGAGGTCATGTATTTTCGCTCCTTTTTCGGGGATTGCCCGCCAAGTTCTTTTCAGAGTAAGTATATCATACAAGGTATATATTCACACAAATGAAACACAGCGGTAGGAATTCTGTCCCTTTCCTTGAACTTTGCTTTGCTATAATCTACTTGGAGAAGCATTTTTCTCCGTCAAAAGCACTGATATTTCGGGTTTTGGAGGAGTTTCGGACATGAGATTCACAGATGGACTTTGGGCAGTAAAAGAAGGGTATACACTGGAGTATCCCAGGGAGATCTCCGATATCGACTATTCGGAGTCGGGCATTACACTTTTCGCACCATATACAGAACAGCAAAGATCGAGCGACTGTATCGGATGCGGTCTTCTCACCGTGAACATCAGCGCGATCGGAGCTAATATGTTCTCCGTTAAGATCTCCAACCACAGAGGAAGCCGTGCCGCCAAGGCCGTCTTCGAGCTGAACAAAGCTATCGTCAAGCCCCTGAGCAGTGAGACCGAAGACTACTACAGCTATACATCCAGCCTGCTTGAACTCCGGATCAGCAAGAACGGCACCTGGGGTATCTCTTTCTACTACTCCGGACGTTTCCTGACTTCGACCGAGCTCGGAGGCATGGCACATATTATCGATTCTGAAGGCAACACTTACATCCGTGAACAGCTGACACTCAGCGAGGGCGAGTGCATCTACGGTCTCGGCGAACTTCCGGGCCCGATCGTCCGAAACGGCGGGTCCTACGAAATCTGGAATGAGGATGCCGGCATGCGCATGGGCCGTTCCGCAAAGACAACTCCTTTCTTCATCTCCTCGAGTGGTTACGGAGTTCTGGTCAACACTCCGGAACTTGTTTCTTTCGAGATTGGAAATGAAGCTACCACCGATGTTACCGCCGAGGGAACGCCGACCTCGAGAACTCAGTTTTCTCTTGCCGGCGAGACCATGGAGTATATTCTTATGGGCGGTGCTTCCATGAAACATGTAATGGACATCTATTCCGAACTGATCGGCCGTCCGGGTCTTCCGCCGGCATGGTCCTTCGGTACATGGCTGTCTTCCCCGCTCTTCGAGGAATACGACGAAGACGCGATCCTCGATCTGGTCGAGAATGCCAAGGGTATCGGTATGCCGCTTTCCGTCATCAACTTCGGTGCTTTTTGGATGAAAGGCTTCGAGTGGACATCCCTTCTCTGGGATGAGGAACGGTTCCCGAATCCGCAGCAGATGATCAAGACCCTGCACGAGAACGGCATCCGTGTCTGCGTGTGGGTCAGCCCGTATATCTCACAGAAATCGCCGCTTTTCCAGGAAGGATTTGACGGCAATTACTATCTCAATTACGGGGACGGCGATCCGTACCAGTCAGATGTATACGCACCCGGCGCAGGACTTGTCGACTTTACCAATCTCGTCGCCCGCGCCTGGTACCAGAAGTTCCTGACGGATCTTATCAACATGGGTGTCGACGCATTCCGTCCGGATTACGGCGCAGATGCACCGGTCAAGTCTCCCGTCTTCGGACCGAGAGCCGCCGCCAGGGGTATCACCTACAAGAACGAACTCGAAGCAGAGAGCCAGCACAACCTGTACTCAGTGCTTTTCTCGGATGCAGTCTACGATCTTCTCTGGAGAAAAAACGGTAAGAATAACGCCTGCGTGCTTTCCCACTCCGGATTTATCGGTTCCCAGGCCATGCCTTTCCTTGCACTGGACAACGAAGATCCTTCCTATGACGGCATGCGTGCAGCTCTTCAGAGCGGTCTTTCCCTCTCGATCAGCGGTTTCCCGTACTGGAGCGAAAACATCGCCGGTGTAACCGACGAGTGCACACCGGATCTCTACATGCGCTGGCACCAGGCCGCCATGTTCCTGCCAAATGCAGTTCTCAGCGGAACTACAACATTCCGTGTGCCGTGGCAGTACGGTACCGAGGCCATGAACGAGACGCTTCTTTTCTCGAAATTCAAGCTTGGCCTTATGCCTTACATCTATTCCTGCGCCGTGGAGTCCAGTTCCCTGGGTATCCCGCTGACGCGCCCGATGGTTCTGGAATTCCCGGAAGACCCGAACACATACGCGCTTGACCAGCAGTACATGCTCGGACCTTCCCTCCTGATCGCGCCGATCACTTCGGAGGAAGGCATCGTCCGCTACTACGTTCCGTCCGGAACATGGACGAATCTTCTCACCCGCGAGAAGATCGAGGGACCGATATGGAAGAACGAGCAGCACGGCTATGACACCATGCCGATCCTCGTACGTCCGGGCTCGATCATTGTCGCCGGATCCGCCGACGAGAAGCCGGTCTATAACTATCTGGAAAACGCCACGATCACGCTGTTCGAGCTCCCGGAGGGCGCCGAGGTCAGCGCGGAAGTATACTCACCCGACCTTAAGAATGTCGGTATGGTAAAAGCACTGAAGCAGGATGGTAAGATCATGGTTCAGACATCCGGCATCTACGGACAGACCCGTCTGGTACTTGCCTCTGTCTTCCGCATCGCATCCACAAGTGTCGGTATTCCGGAATTAAATGAATGGGGAACCATGGTCGTCTTCGACGGTAACGAGATCGAGATCGGTATACTCCAGTAATCCGGATGACTTTTCCGGAAGATATGTCAGTCGTTTCTTCCGCGGATCTTTCCAACGATAATCACAGAAAATACGATCAGAGCGACGACGACAAGTCCGCCGCCGATTATCATGCGCGGTGTGATGCTGAATCCACCATTTTCAGAAGGCGCCGGAGTCGGACTCGGAGTAGGAGTCGGACTTGGTGTCGGAGTCGGGCTGGGTGTCGGAGTCGGCGTCGGAGCCGTTCCCGGAACAATATGCGCATTTCCGATGACTTTTCCTTCAAAAGTGATCGTCATCATCTCGGATACAACTTCGCAGCCGGCACCGAGAGGATCTGAAATATAGCAGCTTCCGATCACGATACTCTTACCGGCCATAGCCGCACCCCGGGAGCGGACATCCGCTTCGATGTCCGCGATATAGATATCGCCTTCGGGGCAGTAGATCGCCGTGGTTTCACTCTTCTTGCTCTCTGCAGTGATCTTCGCGCCGTCCGCAAAGAAGATCTCGGACTTACCATAGACTGCGCTCTCTTCCGAGGACAGGTTCACCACCGTACCATCCCCCTCGATCTGGACACCGCCGGTAAGCGACGTTAGTGCTTTTGCCGTAGAATTTACATTCACGACCGCTCCGTCTCCAACATGGACATCACCGCCCAGCGCACCGATCGCGCCGCCGGAACCCTGGATCTTATCATCGATCGTAAGTTTCGTCTTCGAGATCGTCACATCACCGTCCGCCATAAGGAGATAGGCAGAATCTGAAGCAGTCCCGGAGCTCTTAACCGAGACCTCATTTCCGCAGATATAAAGATCGCCGTTCTTGGCATAGAGCGCACTTCTGCACGCAGTGACCTCAAGTTCGAGTGAGCCATCACCCTGAATCGTCAGCGGACCCTCGACCTGGATCGCCGGCGCTTCCACATGCGAGGCGACCTTGTTCGTACCGGTCAGCTCGATCACCGCGTTCTCCTGCGTACTGAGATCGATATACATACCGTCATAATCCTTCAGGGTCAGCGTGTGCGTCTTCGCATCGTATTTCCAGGTATCTCCCTTGGAGTTGCGGGCAGAGGAAAAAGTTCTTCCATCCACAATGATCGTTCCCGCGTCCCGGGAATTCGCCAAAACCGCGCCTGATCCGAAGATCCCCGAAAGGAACATCAGACTTCCAACCATTGATGCCAACACTTTTTCGCGCTTCATGAGATACCTCTTTCTCTTATTTCCGGATTCGTATGAACCACCCATACTACCTGCTACTATACCACACGCCATCGGAAAAATCGCCTTGACATTTACCCCTCCAACCACCATAATAGTGAAGTGATTCGGGGCATTAGCTCAGCTGGGAGAGCGCCAGGTTCGCAATCTGGAGGTCGTGAGTTCGATCCTCATATGCTCCACCAATTAACAGAAAGACCGCCACATCGGGCGGTTTTTTTCTCTTTTTGCGCTGTTGCCTCATCTGTTGTCTCTTTTGCCTCGAAAAAGGCAACACTTGAGACAATATGATCTATTATCGGCTCTGTTGCCTCATCTGTTGTCTCTTTTGCCTCGAAAAAGACAACGGTCGCGTCAACAGCCTGCCTCGCTCTTACTTCAAGAAGCCGTTGATGATCTGCTCTTCTGCTTCCTGCTCGGTCAGGCCCAGTGTCATCAGCTTGATAAGCTGTTCGCCGGCGATCTTACCGATGGCCGCCTCGTGAACGAGCGCCGCATCGACGTTGTTAGCTTCGAGGCCCGGAACCGCCAGAATACGGCCGTTATCCATGATGATCGCGTCACACTCGGTGTGTCCGGAGCAGGCGGTGTTACCATTCAGTACCGCATCAAACTTCTGGTAGGAATCGTCCCTTGCGACAGAACGGGAGATAACATCTGCCGAGCAGCCTTCGCCGTTCAGATCGACTCTGTAGTTGCTGACCGCCTTCTGATCCCCGTGGGTCATGAGACGCTCGTGAACGACCAGTCTCGCACCCTTGCCGAGCTCCGCCTTCGTATCACGGACAGTATCGTCGACACCCTTGATCTGGGTCATCTCCATCTCCATGTAGCTGTCATCTTCCATGTAGACTTCCGTACCCGGATTCAGGATGCGCTTACCTGTTCCCTCACCGGAACCATAGTGCTTCTCGACGTACTTGACCTTCGCGCCCTTACCGACGAAGAAACGGTGGATACCGTCGTGCTCACTGTCCTTCGGACCGCAGTTATCGATACCGCAGCCGGCGACGATCACGACGTCACAGTCTTCACCGATATAGAAATCGTTATATACGATCTCCCTGATGCCGCTCGCCGTCATGACGACCGGGATATGTACACTCTCGTTCTTCGTTCCCGGCTTAATACGGATATCGATGCCCGATCCGTTTTCCTTCGGGGTGATATCGATGTTCGCCGTCGAATTTCTGGCAACTGCCTTACCATTGGCACGGATATTAAATGCACCTACCGGGACCTTGTGAAGGTCCGCGACTTCCTCTAAAAGGCGATCAGATGTAGCATCCAGATTCAGCATCAGCCTTCACCTCCTTCATCCAGAAGTCCCTTGCCGCAGCCTCTTACCGCAGACATGGTGCCCTCGAGACCCGGCAGGATCTCATCCTTAGGGCCGTGTGCGACAAGATTGCCGTCGCTTAAAACGACGATCTCATCGGCGATGTTCAGGATCCTCTCCTGGTGGGAGATGATCAGGATCGAACTGTCCTTAATGTTCTTTCTCATACCTTCGAATACCTTGATGAGGTTCTGGAAGCTCCACAGATCGATACCGGCCTCCGGCTCGTCAAAGACGGATAGCTGGGAAGCCTTCGCGAGAACGGTCGCGATCTCGATACGCTTCAGCTCACCTCCGGAAAGGCTGGCATTGACTTCACGGTTGATGTAATCTCTCGCGCACAGGCCCACCTCAGAGAGGTACTTGCAGGCATCGACGCTCGAAAGCTTCGTACCTGTCGCAAGACGGATCAGGTCGAAGACCTGCAGGCCCTTGAAGCGCACCGGCTGCTGGAAAGCAAAACCGATACCCTTTCTGGCGCGGTCAGTGATCGACATCTCCGTGATGTCTTCTCCGTTAAAAAGGATCTTGCCCTCCGTCGGCTTGAAGATGCCGGCGATGAGCTTGGCCATAGTGGACTTGCCGCCACCGTTCGGTCCCGTGATCACGGTCAGATTTCCGTCCGGGATCACGAGGTTGATGTCGTGCAGGATGCCTTTATCCTGCCCCTCTTCATTCACTTCGAATGAAACGTGCTGTAATTCAAGCATTGTTGCTCCTATTCTAGGGAGATATCTCCCGGCAGTGGTTTTCCGGAAGAAACAGTTTCCGCCCGAAAAGCACTGGTCAGTTTTCAATCACGGGATATTGTACCACGATTTTGAAGCCTTTTCCTGCTTCCGAGGCAACATCTAGCACAAAATTCATATCATCGGACATTTTCTTCACCAGATAAAGGCCCATGCCGGTCGCTTTTTTCCTGGCTTCACCCGTATCTCCGGTGAATCCGCGCTCGAAGATAAAGGGCAGGTCACACGACTTGATGCCGATGCCGTTATCTTCGATTACCAGGCGGTCCTCGCCCTCGACAGAGAACTCGAGTTTCGGCTCTTCGGAACTGTATTTGATGGAATTACTGACAATCTGGCCGAGAATGAAGCGGAGCGCGCGGCGGTCACCATAGAGCTTCTCCTCACTGACATGGCTGATGACGAGGAAATCCTTCTCCTCCAGAAGCGGGCGGTACTCCTCGATCACTTCGCTTATCACATCTTTGAGCTCGATCCGCTCGAAGAGATAATCCTTCTTCTCGCCCTTGATACGCGAGTACTGAAGCATCTGCTCGACACACTCGTTTAAGCGCGTGCGGATATACTCGATCTTATAGACCATCCCGGGATCAAGGGTATCGCGGTTATTGTCGAGGATCATGGTCAGAAGCGCCATCGGCGTCTTCGCCTCGTGGGCCCAGGCCTCGACATATTCTTCGTAATCTTCGTTTCTCACGATCTCCCTGCCGAGGCGTTCCCTGTTCTGCACCAGGAGGTCGCACATCTCCTTCGTTCTTTTCATCTCCGCACCCTTCAGGCGCGACAGGAGGATCTGCGCGTGATCTTCATCGGGATTACTAAGAAATGCATCCAGCGCCCGGCTCATACGGCTTTCCGAGGCGAGGATGATTACGCATACGAGAAGAAATGATAATACCGAGAAAAGAACGATCGATAACGCCAGTGCGGTAAAAGCACTGACGTCCCTGAACCACAGGAGCAGTATAAAGAACAGGTCTCCGGCAAGTGCATAGGCAAGCCACGGAAGATGCGCGGTCAGGATCGAAAAGTATCTCTTCATGCTTCGACCTCCGGTGCTTTTTCCGAAGTATCGGACGGAAGAAGCTTATATCCCACGCCGCGTTCCGATGCGATCTGCACCTTCATGGGAAGAGAGGCCAAAGTTTTCTTCAGTCTCGTCAGGTTGACCTGAAGTGCATTTTCGTCAATAAACTCACTCGTGCCCCATACCGCTTCGCAGATCGTTTCTTTGGTCACGACATTCCCGAGTTCCGTCATCAGAGCTTCGAGGATCTTGCCCTGGTTCTTCGGAAGGAGCACGGACGATCCGTCGACATAAAGCGTGTACGTCCCGCGGTCGAGAAGGAATCCCGGTCCCTCGAGCATGTTCGATCTTCCCTCGTATCTTCGGAGTACATTCGCAACACGTGCGAGGAGACGTTCTTTTCGATAGGGCTTGGTCAGGAATTCATCCGCACCAAATTCGAGCGCGTGAAGCTCATCGGGGAGCTGGTCCCGGGAGGTCACCACGACCACCGGGATCGAGCTTTTATTCTTCACTTCGCGGCAGATCTGAAAGCCGCTTTTGCCCGGAAGATTGATGTCGAGAAGCAGAAGGTCGGGACGAAGTTCGAGTACCGTTTCCGTTACCCTTGAAAAGTCGTCGATACAGTGGACCTCGTAGCCCTCCTTTTCCAGCATGGAAGACAGCTCTTGAGCTACCATCTTCTCATCTTCAACGACAGCGATACTCTTCATGGAATTCCTTTCTCCGGCGGAAGCTTCAGCAATAACCGAGACCGGTCACTCTTCTCTTTCCGGAGTCATCAGTGTCTCCAGAAAGTGGGAGCTGCTGCGCTTCACGATATGCATGTACAGATATTCTATCAGAACAAAGACTCCGACAACAACCAGGATCACGGGAATCATCTCATCGATATGCGTCTTGGTGCGAGAACTCAGAAGACCGTTGAACAGTGCTTTTGTAGCAAAGAACGTGCTCATCGCAGCGACTGCGATCGGAAGACCGAAGTACCAGTTGATCTGCCTCTTCGATGTCTTATAGATCGTCTTGTGATCCGCACCGAGCTTAACGAGCGTCTTGTATCTTCTGCTTGTACGCTTCTGGCTCATGAGGAACTGTACCGCGAGGATCGTGTTCGCTACGACCAGGAAGATCAGGGCCAGGTAGATCGTGATGTAGCTGGCCGCCACCAGATAGAAGAGCTGTCGTCCCATGTTCTGAAGATAACTCTCATAGTCGAGATCCATCTTGTCAAAGTCCTCGTTGAGTCGCATATAGGTCTGTGTCAGCTCGGACTTCGAATACTTTTCCCGGTCAAGAAGTCCGTTCAGGTAAATCTCTTCTTTACCGGCAGTAAACCTATCGAAGTCATCGTCCGGAACGATGAGGGCAGCCGACAGCGAAATAAAGCTGTCTGTCACGATCGGGTCATGTCTGGCCTTCCCGGTCATTACGAACTCTTTTCCGACAAGCGTCACGTGAGGTCTCTGCGCAAGGACCTTGTTATCGACTTCATCGCGGGCAAAGTCAGGGCTTCGATAGAGTCCCAGCTCTCCCTCTTTGATGTCGATCGGCTCTGCACCCATAGCAGTTACGAGACTGTTGAAGTCGGAAAGGCGGATCAGGAACGGGAATCCGTCAATGGAAGCGCTTCGGTAGTAATTCCTTAAAGAAGAATCGGCTTCATCCGACAGTTTCGTGAATTCCTCCGATTCAAAAGCACTGTCAAAGTTGTCATTATCAACGATGTACGGATGTCCGAGACGCAGGTACGAAAGGTAACTGAACTCGTCCTCATAGCCGCCAGCACGGACCGCAGCCAGCAGGTCGTCTTCTTTTCCGTTAAAGGTGTTGGTAAAGGTATAGTCGACTCGTTCTTTTTCATAAATGTCATAAGAAACAAAGGTCGCGACACCTGCTGCAAGACATGCACTTGCGATCAGGATCAGGATCGAGCAGATCGCCATCGTTCCCGACTTGAAAATAACACCATCTTCGACCTGTCGGAAAGTAAAAACATGAAGCTTTCCGGAAGACGTTTTCTTCGCGATCAGATCGATCACGAAACGAAGACCTCTAAAGAGGAGAACGGTTCCCAGAGTACCGAGCAGGACGGTCCTGCCGAGTGCTTTAATATTCTCCCAGGCCGTTCCGTTTACGCCTGACCTGTATGCAAAAACCAGAAGAAGCGCGCCGGCAAGAAGAAGTGCCGCCTGAAGGATCGGATAGCCTTTCTTTCTGACATTATCCGGGGCATCGGTAAGAAGTGTCCCGACTTCTTTTCGTGCAAGCATAAAGGAGAGGATGATAAAAGAAACAAGTTTTACACCCATGAATCCCGCTGCCGTAAGAAGCGCCGCTTTCGGCGACCAGGTGATCTGGTGTCCGATAAAACCGATACCTACGAACTTGACCGTCAGAAGACTGATCACCTCAGTGATCAGGACCGAGACAGGAAGTCCGATAAGAAGCGCTACCAGGGAACTTCCCATATCCTCAAGAAGGAGCATCAGGAGAAGCTTGGTCCTCTTCATACCCATCATGATATATACGCCGAACTCGTGACTTCTTCTCTCGATCTGGTATTTACTTGCAAAGAAGATAAGTGCAAAAACGATAAACAGTGTAAAGCCGTAGAGCACGCCGATCATGGAAAAGAGCTTATTGATCGCATGGCTCTCCATGGTCTTCAGATAGCGCATCACGTCCTGGCTCGACAGGGAAAGCACTACGTAAAAAGCGATGATGGAAGTGATCAGCGAACCCATAAAGAGTGCATTTTCTTTATGGCTTCTGATACTGTTTCTTACGACAAGCTTAGAGAACATTGGCACTGCCTCCTCCCAGCTGGGCAAGGACTTTCAGGATGCGGTCATAGAAAGACTGCCGGTCTTCACCGTCTTCTTTTCTAAGTTCGTGGAAGATCTTACCGTCCTGGATGAACATGATCCGGCTGCAGAAAGACGCCGCATTGGAATCGTGGGTAACCATCAGGATGGTAGATCCCTGTTCCTGATTGATTCCCGAAAGCTTTGTCATCAGTGCTTTTGCATTCTTAGAATCAAGCGCACCGGTCGGCTCATCGCAGAGGATAAGACCCGGATCCAGGATCAGGGCACGTGCAGCCGCGATACGCTGTTTCTCACCGCCCGACATCTGGGACGGAAACTTGTTGAGGATATCTTTGATCTCGAGGTACTCAGCAAGTTTCTCATAACGTTCGGAGCCCTCTTTCTCCGAACCGCCGTGGAGCGATACCGGAAGAAGGATGTTCTCCTTACCCGTCAGATTATCGATCAGTTCGAAGTTCTGGAAAAGATAGCCCATATCCTTTCCTCTATAATCCGCAAGGTCCTTGCCGGACAGACGGCTGATCTCTTTTCCTTCCATCTCGATCGTACCGGATGTCGGCTTAATGACCGCCGCGATGCAGTTCAGAAGTGTGGACTTACCGGAACCGGACGCACCCATGATACCCAGGAACTCTCCCGGCATGACCTGAAAGCTGATCCCGTCGATCGCCTTCGTCTGGCTTTCGCCCTTTCCGTAATATTTCTTCAGTGATTCAATCTTTAAAACAGGATTCATAAAGAAACCTCCCTTTCTTGTTCGATACCATCGTAAAACAAGA
>JAILHZ010000060.1 GCA_024695545.1 Clostridiales bacterium
TCCGCATCCTCGTAGAGGGCGAGTGCTTTTTCCGCATATTCAAAAGGAACGGTCTCATCGGCATCGCCGTGGATGAGGAATACCTTGCCCTTATATCTTTCGATCTCATCTTCGACATGGATAGTCTGCGCCACACGGACATAGTCCCCGGAGAGCACCACGCCCCAGTTTTCCAAAGTCTCCGGAATATGCTCCGGATCGAAGTTCATGCCGAGAAGATTTCCTTCTCTGGCTCCGTCCGGGATCATCCAGGCAGGCGACATCGGAATGATCGCCTTAAAGTCATCCGGGAACATGCCGCCGATCAGCATCGTCAGAAGACCGCCCTGAGAGTGTCCGCAGAAATAAAGATCCGTCACGAAGCCGAGAGTTTTTGCATAGTTTACGGCAGCGATCGCATTCGTCACCCACTTATAGAGCGTGTGATTCTTAAACTCTCCATCGCTTCCGCCGTGTCCGTACATCTCGACGCGGAGGACCGAAACGCCTGCTTCATTAATGGCTTTCTGCGCTCCGATGATATGGTCTTCTTCCATATGACCCGTAAAGCCGTGTACCAGAATACAAAGCGGGCTCTTCCCTGTCTCATTTACCCGGTCCAGCTTCGCATGCAGCTTGATCCCGTCACAGTCGATATAGAATTCTTTCATGGGTCGTTCCTCCCGGTCATCCTTGAGATATGCTATCTCTATTTTATTTTTCAAGACCGGGAGAAGCAAATATCCTGCTGTCGGAAAGTATCACTTTTCTGCGAACTTTTCCATGACCTCCGGAAGATTCCTGTCTCGCAATGCGGTTGACACCATTTCTTTTCGGGAGTATCATCAACTAAACTTCAAAGGAGGCTGTATTCATGCGTTTTACAATGATGCCCATGATGGATATGTACATGATGATGTGTGACATAAAGTCATATGGCATTGAACGCGCGCAAAAATAACAGTCATTTAAAACGTAAAGCGAAACATTCAAGGCCATTTATCCAGTGATAGATGGCCTTTTTGTTTCAGTTAAAAAGGAGGACACCATGGTTATCAGAAGATTTAAGGAAGAACAGGCAAAAGAAGTATCGGATCTCATCAGAACGACGATCCGGATCTCAAATACGAAGGACTATCCTCTGGAACTCATGGAGCAGCTGATCGAGTCGGAAACACCGGAGCATGTGATCGAACGGGCAAGCTGGACACACTTCTATGTGGCGCAGGACGAAGGCCGTATCGTCGGCTGCGGCGCCATCGGTCCCTACTGGGGAAAGGAAGATGAGAGCAGTCTCTTTACGATTTTCGTGCTTCCCGAGTATCAGGGGAAAGGAGTCGGAAGATCGATCATCGAAACGCTTGAGACCGACATCTTTTTCCTTCGTGCCAGAAGAATCGAGACCCCTGCGTCGATCACCGGGGTACCCTTCTACCTCAAACAGGGATACCACTATAAGGACGGGATATCCACACCGGATGAAGAACACCTGATCCGACTGGAAAAGCACCGGTCCTGAGATTATACCAGCGGGTTCTCGGATCCATCTTCTCAAGGTGCTATACTGAAAATAGATTAGTACGTATGAATACAGGGAGGTATTCAAAATGGTACGTTGCGAAGCAGACGCTCCATGCAGAGCTTGAGGAACTGTATGGAGGATAATTAGTCCTCAGGCTTTGCTCTTTCAATGAATACTGATTGAAATTGGAGCAAAGAAAATGAATAAGAAAAATGAATTGCGGGATTTCTATATACTCTGGTCCACCCAGAGTCTGTCACAGCTGGGAAGTGCCATAACGGCGTTTGCCCTGACGCTGTGGCTCTATGACGAAACGGGATCCTCGCTCGGTACTGCCGCACTCCGGATATGTACCTACGCACCCTATGTGCTGATGAGCATCTTCGCAGGTGCACTCTCAGATAAATTCGATAAGAAAAAGACCATGCTGGTCTGCGATCTTCTGGCCGCGCTCACCACGGTCGGTGTTTTTATACTCTATAAGACGGATACACTGTGCATCTGGCATCTTTATGCGATCAACGCTATCTCGGGTCTGATGAATACCGTTCAGCAGCCTGCTTCGGAAGTTGCGGACACGATGCTGATCCCGAAGAAGTATTACCAGAAAGCCAGCGGGCTCCAGTCTCTTTCGAGGTCACTGATCACGATCGGAAACCCGCTCATCGCAACTGCCATCTACGGACTCGCAGGACTCGACGCGGCCATCGCCGTGGACCTTGTGACATTCGCGATTGCCTTTGTCGCGCTCGCACTTTTCATCCGTATTCCGGATATACCTGACAAGGAAGATACGGAAGGAAGTGTTCTGAAGCTTGCCAGAGAAGGTCTTTCCTTCCTGAAAAGAACACCTCTGATCCTTTACGTGATCCTCTTCATGGCAGGCGTCAACTTCATAGCATCTGCATTTGATGCGGCGATCTACGGACTGATCCTTCCGAATCCGAGAGGCGGAAAGTATGTGCTGAGTATCGTCACTTCCTTCTCGGGAATCGCAATGATCGTCGGAAGTCTGCTTGCGGCAAACATGAGAAAACCGAAAGACCGGGTAAGAGTGATCTACCTGTCGATGTTCTTTTCTCTTTCCACCGAGAACTTCCTTCTCGCATTCTCGAGAAGTCCGGTCGTCTGGTGCTTCGCACAGTTTATCGGATGGGTATTCGTACCGGTCATGGCGGCCAACCAGAACGTGATCATGAAGAACACGATTCCGCCAAAACTTCAGGGACGTGTATATGCCTGCAGAAACACCTTGCAGTTCTTCACCATTCCGATCGGACTTCTCTTCGGCGGATTCATGGTCGATGAAGTCTGCGAGCCGCTGATGAAAAACAGCAGCCGCACGATGCAGTCGCTTTTCGGAACGGGAAAAGGATCCGGCGCTGCGCTCGTGATGTTCATCTTAGGCGTCATGGGAACGGTCATGTGCCTCGTTTTCGGACACAAACTGAAACAGTATCACTACGCTGATGAAGAATCAGCGAAATGATACTGCTTATGTCAAGAGATAAATGTTCTGGGAAGCCTTCTGATCAGGCTTTCCAGACGCTCTTGGCGATCTCGTAAACGCCTTCGTGATAGGAATCCATTCCCGTAAAGAAGATTTCAAATCCGCACTTCTTAAGGACTCTTCCGGAGGCTTTATTTTCCAGAAGGCGGATGCCGTATACTTCAGTGACGCCGGCACGCTCCGCCATCACCGGAAGGAAAGCGGACACGGCTTCTGTCGCATAGCCATTCCCGGTATAGGGTTTCGCCACGTGATATCCGATCTCCCACTTGCCTTCATCGATCGGGACAAACTGGACATAACCGATGTTCTTCCCTTCGTCTTTCGTGATCAGGGCATAGACCTGCGGGCCTTCCATGTTGCCGTACTGGGACATCAGGAACTCGATCGTTTCCTGTGCGTCTTCAAGTGTCTCGAAGACCTCGTCCGGAACGAATCTTCTCGTATCTTCGTCCAGGGAATTCTTATGGACATCCATAGCCATGTCCATCGTCATTTCTTTTACTTTTAATCTATCTGTTTCAAATAAAATACTCATGTTGTTTCCTTTCATTTCTGTCGTCGTTTCGCTGTCTGTTTTTCTTCTTACAGCTTGATGAACTCCGGTTCGTCAAAGACGAATCCGTTATCGAGAAGCAGGTCGAGGAGGGTCCTGTAATACTCCGGCACCAGTTCTTCCGTTTCATCATGGGCATGAAGAATGAGCAGGTGGCTGCCGTCCTCATCGGTGAGGAGAGATTTACCCAGTTCCGGATTCACCTCTCTCGTTCTTGCCAGAATATCGTCAAACGTAACACCTGAATCCGGGCGGATCTGCCATTCGGCAAAATCAAAAGTCCAGAAGGTGTCAACGTCTTTATCGAGTCCCATCTCTTTCCAGATCGCATACGGGATCTGGGTATCTTTGACTTTATCGAAGCCGTTCTTTCTGAAATACTCCTGCAGCGCGTCCTTATTCTCCCCGCCTTTATCGCCATACGGGAATCGGAACGGACGGTACTTTCTTTCCACGCCGGCATCCTGATAGAGCTTATCGAGGATCTTTTCATTCTTCTCGATCTCTTCGATCGCTTCTTCCATCGAAAGCTTCGAAAAGAACGGATGGGAGTAGCTGTGGTTGCCGACGATGATGCCGTTTTTTAAGGCATAGAGAGCATTATCGTAATACTCCTCCACTCTCTGTCCCCAGGCGAACATGATCGTCGGGATCTTCTTTTCGACCAGATAATCCACGATTGCGGGTGTATTCTTCGAAGCGATATCGTCTATCGTCATGACTGCATGTTTCATCGTTTATACTTCCTTTCCCATTGCTCTTATCGCTCTGTCCGCAGTATAGAATACCAAGAAGCATCACAGATGCCGGTATTGTTCTTATCCGATGCGCGGAGCGTGCCCTCGAACTTCATACCGCAGTGTGTCATAACCATGCCGGAGTGCGGGTTTCTCGGGTCGTGATAGCTTCGGATCGAGTTTGCTTCTACGGTGTCAAAGAAGAAATCCATAACCGTCTGGAGCGCCTCCGACATGATGCCCCGATGCCACCATTTTCTCCCGAGGCAGTACCCGACGGTGATCGATTCGGTATCGTTATTTACGAGGCCGTGGATCGTCCCGATAGGCTCATCGCCAAGTTCTTTAAGTGTAATGGCCCAGTGATAGTAATCGTCCTTCTCGTAGAGCGGAATCCAGGTGGAGAGCACATATTTACTTACGTCAACACTCTGATGTGTCGGCCAGGTCAGAAACTTCGTGACCTCCGGATCCGACGCCCAGTTTGAAAACATCGCTTCCGCATCTGATTCCTCGAGTCTTCGAAGAATCAGTCTATCCGACTCCAGTTTCTTCGTTCCGCAGTGTTTCATGTCAAATACTCCTTTTTTCATCCTCATCTTCCCGGTTGATTCATCCGTCAATGTGCGTTTTCCGTTCCACGCTTCAGGGAAGTTCGATCGATCCTCCATCCTCGCAGATCTTTTCGATCTCACCGTTTCGGATCATGTAGGCTTCTCCGTATAGCGTCTGTTTACCATCCTCGATCACAACATACGAACCGTCGTTGATCGCCAGGATCTCATGGGTAAAGCTGTCCGGGAATGTGACATCTTCGATGATGCGGAGCCCGTCGATCATCTCGTCCCGAAGCCTGGAAAAATGCGGGAAAATATTGAGGTTGGTGATCCCCAGTCCGGAAAGCCATCGCTTGTAATTCGGATCAATAGCTTCACCCGGAAGCTCCGGTCCGGCATAGACGGTATCCGCACAGTTCATGGAACCCGCACTCCAGGCAAGAAGAAGTCCGCTGAAGTTTCCGAGTTTCTCCCGAAGCGCGATCGACTCGAAAAACTCATTCTGCGAGGGTACATGACCGCCGGTGAGGATAATGACGTCCGACTGGCTGACCTTCTGTGCAAGCGTCGGATTTCTGTCGTCACACATCTCGACAGATGTCACCGGAAGACCGCTCATCGGAAGCGCCTCGCGGAAACAGGAAAGGACCGAATCATTCTTCTCATGATCGTACGGATTGGCGCAGATCATAAGTACACTGGCGCCGGTTCCGAGTCCGGCATATTCTTTCTCCGGCCAGAATGCCCGGATCGTATCGAGGCAGTTGTTCGCATTGGACAGCGGCCC
>JAILHZ010000074.1 GCA_024695545.1 Clostridiales bacterium
CCTTTCGGTCGTCAACGTCCTTCTGATCGGTTTTTCAGTATTTTGCCTGATCACTCCGGCTACTGTTGAGCCGGTCGTACGCTACATATTCGCAGTCGTGATGATTCTCACAAACCTTGTCAATCTGGTCGAGACGTTCAGGTTTGAGGACAAAAAAAGCTGGAAATTTTTCGTGGGCCTGTTCGTCGCCGTGATTATGATCGGCCTCGGTATCGCCATGATCGTTGCCGGAGAGACTGTTATCGCCTCCATGCAGCAGGGGATCGGAGTTTTTCTGATCATAAACGCGCTGATCAACATCTGGTACATCATTCGTCTCAGGCTCGAAGCGAAAAAAGCAAAGAAAGCAGCGAAAGAATAACGTATCATTGTCAAAAGGACGGCAGTCTCAAACACTGCCGTCTTTTTTGCCGTTTTTCTGCCTTATCCCGCCGACAAAGCCCAAAACGCTGACCGTGATCATAAGGATCAGGAGCGCCGCGCTCGTAAAAGCCGAAACGATGAACATTGCAGAGCTTCCTTCGCCTTTGTTTACCATGATCAGCGTATTCTGCAAAACGGCTACCGATAAAAGAGCGTCTGTGAAATTGATCGTTCTTTGTTCCCTGACCAACAGATTTCGGGTCTTTCTTTTCTTAGCCAAATTGACCGACGCGATGACGATCTTATATGTGGTATACGCCGCCATGGCGATTGCGGGGATCAGTGTCATGTCGACCGGCTTCTGCATTTTCACCATCAGCGATATGGGAACGATAAGGGATAAGTTCATAACGAGAAGGATGATATGCGTCAATATAAAGATTTTCCTTCGTTTCCGGCTGTTCGTGCCCCGGTCTTTTTTTTCGGTCCTGAGATTGGAAACAACCAGAACGGCGCGCAAAACGGAGATAAGGATATAGTAAACGCAAATGCTTCCGTGCCAAACAGAACGGTATCGGATCCCCAGATATCCGTTGTAAACGGCGAACACGGCGGATATGAGGAAAGAGCCGGAAGACGACACGATCGTTTTCCGGTCGTAGTCGCCGAAAAAGAAGTCCTTTATTTTATGGAACAATGTCCGAACACCTCCGCAAATCCCGATTTGTCGGGATCATTTTACTGTTGTATTATGTGTTTTCCGGTCGCTTTTCCGTAACGGCGCCGCCGAACAGAACGCTTCTCATATTCTCCGGCATGGAAGCGAACATCATTTTCACCGCTGTCTCGGCGGAGGTGATGTTGTCGTTCAGTACCCATTCCCGCGTCATGCCGACGGAACCCGTACAATAAAACCGAATGCTGTAGGCAAGCTGAGTATCGAGCGTATCGACGCCCAGCTTTTCTTTTGCGAGATCGGAATACCGGCGGACGAAGTACTCGATCATATACCGCCACAGCGCGTTCTGCGACTGATCCTCATACGCGCGCCTGTAAAAGAGGATCTCCCGTTTCATCTTGTTCAGACCGTCGGCGGCGGAGCGGACGGACAGAACGTCGGTGCCGGCGGCGTCGGAAATAAACATCCACGCCACAAGGTCGTATTTATCCTTGAAATGATAATAAAACGTCGGGCGCTCGATATCCGCCGCCTCGCATATCTCGGTCACGCGGATCTTTTCGATGGGCTTATGCTTCATCAGCTCCCGCATTTTATCCGCGATCCAGTTTTTTGTGATCTCCGCCATACCGCGCCTCTTTTTACAAAACTGCTATTCTGTAATAATTCCTGACGATATTATACTTCTGTATATTGAAATAGTCAAGGCAAATGCGTAAAATAAGTGTGAAATCAAAACCGAAAAGGAGAATTTGATATGGATTTTCTTGAACTTGCCAAAAACAGATATTCGGAACGCTTCTTCGATCCCCGTCCGGTGGAGCAGGAGAAGCTTGACAAAATACTGGAGGCCGGGCGGATCGTGCCCACCGCCTGCAACTATCAGCCGCAGAGATTCTACGTTCTGCGCAGCCCCGAGGCGCTGGCGAAAGCAAAGACGGTGACGCCCTTCCACTACAATGCGCCGCTCTTGATCCTCGTGTGCTACAATCTTGATACCGTGTGGACCGCGCCGCACGACCGGATGTTCCGTAATTACAACTCCGGCGAACAGGACGCAAGTATCGCCGCGACGACGATGATGTATGAGGCGGAGGAGCTTGGCGTTCACAGCGTATGGCTCCGCGGCTTTGACGCGCTGACGGCACAGCAGGTGTTTGATCTGCCGGAAAACATCATCCCCGTTATGATGTTCGCCATGGGCTATCCGTCCGAAAAGTCGAAGCCCAACGCCTGGCATTTCAAGCGTATGCCGATAGAAGACTTTGTGACGGAGCTGTAAGCGGGTGGTGGAAATGAAGAAGATCGTTGCGATCAACTGCAGCCCCCGTGTCAACATGAATACCGGCACCCTGGTGCGGGAAGCCGCGAAGGGCGCGGAAGCGGAGGGCGCCAAGGTGCGGGTGTTTGATCTGTACCGTCTGGATAATGTTCACGGATGTATGTCCTGCTTTGCCTGCAAGCTCGCACCCAATGAGGGAAAATGTGTATTCAAGGACGGGCTTGCGCCGGTACTGAAAGCTATCCGCGAGGCTGACGGATTGGTGATCGGTACGCCCAACTATCTGGGCGACGCCTCTGCGGGCTTTCGCGCCATTTACGAGCGCCTGATATTCCAATCCCTTACTTACCGGAAAGATCCGCATCGGTATGACGTTCGGAAGATTCCTGCCCTGTTCATCATGACCAGCAACGCGCCGAAGGAGTTCTACACGCCGCTGGGATACTGGAGTACCCTGAAAGCATATCAGAAGGCGCTTACGGATGCGGTAGGCAATACGAAGGTCATGATCGCGGGAGATACGCTGCAGGTCAAGGACTACAGCCGGTTCCACTGGACGATGTTTGATCCTGCCGCAAAACAAAAGCGGCATGAGAACGTGTTTCCTAAGGAACAAAAAGAAGCGTTTGAGATTGGCGCTCAAATGGTAAGAGAAGCCTGGTAAAGGAGAGACAACAATGCATTTTACAGGAACCGTATATAGAAACCCCTACTGGCCCACCTGGCCGCTTTTGGAGATCACCCAGGGGTGTACGCATAACAAGTGCAAGTTCTGCACCATGTACAAGGACGTGCCCTTCCGTATGTCTCCCATCGAATGGATCGAGGAAGACCTGAAGGAACTTGCCGAGTGCGATCCGAATGCTACAACGATCCAGCTGCTGTCCGCCAATCCGCTTGTCCTGACTTATGATAAGCTGGAACGGATCTTCAAAATGATCCACAAGTATCTGCCCAAGATGGAGTACATCTATCTGGCAGGGCGGGTCACCGATCTGAAAAACAAGACTGTGGAAGAACTCAAAAAGCTCAGAGAACTTGGCATGCGTGAGATCTCCCTCGGCGTGGAGTCCGGCGACGACTGGACACTGGACCGTATCCATAAGGGCTATCACGCAGAGGATATTCTGGAGCAGTGTCATAAGCTGGAAGAAGCGGGCATCGACTACTGGATGACCTTCTTAAACGGCGTTGCTGGCAGATCTCACAGCCGCGAGCATGCAATCAACTCTGCGAAGATCTTCAGTCAGTGCAAGCCGATGCTTGTGGGGACCGGCGGACTGACGCTCTTCCCTGGCACACCTCTATTAGAGGAAGCGCAGCGCGGAGAATTCGATCCCCTCACAGAGAAGGAAATGCTGGAGGAGCTGAAGCTCTTCGTTGAGAACCTTACCTGCGACTGCTCCTTCATCACCCACCACACGATCTCGGGCGTCAATCTCTCCGGCCCCGATTTTCTTGCTAGGAAGGAGAAAATCGTAGCCGCGCTGGATCGTCAGATCAACTACGGCGATCTGGATCGGATGGCCGCATTTCGCCGGAACAAGCGAACCCTGTAAGGAGGCAAAACCATGCGTTTTTCAGGAGGAATAAACCGCCCGCCCTATGAAACGGCAGACGGATATCTGCAGACAACGGAAGGGTGTTCCCACAACACCTGCCTGTTCTGCACATACTTTAAGGATCAGAAATTCAGAAAATCGACTATCGAGGAGATCGAAGAAGACATCAGGGAGATCCCGGCCACCTTCGGGGCTCCCAAGCGGATCTTCCTGCAGGGGGCTGATGGATATGCTGCTGATTACGACGTACTGATGAAGACGGCAGAATTACTGCACAAATATGTCCCCTCGGTGCAGACCATCGGCGGCTATGCCCGCATCGACAACTTCTATGACAAGACCGAAGAGCAGCTGCGGAACATGGCGGCTGTGGGCTTTGCCAACCCCTACATCGGTGTGGAGTCCGGAGATGATGTTGTCTTAAAGCGGATCAACAAGGGCTACACTGCCGCTCAGGCCAGGGAACAGCTGGAGAAGATCGA
>JAILHZ010000091.1 GCA_024695545.1 Clostridiales bacterium
GATCATCAATATCGAAGCACTTACAATGATCGATATGGCAAGAAAGGATATCCTGCCGGCAGTTACCGAGTACATCAAGGAACTGGCTGATACAGCGATCGCTGTTAAGCAGGCAAGCGGCATCGAAGCTGATTTCGAGAAAGATCTGATTGCACAGCTCAGCAAGCTCCAGAGCGATATCGCAGCAAGAACGAAGGTCCTCGAGGACGCAGTGATCGAAGTACACGAGATCGAAGACATCCTCGCTCAGTCCTACGCTTACAGAGACAAAGTATTTGTAGCAATGCAGGATCTCCGTGCCGCAGCAGACCAGGCAGAGTCCCTCTGCAGTGCCAAGGTATGGCCGTTCCCGTCCTACGGTGAGCTCCTCTTCGGAGTGAGATAAGAAAAGCAAGTAAAGCGAATAAAAACACACGCAATGTGGCGATGTGCATGGGATCCACGGATCCCCATGACATCGCCACCTTCGCTTTACGGAAGAAATAAGTGAGGTGAATAGAATGGAAGAATTATTACAATCCGCAAACGACACTATATTTAGTGTATGGTTCTTGATAGGAGCCGCTTTGGTCTTCTTCATGCAGTGCGGTTTCGCGATGGTCGAGACCGGCTTTACCAGAGCAAAGAACGCAGGAAACATCATCATGAAAAACCTGATGGACTTCTGCATCGGTACTGTAGTATTCAGTCTCCTCGGCTTTGCCCTGATGATGAGTGAAGACTACGTGATGGGAATCATCGGTGTCCCGAACATGAAGATCTTCTCTGATTTTTCAAACTTCCCGATGTCCTCCTTCGTATTTAACTTAGTATTCTGTGCTACCGCCGCAACGATCGTTTCCGGTGCGATGGCAGAGAGAACCAAGTTCTCCGCATACTGCATCTACAGCGCAGTCATCAGCCTGGTCGTATATCCGATCGAAGCAGGTTGGGTATGGAACTCTCAGGGCTGGCTCGCAAAGATGGGCTTCATCGATTTCGCAGGTTCTGCAGCGATCCATAGTGTAGGTGGTCTCTCCGCCCTGATCGGCGCGATCATCCTCGGGCCCCGTATCGGTAAGTACGTCAAAGACCAGAGCGGTAAGATCGTAAAGGTCAAGGCGATTCAGGGTCACTCCCTTACACTCGGTGCTCTCGGCTGCTTTATCCTCTGGTTCGGCTGGTACGGATTCAACGGTGCGGCCGCAACTAACACGAAGTCTCTCGCAGCGATCTTCGTAACCACCACAGTTGCTCCGGCAGTCGCTACATGCGTGACTATGATCTATACATGGATGAAGAACGGTAAGCCTGATGTATCCATGTGCTTGAACGCCTCCCTGGCAGGTCTTGTAGGTATCACCGCAGGATGTAACACAGTAGATGTTATCGGTGCCACAGTCATAGGTATCGTATGCGGTATCCTCGTAGTAGTAGTTATTGAGAAGCTTGACCTTAAGTGCCACGTAGATGACCCGGTTGGTGCAGTAGGTGTTCACCTGGCAAACGGTGTCTGGGGTACGATCGCAGCAGGTCTCCTCTCCACTTCCACAGCAGACGCAGGAGTTGATGGTCCGATCTACGCACTCGTTCATGGCACTTCCTTCTCCGAAGGTATGAAGGTCCTCGGCGTACAGTGCTTAGGTATCACAGCGATCCTCGCCTGGACAGCACTCTGCATGATCCCGGCATTCCAGATCATCAAGCACACTATCGGTCTTCGTGCTTCCGCAGAAGACGAGCTCGCAGGTATGGATATTTCCGAACACGGTCTGGTATCTGCTTACGCAGACTTCGCACCGACAGTTGATGACTCTGTTCTCCCGAACATCAAGGTTATCGGCGAAACTCCGATGGCAGAAGCAATCGAAGTCAAAGAAGTTTCCAAGGTCGCTTCCGGTATTCCTTATAAGAGCCCGGACGGCAAGAAGCTCACCAAGATCGAGATCGTCTGCAAAGAGCGTATGCTCGAGCCTCTTAAGTCCGCACTGCTGGATATCGGCATCACCGGTATGACAGTCACCCACGTTATGGGCTGCGGCATCCAGAAAGGTAAGCTGGAATTCTATCGAGGCGTTGAAGTTGAACCTTCACTCCTCCCGAAGATCCAGATGGATATCGTGGTAGCAAGAGTACCTGTACAGGCAGTAATTGATACCGCTAAGAGAGTACTTTATACAGGCCACATCGGTGACGGTAAGATTTTCGTTTACGATGTCGAGAACGTCATCAAAGTAAGAACCAGTGAAGAGGGATTCGACGCCTTGCAGGACGTAGAATAATTCATAATCTGAAATCCCATCGGGGTCCTGCCGTAAACCGGCAGGACTCCTTTGGATATTAAAAGTTAACCCGAAGGAAGTAGGCCTTCAGGAAGATAGGAAGATAGTGCTTTTGCAAGGATGTAAGAAGCACTTTTCCGATTTAGAAGTTAGTAGAAGTTGGAGGAAATAGATTATGTGTTCAATCATGTTTTACCTGTGCCCCGGACTGACACAGGAACAGTTCAAGGAGGGTTTTGACAAGACCATCTCCAGAGGTCCGGACCAGAGCCGGATCGTTGACCTTACAGATGGCACCATGGGCTTTCACAGACTGTCCATCATGGGCCTGACCCCGGAAGGCATGCAGCCCTTCACCCACAAGGGAAAATACCTCGTCTGCAATGGCGAGATCTACGGTTTCGAAGTGTTTCGGCAGGAGCTTCTGTCCGACGGCTATACATTCGCCTCGGATTCAGACTGCGAAGTGCTTCTTCCTTTATATGAGAAATACGGCGTAGAAATGTTCAGCAAACTCGATGCCGAGTTCGCGTGCATCATCTACGATACAGATACAAAAACACTCGTCGCCGCGAGAGACCCGATCGGTATCCGTCCTCTCTACTACGGATACGATGATGAAGGCCACATCATCTTCGCAAGTGAAGCGAAGAATATCGTGCCTTATAGCAAGAAGGTACTCCCCTTCCCGCCCGGACACTACTACAAGGACGGCAAGTTCACATGCTACTGCGATATCACGAAAGTCGACAAGGTCCTTGACGACGATCTCGATACCATTTTTAAGAACATTCACGACAAGCTCGTAGCGGGCGTCGAGAAGCGTCTCGTTTCAGATTCCAAGGTCGGATTCCTTCTTTCCGGCGGTCTTGATTCTTCCCTCGTATGCGCCATCGCACAGCGCAAGGAAGGTCATCCGATCAAGACGTTCGCGATCGGCATGAGCGAAGACGCGATCGACCTGAAGTATGCCAAGGAAGTTGCTGATTACATCCACTCCCAGCACACTGAAGTCATCATCACGAAGGAAGATGTTATCAACTCTCTCGAGGAAGTCATCACTGTTCTCGGCACATACGATATCACCACGATCCGCGCATCGATGGGTATGTATCTTCTCTGCAAAAAGATCCACGAGATCTCCGATGTACGTGTTCTTCTGACCGGTGAGATCTCCGATGAACTTTTCGGATATAAATACACTGACTTCGCTCCTTCTGCGGAAGCATTCCAGGAGGAAGCCGTGAAGCGCATCCACGAGATCCATATGTATGACGTTCTCCGTGCCGACAGATGCATCTCCGCAAACTCTCTCGAAGCACGTGTTCCCTTCGGTGATCTCGACTTCGTTAAGTACGTTATGGCGATCGATCCTAAGAAGAAACTCAACACATACGGCAAGGGTAAATATCTCCTCCGTAAAGCATTTGAAGGAGACCTTCTCCCGCACGATATCCTCTTCCGTGAGAAGGCTGCTTTCTCCGATGCCGTTGGTCACTCCATGGTCGATCATCTGAAGGAATATGCCGCTTCTTGTTACTCCGATGAAGAGTACGAAGAAAGAAGAAAGAAATACACATTCGCAACACCTTTCACGAAGGAATCTCTCCTCTATCGTGAGATCTTCGAAAAGCACTATGAAGGTCAGGCCGAGATGGTCATCGACTTCTGGATGCCGAACAAGACCTGGGAGGGCTGTGATGTAAACGATCCGTCCGCGCGTGTTCTGAAGAACTATGGTGACAGCGGTAAATAATCAGATAGAAAAGCGGGGCGCGGGTGCTTTTAAATACGCGCAAAAAGTTAGTGAAGTTAATAGGAAATCTTTGGTTAAGAAAGTGAGGTAGGATTTATGACGAAGTATATTTTTGTAACAGGTGGTGTTGTATCGGGACTGGGCAAAGGAATTACCGCGGCGTCTCTCGGACGTCTTCTGAAGATGAGAGGACTTAAGGTCGCATCGCAGAAGCTCGACCCGTACATCAACGTCGACCCGGGCACGATGAGCCCTTATCAGCATGGTGAAGTTTTCGTAACGGAGGATGGTGCGGAGACGGACCTCGACCTCGGTCACTATGAGCGTTTCATCGATGAGGACTTGAACAAATTCTCGAACCTGACGACCGGTAAAGTATATTCTTCTGTTCTCGCCAAAGAGCGCAGAGGCGAATACCTGGGCTCCACCGTACAGACCATTCCGCACATCACAAACGAGATCAAAGAGTTCATCTATAACGTAGGACTTGAGTCTGAGGCAGACGTGGTCATCACGGAGATCGGCGGCACGATCGGTGACATCGAAGGTCAGCCGTTCATCGAAGCCATCCGTCAGGTCGGCCGTGAAGTCGGACCGCACAATGCGCTCTACATTCACGTCGTTCTCGTCCCCTACCTTCGGGCTTCCGGTGAGCACAAGTCCAAGCCGGCCCAGCACTCGGTAAAAGAACTGCAGGGCATGGGCGTTTCTCCGGACATCATCATTCTTCGTACCGACGAACCGATCGAGGATGAATCGATTTTCAAGAAGATTGCGATGTTCTGTAACGTTGCCCCTGACTGCGTTATCGAGAATACTACGATCCCTGTTCTTTACGAAGCTCCCCTTATGCTTGAAAAGAGCGGCTTCTCTGATGTCGTCTGCCGCGAGCTCCGGCTGGAGACACAGCCCTGCGATATCTCTTCCTGGGCATCCATGGTCGAGAGAATCAAGAGCTGCGATAAGACCTGCACGATCGCTCTCGTCGGTAAATACACGCACTTCCATGACTGCTATCTTTCCGTCGCGGAAGCACTGCATCACGCAGGATATAAGTATTCTTCCAATGTGAAGATCCTCTGGACCGACTCCGAAGACTTAACTCCAGAAAACTATGAATCGATCCTTTCCGAGGCAGACGGAATTCTTGTTCCGGGCGGTTTCGGCGACCGTGGTATCGAGGGTATGGTCCTTGCTGCGAAGTATGCCCGTGAGAAGAATGTACCTTACCTCGGCATCTGCCTCGGCATGCAGATCGCCGTCATCGAATACGCAAGAGGAGTCCTCGGATATGCCGATGCTAACTCCAGAGAATTCGATGAGACTTCCGAGAATCTGGTCATCGACTTCATGCCCGGTCAGAACGACGAGATCGAGAAGGGCGGCACGCTCAGACTCGGCAGTTATCCGTGCAAGATCCTGCCCGGAACCATGATGGAACAGTGTTACAAATCCGAGAATATCAACGAAAGACACCGTCACAGATATGAGTTCAACAATATCTACAGAGATCAGATGAAAGACATCATCAGCGGCCTTTCTCCGGACAATCTCCTGGTTGAAGCGGTCGAGATTCCGGGTCATCCGTTCTTCGTAGGCGTTCAGTTCCACCCCGAATTCAAGAGTCGTCCGGACCGTCCGCATCCGCTCTTCATCGGACTGGTGAAGAACAGTTTAAAGCTTTGAATCTATTTCCTACATCCTACTAACTTCGGCAGCCGTCGGGAGAATTTTCTTCCGGCGGTTGCTATTATTTCGAGGCTATTATCGAATTCGCGGCTCCACTTACCAAAAGTCCCTGAAAGTGTCCCTCTAAACATCTCTACAGAGACTTTTTCAGAGACTTTTTTCACTCAAGTAAGTCAGTGGTTTATCAGGAATTCTGCAACACCATCTTGATCGTTTGTTGCAGTGATGTGATCGGCGACCTCTTTGACCTCGTCGATAGCGTTTCCAACCGCGACACCGGTACCACATGTCTTCAGCATCTCAATGTCATTGAGATCGTCACCGAAGGCGATGAAGTCAGATACAGGTATTCCGCTTCTTTCTGACAGTGAAAGTATCGCCTTCACTTTTCCGGAAGACATAGGAAGAAAAGCATACATATCTTCATTGCGATAGCACTGAAGTTTGCAGTTGTTTTTCTCCGCGATCGATTCCGCGAATTCTTTCTTCGGAAGAACAACTGCGATCTTATTCGCAGAGC
>JAILHZ010000106.1 GCA_024695545.1 Clostridiales bacterium
GATCGCCTGCCGGTGCGCCGCTTTTGTCATATGCGGTGAAGACCAGGTCGGTGTTGGTGGCGAGGTAATAAGACGTTTCGTAGTAAAGATCTCCCAGATGCTTAGGCATGCCGCTGCCGTCCGTCAAATCAAAATACGAGAACATGTAGTTGGTTCCCAGATTGCCGAAATACGTGCTCATCTTCACCCGCTGCGGGTCATAGGGGTGATCGTATTCTCCGTTTTCCCAATTGCCGGTAAATGTCCAGGTGCCGTTTTCGTATTTGTATCCTACTTCCTCGATGCCTTCATCGATACCGACCGACATAAAGATGTAGAAAGCGTCCGGTGCTTTCATAAGATAGAAAGAACCGTATTGCGGATAAAACTCGCCCCAGATGCCTTCTTTGACTTCGCATGTTTCGTCGCCGACATGGATAACGACAGAAGTGACGAGAATGGAGTCGTTCGGATTTTCAAACTTCGGCTCGAGAATGATATCCTCTGCAGTACCGTCGCCGTCCATGTCCCACTTCAGCGTGCCGTCAAGGTTGAAGTCCAGAATGTAGACTTCCGGAGCAGCGCCGAAGCACATGAGATCTACGCCTTCCTCGATCTGATCGAGCGGAAGCTTCAATGAATAATACTCGTCGAAAAGCACGAGTCCGTCATAGGTAAGCGCGAAGTCTCCGGTGCCGTTTTGGACGCCAACTTTCATCCTAAGCAGGTTCTCGTCCGGGATATTATACTTCTGACCGAGGGAGGTGATCTTCTCGGAAAGGATATCGTCGTTCGTGACGATGTCTGAAAGCGAGATCTCTTCGCCTGTCTCGCTCCAGTAAGCCTGCGAGATACATCCGTCGTTATCGCTCGAGAGATCTTCGGGGGTCTTGACTATATAAGAGAAGATATACGAATCGTCCCGGTAGATATATGTGTTTGCATAGCACTGATCGTCGTAATATGTATCGGAATTGATCCCGGAGGCTTTCCGCTCTTCGAAACGATTCGTAAGGGCGGCCTCAAGATCGTCATAGAAACTGTCGACTTCCTTGCGGAGTTCCGGGAACTGGTCAGTGGTGAACCTGATCCGGTTGAATTCATAGGTGATGCCGTCCACACGGGTGAAATTGTCGTCGTTGATAAGCTCCGCCAATCCGTATGTCTTCAACTCGACCTGAGAGTGAAGGTTGACCGATTCTTTGATTTCCGGAGCAGGCGAAGTGTCCGATGTTTCATCCGACTCGGTCGTTGACGGTTCAATCATCGAAATGTACGGATCTTCCGTAGTCTCAGTGATCTCCGTGTCCGTCGTTTTCTTCGTCTTCTTTGTTTTCTTAGTCTCCTCAGACTTCCCGCAGCCGAAAAGCGCTAACTCCATTGACATGGAAAGAAGAATAACCAGTGCTTTTTTCATACCCGAACCTCCTGATTGTTCCTTTGTTTAACCATTATTTTCCGCCCGAGTCTTCCTTGCCGAAGTTGTCGTAGAGCCACGACGCGTAGCGCTGGTAGACAGATTCTTTTCCTATCTCGTTATGCGGTTCATGACGCATGCCGTGACGGATATCGATCGTGACCTTGACCTGTCCGGACTCGATGAGCTTGTCATAGATCTCCTGCGGACCTTCGCCGTAATCTCCGACAGGATCTTCGTCACCGGAGATCAGAAGGATCGGCTTGTCCTTCGGGATCGAGCCATACCACGAGTCGGTGTTACAGTCCTTAAGAAGAGTGAAGAGATCGACATATCCGGAGTGGGTGAAGGTGAATGTGCAGAGCGGATCGCTCATGTATTTCTTCACGACTTCCGTATCGTTGGAGATCCAGTCTGCCGGTGTCTGCGGCTTGCTGATCTTCTTCGTGTACTGCTTGTTGATGGTTCTGGCCAGCATGGCGGCCGCACGCTTGTCACCGCCGAACAGACGCTGGAACTTCGCAAGAATAGTGAGCGGGCGCAGGAGCTTATTCGACTTCGCAGTGCCTGACAGGATCAGACCCGCACAGTCGTTGCCGTACTGCGCGAACCAGTTTCTCGCGATAAAGGAACCCATCGAGTGTCCGAAGATAATGTAGGGTGTATCTTTATACGTTTCCTTCATGATGCGGTGCAGCTTCTCGACATCTTCGACCAGATGATCGGCGCCTTCTTCGCGTCCGAAGTATCCGTAGATGCCGCCTTCGCCGACAGATCTGCCGTGGCCCATGTGGTCCTCGCCGCAGACGGCATATCCCTTGTCACAGAGATATTCCGCCAGGTCGGTGTAGCGCTCCATGTACTCGCACATGCCGTGCACGATCTGAACGATCCCGCGGACCTGTCCGTCGGGGATCATCTTAAAATATGTGATCAGGGTCTCACCGTCGGACCCCATGAAAGTATCCTGCTGAAAAGGCATATCCTTGCTCCTTCCGGGCACTCTTATATACGTGCGCCTGATAGATTCATTATACATTTCGTTTGACGGGGATTCTATGCTTTTGGAGCGGAAATAGTTTGAAAGACAAATCATTTGATTTTGTGAAAAGTTCATCTGAAAATACTTGACGGTCACGTGACCGTGTGATATGATAAGCACAATCCGATATGTCGGGGTGCTATGTAACTAGCCTGCCAAAACCCTGAGATGGAGGATAATCCTGCGAAAGGAGGCATCTGAGATGAGTGAGTATCTGCCGGGAACATTGATTGCGGTCTCGAAGGATCACCTGAAGAATACGGATCAGATCCTGGATCCGATGTTCCTGATGGAAGGCATGCAGCTCCGCCAGGTCACCCAGCTTCTGGGGATCGAGGCGCATACGGTGCAGAACTGGGTGAAGCGGGGATTCGTTGACCCGCCGGTCAAGAAGCTGTACAACCGGGACCGGTTTGTGCGGCTGGCGATCCTGAACTATTTCAAAGATGTCTTCTCGCTGGAAGCGATCCTGTCGCTCCTTCGGATGGCGGATCAGGACAGCACGATCTATACCGCGTTCTGCGCACTGCTCTCGGTAGTGCCGCTTGACCCGATCCGGTCAGAGACAAAACTGAACGACATTATTGAGAAGGTCATCGACGCGCAGAAGTTCGACTATAAGCGGACGAGCAGAGAACAGGTCAAGAGACTGCTGACGATTCTTTACACGGCACATCTTTCCATTCTCCTTAAGAAGGAAGCGGAGAGATTATTAGCAGAAGTTTGAGAGGGGAACTTCCCCGTAACGGAAAGGAGAAATCAATATGAAATTTCTGATGAACTGGTTTGAAGCACTGAATCTGCCGGAGCAGATCTTCGCGTGCATCGCCATCGTGTTCACCGTACTTCTTATCTTCCAGTTTATTCTTCTGCTGATAGGTGCGGCGTCCCACGCGGGCGACATGGACGGCCACGATATGGGCGGCGGTGACGGACACGATTTCGGTCACGGCCACGACCTCGATACCGGTCACGATGTAGGACACGATTTCGGACATGCAGGTCATGACTTCGGTCATGGCGGTCACGCAGATATCGGACACGACTTCGGTCACGGAGACTTCGGCGGAGTACACGCGGATGTATCCCATGACGGTGCTTTTGGAGCAGACGGAGCGGATGCGGAATTTGACGTGACACACGATGGTTCCTACGATTATAATCATGATATGGATGCAGGATCCGGACACGTCGGTGCAGTCGTGCACGATTTTGCAGAAGTACAGGGAAGTGTGGTCATAGATGTCCACAGCGGCGATATCTACCTTGCGGATCAGGCTCCGCATGACCTGATGGTACATGGACCGGACGTCGGCATTCCGGATCAGGACCTGCCGGACGGAAGGACATATGTAGACAGAGCCGACAAGCTTCACGGGTCAGGATTCCGACTCTTTACGATGCAGGGGCTCATCGCCTTCTTCAGCATCTTCGGATGGACAGGTCTTCTGTTCATGAAGGGCGGAGTTCCGGTCTGGGCAGCAGGCATGCTGGCTTTCCTCTGCGGCTTTCTGGCGATGTTCCTTATGGGGCTTGCGCTCTGGGGCATGCAGAAGATCCAGTCGGACGGAACCCTGAATATCCGCTACGCGCTCGGGGAAACGGGTGAGATTTATATCCCGGTTCCGGGAAAGCGCGGGGGCACGGGTAAAGTCATGGTAGAGGTCCAGGACCAGCTACAGG
The DNA here is from genome assembly GCA_024695545.1 of Clostridiales bacterium. The sequence continues at coordinate 4,122 of JAILHZ010000106.1, forward strand.
AATTTGAAGCGGTCACGGACGAAGAAGAGAAGATCCCCACCGGAACACACGTAACGGTGATCGGTATTACAAAGGGTACAACACTGATTGTGACCAAACATAACTAACAGGAAGTAGGAGGAAACGAAAATGCCAATGAAATTAATGAATGTATTGTTGGCTGCCATGCCATTTGAGCTGATCTGCTTACTCGTCGTCATTGCTCTTCTGGTATTCACACTGTTCTTGATCTTTCTTTCAAGATACAGAAAATGCCCGTCTGACCGTATCATGGTCATCTATGGTAAGGTTGGTAAGAATGCGGACGGCACCGCACGCTCATCCAAGTGTATTCACGGTGGTGCTGCGTTTGTTTGGCCGATCATTCAGTCGTATCAGTATCTGGACCTGACACCGATCTCGATTGCGGTTGACCTGAGATCTGCACTGTCCCGCCAGAACATCCGTATCGACGTACCGTCCATCTTTACAGTAGGTATCTCCACAGAGCCCGGTGTCATGCAGAACGCTGCTGAGCGTCTTCTCGGACTTAAGCTCTCCGAGATCCAGGAACTCGCGAAGGACATCATCTTCGGTCAGCTCCGTCTGGTTATCGCTACGATGGACATCGAGGAGATCAACACCGACCGTGACAAGTTCCTCGAGGCTGTATCCAGAAACGTGGAGACAGAGCTTAAGAAGATCGGTCTTAGACTGATCAACGTAAACGTAACGGATATTTCCGATGAGTCCGGATACATCAGCGCTCTTGGTAAAGAGGCTGCTGCTAAGGCTATCAACGACGCGAAGAAGAACGTTGCTGAGAAGGAAAGAGACGGTTCCATCGGTGAGGCTCTCGCCCAGAAGGATCAGAGAATCCAGGTTGCATCTGCAAACTCCATGGCGATCCGCGGTGAGAACGATGCGAAGATCGAAGTTGCCAATTCCGAGGCTGTACGCCGTGAGAAAGCCGCTGAGGCGATGAGACTGGCGATCGCAGCTGAGAAGGTTCAGGCCGCTAAGGCACTCGAAGAAGCGTATGCTGCTGAGAAAGAAGCTGAGCTTTCCCGTTCCGCCCGTGAGAAGGCAACCCTCGAAGCCGACGTTATCGTTAAGGCTGAGATCAATAAGAGAGAAGTCGAGCTCGCTGCCGAGGCAGAAGCCGAGAAGATCAGAAGACGTGCAGCCGGTGAAGCTGACGCTATCTACGCGAAGATGGAAGCTCAGGCTCGTGGTATGCAGGAGATCCTCCAGAAGCAGGCCGCAGGTTTCGAGAAGATCGTTGCCGCTGCCGGCGGTGATGCCAAGAACGCAATGATGCTCATGCTCGCAGACAAGATGGAAGACCTCATGAAGATCCAGGTAGAAGCGATCCGCGACCTGAAGATCGACAAGGTAACTGTCTGGGACAGCGGTGCCGGCACAGGCACAGACGGCAAGGGCTCCACAGCCAACTTCATCTCGGGCCTCATGAAGAGTGTTCCGCCGATGAACGAGATCTTCGAGATGGCCGGCATGCAGCTGCCTGAGTTCCTCGGCAAAAAGATGGAACCAACAGAAGACGGCAAGGTAGTTCCTGCCGCATCTGCTAAGAACGTTGCTTCCAAGGCGAAGGAAGTGAAGGCAGTCGAGGCTCCGAAGAAGGAAGCCGCTCCAGCTGCAAAAGCACCGGTTGAGGCAGCTCCTGCTGCTCCGGCTCCGGCGGCTGCACCTGAGGCGCCTGCCCAGGCTGCCCCGGCAGCTCCTGCAAATGATCAGGTTGTTCCGTACAACCACGGACCGATCTGGGCGCCGAACTCTCCGATGAGCGAGGACGAGCTGAACTAAGCTGCAACTGACATACTGTCAACAAGATAACTGCCCGTGGGCTGTGAAAGCGGCCCGCGGGCAGTTATATTTTTAGATAAAGAGGTGCGTTGGCGCTGTTGTTCGATTTTTAGACTGCGAAAATACAATCAAAGAGGCAACGAAAGCGACCACACCTGGTATTGCCTCAAGTGTTGAATATTTGAGACTGCAAAATACAACAAAAGAGGCAACGCTTCTCATTTTGAGCTTCGTTGCCTCTTTTGTTGGAGATTGAACTGTAGATTATCGAACAAAACAGGCAATGATAGGCGAAGACATCTTTTGTGATTGACAATCCGTGTTGTTTTAGTCACAACAGCATGTTCTGACTCATGACAATTCCGAGAATCTTGCTAAATGTGATATCCCGATAGAAACCGGCATTCCAATTCTCGTAAATAAACAGAATGTCCAACCCTTCGCGAAAACCATTTGTAAGGTAAGTGCTGATTTTTCCCCAGGTTTTGATTCGATAAGATTCATCGTCCATCATGCCGAAGTGTTCGATAAAAAAATACCGCCCGGTTTCTTTGCAATAGACGGCAAAATCAACATAGTACATATGATTGCCTATGTGAACTTCAACTTCGTATTTGTAATCCAAATCTAGTGATCGAAGGAGTTGGGCAGTAATCATCTCCGATTTGGAACGGAACAAACGACCATCGAAGGGGTATACTTTGCTAAAACCCTGATCGTTCTTTTCTACTAATTTGTCGAAGGCTTCGCGGGAAAAGTCGAAGCCTTCGGATTTGATGGGTTCTCGATAACTTGAATCCATATACTCATGAAGCCAGGCGTGAGGAGAATCATAATCCAATTCGCCGCGGAATCTTAATCTGGAGATTTCATTTTGGATTTCTTCCCGGCGTCCGGCAGCCTTAACTAAAGCATCTGCTTGCGGTGTTCCTACATCATATTGCATTTTCTTTTTCGAACATGAGGGGTCATGTGGATAAATGCGTACAACTTGAATTTTATTGCCATTCTTCAATCGGTGACCGTAATGAACTTCCGGTATCCTGTCTCGTTCCTTATAAAGAAGGTGCAGACGTTGTTTCCGTAAATATCTTGCTTGGTTATGTAGTTCAGCTGCTATCATATATCCTCCTTGTCTTGTAAACTAAATCATTTGAGCGAGTTTCTTATGACGTTGTAGGAAAAGGATAGCATGGGGATAAGATGCATTTCTTGTAAAAGAAACGACAAATCTCGACAAAACACGCAAGTTTGGTTCTTTCGGGGAGAAAAGCAGCTTTCTTGATCGCCGGTTTATCCGCGGGTACGGAATGAGAAGAGCACCATCAGACGGAGTGTCTCGATCAGACGGGCACGCGAGCGGGCGTCGACGTGACGGGTCGCTTCGATGATGCGCGACATCTTGACGGCCCAGCTCGAACCCGGACGGAAAATGTTGCTCGCTCCGGAGGAACTGGCGATGTGGTAGAGCATCTCGGTGAAGCTTTCACGGTCTTCGTAAGACTGGTCGATAAGCCACGTGTTGACGGCGTCGATCCTGGCCTTGGCGTTGATGTCCCAGCCGGGCTCATAGCAGAAGTCGTCTTTCTTGATCTCCCAGGTGAATGGGCTGTGCTGCTTGAGCCATACGGCACGGTTCGTGATGAATCTGGTGCCGGGTGCGCTCTGAAGGAGCATGCCGATAAAGGAGGCGGAGGGGACCAGATGGTGCACCAGATCTCCGATCTTCTTATACTCGTCTGTCTCGTGAAGGTTAAATGGGAAGCCCGGTCCGTCAAAAGAATAGATGCCGAGGATCCTGGACTTGATGGCATCCGCACAGCTTGTGGCCGCATGGATAGCGAGGTTGCCGCCCTTGGAATGCCCTCCGATATAGAGCTTTACCTGCGGCGGGATCTCACGCGCGATATATCCGATGTAGCGCGTGGCCTCCTCCTGTGCGGGGACCGGATACTGATAGGAAAGCTGGAAGTCTTCTTTCCAGCCGATCAGCGAGCCATCCGTGCCGCGGAAGGCGATATAGCAGATGTCGCAGGGAAGCTGGAAACACATCGCCGCAAACTGGATCTGTTCTTTTTCACTCGTTCTGGCGCAAAGGTGCGACACTTTGACATCCTTGTAGCGCGGACTTGTGCGCAGGATGTCGATCATCTTCAAGTTGTTCGGGGTGTCTGCCGCGTACTGGCCGAACAGCGGCATCTCCTTGGATGACGGCATTTCGGACAGAAGCATGGAGTCGGAAAACTTATACGGCCACTCCGCCGTCCAGATGTTGTGAAGCGGGTACTCCCACTGAAAATAGGTCATCTCCGCGAACACGAGCGCGTCGATGTTGTTGAACGGAAATTCGTCAAATGTACGGTTTTCATTCCTGGTGTAATCCAGTATCGTAGCCATGTTTTTACCTCTGCAAAAGCACTTCTCCTCCGTGCTTTTCTTTCCTTGTCCCCACTCGTATTTTACCATGATTGCATGGAAATTCACCTGCCCATCGTGTAGAATAAAGAAAGAAAAGAAGTGCCTGCCGGGATGCCCGCCGGCACTTCTTTACCCCGAAGGAAAGGTCGTCGAATCTTATGAACGGATCGCTGGTCATCTCATATGCATATCCGCTCTGCGCGATGATCTCACTTTTTGTCCTGACGGTGCACTTCTTCAGCAAGCGCCAGCTTCCGGTACAGCGCAACCGCCTGTTTACAGCGGCGATCCTGCTGGCCTGTTCCGATGTGATCCTCGAGACTTTTTCCGCCGTCGTCGTGAATAATTCCGCCTCGGTGCCGCCGGTCCTCGGACATGTCGTTCTGATGATGTTTTATATTCTGAGACTGTCGTTCCCGATCCTCATGATCTTCCACGCGATCTCTCTGACGAAGGATCTGAAGGCGAAGAACCTCTGGATGATCCTGCTTCTTGTGATCCCGTCTGCAGTTCTGACGCTGATCATCCTCGCGACTCCGCTTACGGGCAGTTTCTTCAAGTATGAAAACGAGAAATATATTAAGGGCGATCTCTATCCGATCCTTTTTGCGGTCACGCTTTTTGCATCGGTGTTCTCGATCGGCTATGCGCTTGTCCGCCGGAAAAAGCTCAGTGAAAAAGCGTTCCGGATCATAGCGGCATTTTCGATCCTCGGTGCGGGTTCGGTCCTCGTCGAGGTCGCCTGGCCGAAGGGCAATGTATCTTCCGTCGCGATCTCCGCGGCCATGCTGATCTCGTATCTTTCTCTTCAGAAGCCCGAGTCCATGATCGATCATCTGACGGGCCTTCTGAATCTCGATGCCATGATGACCTATACCGACGAGCTGATCGCCAGGGAGTCGCGCTACTATGTGATCGTCATGAAGGTCGAGAACATCCGCCGCATCAACTCCATTTTCGGCTATACCATCGGCAGCCTGACGCTCAAGAATGTCGCCGATTACCTGTCTGTCTTCTCGCCGGACCTGCGCGAGAGATCGCGTCTGCGCAAGAATCTTTCCCACTATGAGGGTGTGCATGCGGAGCCGGATGATGCGCTGAAGAAGTCCGTAGGCGATGCCCGCCGCCTGGAGAAGACACTCCCGCCTGCGTGGGCGTTCCGTCTGATGAGTAACCAGTTCGCCGTCGTCAGCACCAGCGAAGAGACGCACGAGAAGATCCTCGATCTCCTGCACCGGAGATTCGAGAATCCGTGGAACATCCGCGGCCTTGAGATCAACCTTCTCCTGACCATCGCAGAGATGACCGAGACAGGTGCTTTTGAAGCGGGATCGGACCTCTATAAGGTCGTCGAGATCGTGCTCCCTGCTGTACCGAAGGGCGACACCGTAACGGTCAGCGAGAGAGAACTCGCCAAGATCGAGCGCCACATCCTTCTCGAAAATTCTCTGGAAAAAGCACTCGCCGAAGAGACTCTGGATGTCCGTTTCCAGCCCGTCCTCAACACCTCGACGGGACGATATACGACGGTCGAAGCGCTCGCGAGATTCACCCACGATGAGTGGGGAGACATCCAGGCTTCGGAGTTCATCCCGATCGCTGAGAAGCGGGGACTGGTCGCACAGATCGATGAGTTCGTCCTGAGAAAATCGTGCGAACTTCTGAAGAGTAATATCGATGTGGAACTGGATTATGTAAGCGTGAATGTTTCGGTGACGGAACTGGCGAATTCGTCGTTCCCGAAGAAAGTGTGCGCGATCCTTGACGAGTACGGCATCCCGTACCGGAAGATCGTATTCGAGATCACCGAGCAGGCTCTGATGACATCGCTCATCCTGATGCTCGAAAACCTTCAGGAACTTGCTTCTCTGGGATTCGGATTCGCGCTGGATAACCTGACGCTCGGTAAGGGCGATATCGCGAAACTCGCGGTGCTTCCGTTCTCGATCGTGAAGCTGGACAGATCCGTTCTTGAAGAAGTCGAGACGTCGGCCCGAAGCCGTATCCTTTTCGAGAATACGATCGATGTCTTAAAGAAGATGGAGATCCGCTCTGTCGTGGTCGGCGCGGAGACAACGGCGCAGTCGAAGTGGATCGAGGACTGCAGTCCCGACCAGATCCAGGGTTTCTATTACGCACGTCCGATGGATAAAAACGGGTGTCTGGCATTTATTCAAAGGAATAATGCACAGACACCCAAAAAGCCCGGAAGGGATAATTTTATTATCGTTACCGAGTGAGGATCACATTACGGTTGATGATCGTGTCGCCGTATGAGATCCGGTTTTGTGAAGCAGCAATCAGGCTGCTTCTTTCTTTTCTTCCTTCTTAGCGGCCTTCTTCTCGGATGTTACGGAAGAAGGATCGAGGAAGCGGTAGATGATCGCGGCAAATGCTGCGCCTACGAGCGGAGCCACGATGAATACCCAGACGTTCTCCAGAGCTTCGCCGCCCTTGAAGAGAGCCGGTCCGACGGATCTTGCCGGGTTAACGGAAGTTCCTGTGAAGCCGATACCGAGAATGTGGACCAGAGTCAGTGTCAGGCCGATAACGAGGCCGGCGATGTTGCCGTTCTCGATCTTCGAAGTAACACCGAGGATCGCCAGGATAAATACGAATGTCAGCACGCCCTCGATCAGGAAGGACTTTGCAACCTCATCCTGGAAAAGACCGTTTGTACCGAATCCGCTCTCCTCAGGATTGAAGAATGCGCTCAGCAGGAATGCACCTGCGCAGGCACCTACGACCTGGGAAGCCCAGTAAAGGAGCATGTCGGTAAGGGACATCTTCTTGTTGACGAACATCGCCAGGGATACTGCCGGGTTGATGTGGCAGCCGGAGATGTTGCCGATAGAATAAGCCATCGCAACGATAACGAGACCGAAAGCAAGAGCAGTAAGCGCATAAGCACCCATTCCGCCTTCAGCGCCGCATCCGGTAACGATTGCGGTTCCGCAGCCGAAAACTACCAGTACAAAAGTACCGATGATCTCAGCAAGATACTTTCTTAAAGAATCCATGATAAAACCTCCTCACGATAAATTCTATTTACCTATGGTATAAGAATAGCACGTAAAAAAGCACATGGGAGTGATATAATCAAACTGTAAAAAAGATATAAAGTGAGGGAAAAGAAATGCTCGAACAGGTTACGATCAATCTCCATAGCAGTATCCGCATCGAAGATGGGAAAGTTCTCTATTTCGATCCATTCGGCATTGCCGAAAGCACTTCTGACGCAGATGTTATCTTCGTGACCCATGATCACTACGATCATTTCTCTCCCGAGGATATTTCCAAGATCATGAAGGAAGACACGGTCTTCGTCGCGCCTGCTTCAACAGCGGCGCTGATCCGTAAGACATTCGCCGTACCGGATGAGCGGATCGTAGTTGTCGCACCGGGCGATGCGACTGAGGTCCTCGGCATCCCGGTAGAAGCCGTCGCATCCTATAATCCGAATAAGAGATTCCATCCGCAGGCACAGGGCTGGGTAGGCTTCGTCGTTACCGTCGGCGGACTCCGCTACTACATCTGCGGCGATATGGATATCACGCCGGAAGGAAAGACCGTGAAGTGCGATGTGCTTCTTGTCCCGTGCGGAGGTACCTACACGATGGACTATAAGGAAGCGGCCGAGTTCACCGGATACCTCCGCCCGAAATATGTCATTCCGACCCACTACGGAAATCCCGTCGGCGAGAAGGCCTGCGGCAGTGCTTTTGCCAAGGAGATCGCCACAAGGGGGATCGACTCCGTAGTCGTCGTTAAACTCTGAAACACCCATAGTTTGCCGGATGCGAGCCGTAATGACTCGCCCCGGCAAAGAAAGGAAAAGATGAATTCTGTAAAAACTGAAAACACCTTCCCGGCGTTCAATGACCGGAAGGCTTTCTATAAGATGCTCTGCAAGCTGGTCCTGCCGATCGTCTTCCAGTACTTCATGTCGGCGCTGGTTTCCGCGTCCGATGCATTTATGCTGGGATTTCTGGACCAGACATCCCTGTCCGCCGTATCGCTCGCGGGGCAGGTGGCCTTCGTGTACTATCTTTTCATCAACACGTTCCTGACCGGTGCGATGGTGCTCGGCGCCCAGTACTGGGGCAAGAAAGAATACACCACTCTCGAGGACGTACTCGGCGTGACCATGCGCTACGTCATGATCATAGGCATGACATTCACGCTGGCGGCGGTCTTCTGCCCGGGCCTCCTGATGCGCGTGTTCACCCGTGATCCCGAACTCATCGAGGGCGGCGTTAAGTACCTGCGCATGGTGGCGGTCGGATACTTCATTATGGGCTTTGTCGACTCGTACCTGTGCTTCATGAAGATCTGTGAGAAGACCATGATGAGCACGATCATTTCGTCGATCGGCGTCGTGATCAACATCATACTCAACGCACTTCTTATCTTCGGCCTCGGCCCGTTCCCGAAGATGGGGATCGAGGGTGCGGCGCTCGCGACGGTTCTGTCGAGAGTGATCGAGCTCGTGATCGTAGCATTTGCCGTGCTTAAGACCGACTGCGTCAAGCTCCGCGTAAGAAAACTCGTCACGCTGAGTAAGAAATTCATCCATTCGGATTTCTGGAAGTACTCGCTTCCCGTTATGATCAACCAGTTCGGCTGGGGCGGCGGTATGACGATGTATTCCGTCATCATGGGACACCTCGGCTCCGATGCCACGGCGGCAAACTCGATCGCCAGTATCGTCCGTTCCCTGATCGCCAGTGTCTGCTGGGCACTCGCAACGGGAGCATCGATCATCATCGGAAAGATGCTCGGGGCAGGGGAGCTGGAGATGGCGAAGAAGACCGGCGGCCGTTTCGTGCGCCTGTCGCTCGTGATCGGCGCTATCTCCGGTCTTGTGATCCTGGCGGGTATCCCGCTCGTGCTCATGATGCCGACCGACATGACACCGGTGGCTCACGGATACCTCAAGTGGATGCTCTTCCTTGCGACCTATTACATCATCGGAAACTCCCTGAACTCCACGGTCATCGGCGGAATCTTCCCCGCCGGCGGCGATACGAAGTTCGGTATGATCTGTGACTGCATCACGCTGTGGCTCGTAGTCGTTCCGCTCGGCGCCCTCGCCGCCTTCGTCTGGAATCTCCCGGTCATTGCCGTCGCCGCCATCCTGACGCTCGACGAATTCGTGAAGATCCCCGCGGTCTACTTCCACTACAAGAAGTACAAGTGGGTCAAGAATATCACCAGGGATGAGTAATCGTATGTCGTGGGCGAGTGTTCCGCCACCGCCCGAAAAGCACCTGCCGTTCGTCGTACGTTCGTAAATCGCTGCTCTTTTTCGAACAATCTGCGAACCAGCCCCATTTTTCCCGAAAAGCACCTGCCGTTCGTTGTACGTTCGTTAATCGCTGCTCTTTTTCGAACAATCTGCGAACCAGCCCCATTTTTTTCGAAAAGCACTGGATACCCCCTATGCGATAGGATCAAAAAACGTTTCGACCATGTTTTAATCCTACCGGCTATCCGAATGGTTGATTCAGGCAAGTAAAAATGTTTCGATTCGGGCGATTTGCAGGCAAAACAGATCCCGCAGATCAGTGGTGCTCAAGGATAATCACGTAGAGATGGTCTTTTCCGTCTTCGAGCGTGGTGATCTTGTTCTCGGCGCTGTAAGTGAACGCGGCGCCGCCGTGCTGGCAGCCGTTGGTCCCGTTGGGCATTAGGCCACAGCCGTATCCGTGATCGAAGTTCATCATCTCCGCAAGAGAGTCGGAGTTTATAAGTTTCCCGCCGAAAAGCGCCCGGTCGAATGCCAGAAGATCGGCAACGCAGGTGTGGATCCCGCCGTCGCCGCGCTCGCGGATGCACTGCTTCGAGTGACCTTTTTCATCGACCATGCCGCTGTCATAGTAGGGCTTAAAACTCAGCGGGACAGCGGTCTCATTTCCCTGTACCATGGAGGTGGTGTGCTTCATGCCGCACGGATCAAAAATATTCTCCTTCAGATAATCGCAGAAGCGCTGCCCTGAAATCTTCTCCACGATCATGGCCAGCAGCTGGTAGTTCGTATTGCAGTATTTCATTTTCGATCCGGGCGTGAACTGAAGTTCCGTCGCGCTGAGAGCTTCGAGGAACTCCCCGTCCGAGATCCGGCCGTGGAAGAAGTCATCCTTTCTGTCCCACTCGCCGGAAGAAGAGAAACCCCAGAAAACATCGGGCTCGTTAAGATAATCCGGTATGCCCGACTGCATGTGGAGAAGGTGATACAAGGTGATCCGGGAGCCGTTGCGGTATTCCGGGAAGAACTTGTCGATCGTGTCGTCCATCGAGATCTTTCCCTTTTCGATCAGCTGCATTACGGCAACCGCAGTGATCGTCTTGGAAGTCGAGCCCACATCGTATGTCGTATATGCATTGACGGAGGTGACCCCGTCGATCTCGGTCGCGTCTTCGCAGAAGAGATAAAGGACATCCTCATCGTTCGCGACGAGATAGCAGCCCCGGCAGTCCGTTGTGTGATACCGGTCGATCATCAGGGTATTTCTGAGCTCCTCGTATTTCGGATCATCATTTCTGAATGTGCGATCCTCGCCGAGTGTGATGTTATCCACCGTGTAATGGCGCGACTTCTTGCGGCAGGCGGTTCCGAGCAGGAGACACGAAAGAAGGAGACTCGATGCCAGAAGACAGGAGAGAGCGCTTTTAAGACCCGGCTTTGATGTGTGCGTAACAGTGCTTTTCGCGCGGCCATTCATGATGTTTTTGAAGCGGTTCTTCATGTCTTTTTCTTCGCCCATAGATGATTCCTTGATACTCCGGGATTCGCTGTTTCTGATTTCTTTATAACAGTACGGGGCGGCGAAATCCACGTGTTTGCGGAATCATCTTCAGTTTGCAGGGAACACCTGTCGGGTTTGTCAGGAGGCGCATTTCAAGAAGCCCCTGCGTCGTCTAATACCGACGCCCGAACCGACGTTTACGGGTTACATCTTTTATGCAAGTGCTTACGATGCCGATGGTAACGAATACCAGGCATCTTTCACAGGTGACACGAAAGAAAGTGTGAAACAGCAATTCTTTGCATGGTTGGAAGAAAATGGATATTTTGCAGGCAGTTATAATATTCTGGCAGTATATAGCGATGGTTCAAGGAGATCCGCCTAACCATATGAAAATCATTTGATTTGATTTTTGCAGGAAATGAGAAGAAAAACGTCACTTTTGTCGTTTTCACCATGAAATTTGATTGTAATAAAGGGGATTCTGTTGTAGAATTTTAACTGGTGCGAATATGTGCACAATCTCATTAACAATCCCCGTGTGGGGAAAATATAGGAGGATTTTAACATGGCAGTTAAAGTTGCAATCAATGGTTTTGGTCGTATCGGCCGTCTCGCTTTCCGTCAGATGTTTGGCGCTGAGGGTTACGAAGTAGTTGCTATCAACGACCTCACATCCCCGAAGATGCTTGCTCATCTTCTGAAGTATGACTCCGCTCAGGGTTCCTACGCTCTGAAGGACACCGTTTCCGCTGGTGAAGATTCCATCACAGTTAACGGTAAGACACTGAAGATTTACAAAGAGCCGGATGCTAACAATTGTCCTTGGGGCGAGCTCGGTGTTGACGTAGTTCTCGAGTGCTCCGGTTTCTACACATCTAAGGAGAAGGCACAGGCTCACATCAATGCCGGTGCTAAGAAGGTTGTTATCTCCGCTCCGGCTGGTAACGATCTCCCGACAATCGTTTACAATGTAAACCACACAACTCTGACAGCTGATGACAAGATCATCTCTGCTGCTTCCTGCACAACTAACTGCCTGGCTCCGATGGCTAAGGCTCTCAATGATCTCGCTGGCATCAAGTCCGGTATCATGAGCACCATCCACGCTTACACAGGCGACCAGATGATCCTCGACGGCCCGCAGCGTAAGGGTGACCTCAGAAGATCCCGTGCCGGTGCTATCAACATCGTTCCGAACTCCACAGGTGCTGCTAAGGCAATCGGCCTGGTTATCCCGGAGCTCAACGGTAAGCTCATCGGTTCCGCTCAGCGTGTTCCGACACCGACAGGTTCTACAACAATTCTCGTAGCTACAGTTGAGAAGTCCGTTACTAAGGAAGAGATCAACGCTGCTATGAAGGCTGCTTCCAACGAGTCCTTCGGTTACAACGAGGACGAGATCGTTTCTTCTGATATCGTTGGTTCTACATTCGGTTCTATCTTCGATGCTACACAGACAATGGTTGGCGCTGACAACCTCGTTCAGGTAGTATCCTGGTACGACAACGAGAACTCCTACACATCTCAGATGGTTCGTACAATCAAGTACTTCGCAGAGCTCGGCTAATAACCGCACTGCTTAAGAGTTCTTAAGTTAACACGAATTAAAGGGACTGTTCCTTCGGGGACAGTCCTTTTTTCTATGCGAAAAGCACTTGTGCCGGGCTGCTGTTTTCTATATGGAAAGCACCGCGCTCCGCGGATACGCCTGTTCAAATCCTCAGTGTAAAAATGCAACTCTGAACACGAAATCCTGCATTTTATTTCTGCCCCGGGCACAAATTACCGATGCGCGGCACAGATATCAGGCTTCTTTTTCCTATGTTCCATAGCATGGTATAATGACAGAGGAATTTGAGAAAAGGTGCCCCGAATGAACGGGCGGAAGTGCTTTTCTCAGAAGAGGGAAAAGAGAGGGTATACTTATGAAACTTACAAGCATCAATTGCCCAAACTGCAACGGCCAGCTCCGTGAAGAAGGCGACAAGCTCATCTGCACAATGTGCGGCAGTGCTTTTGCCATCGATTACGACGAGTCCGATGTCGAGCATGAGAAGCTCAAGACCGAGGCAGAGCGCGAGCGTATCCGCATCGAGCGTGAGAAGGAGCTCATGGCGACGAAGATGCGTCTCGAGGAAGAAGCGCAGATCAGACGCGCCGAGCGCGCGAGAAAGCAGATCAGCGGCGGCATGCTGAAGTTCCTGCTGATCCCTGTCATTCTTATATTTGTCGGAAGCATCTGCTCGTTTATCTTCTTTGGCGTTGTGGCCAGAAACGTAAGCAAAAAATCAACCGGCTTTCTGAATTCTACAACGAAAACAAGCTCAGTCGCGACCTCAAAGCCGACCGAGCCCGCTCTCACCAAAGACACCATCCTGAACGATCAGTCTTTTGTCGAGAATGCTCTGGCTTCCGGTGTTTCGTTCTCCAAGACCAAGCACTCCGGCTTTGTTAATGACTTCGATCTTAAGTCGGAACTGAATCTGTCCATGGTCCCGCAGGCGACGCTTTCCGGCGAGCCGAAACTGGTAAATGTGTATTTTATCGAGGCGGATACAACCTACTTCATCATGGTGTATGAGCTGACCTTCGGCTACGATCAGGATATCGACCGCACGAAGACCATGTACTTCTCATGCTACCTTTCCGGTATTTCAAGAAACGATGCGGGGAAGATCGCAAGCGATTACAATGTGAAGATGGATTACGGTACGGGAATGGATCTTTCGTACTCGGCATACGCAGACAAAGATCAGCTGTATCGTGAAGTCGTGCTCGGCAGAGGCGGAAACTTTGAGGATCTGACCGCGGATCTGGTCAAGTAAGGCTGAAAAGTCCCGGAGGGAACTTATGCAACTTAAGAGTTTAAACTGTAAAAACTGCGGAAACCCGCTCCGCGAGGAGAACGGCAGGCTTCACTGTTCTGTGTGCGGTTCATCCTTTGATATGGATGTCAGCGTCGAGTCACAGAAGATGGAGCATATCCAGAAGTCTCTCGAAGAAGCAGAAGCTTCCATCGAGTCGGATAAAAAAGCACTTGAGCAGTTCATGCGCGTCAAGGAAGCGGCGGAGATCGAGGAAGAGAGAAAGAGAAAGCAGCGGATGGAAGAGCAGATGCGCGAGATCCGGAAGCGGGCAAGCAGGCGTGCGATCCGTCAGCTCCTGATCACGCTGATCATCTCCTTTGCGGTCGTCGTACTTTTGATCTTCCTTGCGGTGAAATATGGTGGCGGGAATAAGAAGAAAAAGTCGCAGAATGCTGCGCCGCCGACGTATGTGGAGAAGAACTACCGTATCACTCCGTCCGAACTGAAGAACTGCAGTGCTTTTCTCGAGGAAGTCTCGAAAGAGGCGATCGAGGGCGTCAAGAAGGACCACGACGGTTCTGTCTTCGATTCCCAGGATGATGGTCTCTACATCTGGAACCGCACGGGCGAGCCGTACGTGAGCGAGTACTATCTGGCCACTCGCGATGACGGGAACTATCTCTACATGCTGATCGTACTCCCGATGCATGGCGTGAACAATGCACCTCAATCAGACGCGGAACTAGACAGGGATGTTTACATTATGGCGTATGTCGAGGATGTTTACATCGGCGAGGACGGTAAGGTCAACTATTACGAGGACAAGATCAGCTTTGACGGCTCCTCGAAGTACAACTTCATGTGGCACGCCGATTTC
>JAILHZ010000111.1 GCA_024695545.1 Clostridiales bacterium
GATATGCCATACCATGCAAATCCTACTATCTATACTGTCAAATTCGGAAAGATCGTATTCTTTGGAATCTCCTTGCCGTTCCACTCGACAAGCATAAGTTCTGTGATGGTATAATGAAAACCAGCAGGGAGTGTAACTATGAGAGATCTGATACTGATGTCGCCAAGATGCGATGAAGAAAAGAACATTATTGAGCAGTGGAAGTCCAGAGCGCTTTTCTGTGATGTGGTTTCTGAGGGAAGAATCACGCTGGAGACGCCCGAAGGACATCTTTTCGTTGATTTCGGGGACAGTGAAAGCGTGTATCCGCTTTATGAGGAAGATGGACTGGACTTCGATATCCGGAATTATTATCTGTACTGCATCTCTTTCAGCGATCTGGAATTCCTTAAGGGTTTTCTGAAGCAGACGAAGTTTGACGAGAATTGCAAACTCGATAACGATCATGGGATGATTATCGATTACCAGGACCTGGATTCAGCCAGAGGGTTCTTCGATTACTATTCATGGGGGCTGGATGCGGATGATGTCGATCAAGCCCATCGCTACTGTACTGCAAATGAATCCCTGTTATCCGAGAGTTCTGTGTGCGGATGCTTCTATTGCCTGAAGGTGTTTGATCCCTGTGAGATCGAGAACTGGATAAATGACAGAGAAGGAAAGACGGCAATCTGCCCGTATTGCTCCATCGATTCAGTCCTCCCGGGAAACCGCGTGGATCTGTCAGAAGAGTTCCTGAAACAGATGCATGAAAGATGGTTTTGAGATGCCGATAATGTATGTCTCTTAAACAATGATTCCCTTAAAAGTGATGCGAATCTAAGGGCATTATCTCCTAATGAGCTTGCTTTTCCCTTAAAATCTGTTAGAATTTAAGGGGAAGAGGGCGGAGGTAAGGGCTAATGAGAATATTCAACTACTCGCTAATCAGAGAAAAGAAATGGGATTCAGAGATCCTGGGATATATCGCAGCTATTTATAAAGAAGCCGGTAAACAGGAGCTGTATCTTAAACAAAGGCCTGAGGAACTTGAGAAACTGGTCGAGATAGCAAAGATTCAGAGTACGGAAGCATCTAATGCGATTGAGGGAATCGTGACAACAAATACCCGTATTAAGCAGCTCGTTGAAGAGAAGACGACCCCGAGAACCCGCGATGAGCAGGAGATTGCCGGATATAGAGATGCTCTCAGTATCATTCATGAGAATTTTGATGCTATTCCATTGACGCCAAACTATATTCTTCAACTGCATAAGATCCTTTATAGTCACATGAATAATCCGGCTGCCGGTAAGACTAAGTCGGTGCAGAACTATATCAGTGCAACATATACTGATGGTCATACAGAGATCCTGTTTACTCCTCTGGATCCATTCGAGACTCCGGAAGCGTTAGACAGGTTATGTGAGGAATATAACAGAGTCATCGGAAACATGGAGGTGGATCCACTTATTGCTATACCGATCTTCATTCACGACTTTCTTTGTATTCATCCGTTCAACGATGGTAATGGTCGAATGAGCCGGCTTCTTACGACGCTTTTGCTTTATAGATGCGGCTTCTATGTTGGAAAGTACATCTCACTGGAAGCTAAGATCAACCAACACAAAGACCTTTATTACGATGCCTTATATGCATCTCAGGATGGATGGCACGAAGGAAACAATGATCCTGTTCCTTTTATCAAGTATCTTCTTAGCACGATTATTGCAGCATACAGAGATTTTGAGGATCGTTTTGCACTTGTTGAAGAGAAGAAGCCGGCTGTTGAGACCGTGAGGCTTGCGACTCAGATTAAGATCGGTAAGTTTACTAAACAGGACATTCGCGAGCTTTGTCCCTCTTTGAGCATCAGTTCCATCGAAGGCGCTCTTCGAAAACTGGTCGAGTCGGGTGAGATAAAGCGAGAAGGCAACGGCAAAAGCACTTTTTACTACAGGATTGGCTGAATGAATTCCATGATCCGCTCTGTCCGTTCACGGCTGGTCCGGTCGGCCCAGTCGCGGTCGGCTTTGCCTTTTGGGCCAAGAAAAACGCCGTCGCTGAATTCGTAGTGGAGGATCTTCCTGTATTTCTTGATCTCTACATTGATGCAGCCGTTGCGGGTGAGAGATCTGTGGGAAATGAAGTTTATCGAACTGCAGAGTACGAGGATCGGTTTATCCGGGAACGTGTAGGTCATGGGCACGAAAAGCCCTCCGTCCAGGTTTACGGCGTAGTGTAGTTTTTCGTTCTTCAGGGCGGCGGCGATGCCGCAGCATCCGCCAAAAGAGTCACCAACGATTCCCATGGTAGAAAGATCCAGACGTCCTTCCCAGAACGGATCGTTCTCGTTCATCTCGTCCAGCATCTTGATTGATTCCTGAAAGTCCTCGTACCAGAGCGGTTCGACTGTGCCCAGTTTGTGACGGATTGATTTGAACGGTTCCGGGTCTTCAAAAGTGGTTCCGTCCGTGTAGGTAACAATCTTCGATCCCTTCGGATGACCGACACTTACAACCACATTCCCATAGGAGGCGATATCTGCGCATAGCACTGTGTTCTCCATCTCGTATCCGCACAGCCCGTGACTGAAAAGCACTACCGGGTATTTTTCTTTTTCCTCAGATACAGGCGCCGTCCCGTCTCCACAGAAAGTGTGGATACCGTTGTCAGACGGGGAGGGTGATGCTTTCTGCCAGTCGGGATCCTTATAGGGACACTCCGTTTCCCAGTTTTCAGACGGATAGTAAATAGACAACGAAACTCTTCGCTCCATTGTCTTTCCGAACACCGGTGTATCGTATTTCCGAATACTGACAGGGAGGTCCCCCAGTGCTTTTCGAAGCATAAACAAGTCTCCTTGAATTCACTTCATGTACTGTTTCTCGCGACATGGTTATTTCTTTGAAATATTATAACATCATGCTTCTCGAACAGGGCTGTTTTCATGCTATAATCGGTTTTGAGGGGTGGTCTTTTATTCGATAGATTTCATGATGTAAATCTCGAAAACTAGTGAGAACAGGAGGAAATCATATGATCAGTGTTCAAGAGTTTAGAAATAAGATTGATGAAACCGGTGATGAATTCCCTCTTTTAACTCTGGAAGAGTTCTTTGACGGGAACGAAGACGAGTATTCGATCGCGCCGAATGAGGCGGATGATGGCCGTCCGGAGCTTGCTGAAATCTACGAGAAGTTTAAATCACTGGAAAGCAACGACAGCATTGCATGGATCAGGGTATTTCTTCATGATGATACGGTAATTACCGAGACAGATGATAACGAAGAACTCCTGCTTTGCGGAGATTCGATCGTTATATGCACATGCCTCAGTAGAGAAGAAATGGAAGAACTTGCCGATTGCGAATGGCTTATGTCCGGCGGTGTTTCAGAACTGGATTTAAGTGAGTACATTAACTGCTATCCGGATATTCCGTCCTGTTATCGCTGCCTGACTGTGGAGTGGGATTAAGGCAAGTGCTTTTTGTATGTGAATTGGAGAACTGGTAACGATGGATAAAAGACTTGAAGATATGTTCAAAGATTTTGAATTCAACGAACTGGCTGACTGATTCCGAACTTGGATGGCGTACTTGCGTGGACCGCATACTTGAAAAGGGATAAGGATTTTCACACGAGTGTGGTCACCTGCGGGACTTTGTCTTTAAGGTAACTGATGAACTGTTCGAGGTCGTAAGGATATAGCTTGATGATGAGCTCGGATTTGGTGTTTCCCTCGAGTAGATATTCGAATTTATAAGCTTTGTAATCCGGCAAAACGATGGCTGGTTGGACGGTCTTGCTGTCCTGTGCGAGGTAGTGGTCGGAAAGCGTGACTCTTTTTATCGAGCGCCAGCGAAGGATCTTCTGATAGGTGAAGATGGCATATTCATCGGTAAAGACGATGAAGGTCTGGAGCTCGTGCTCGTCAAGGAAGAAAGTTCGCGTGGAAGAATCAGTCATCTGCTGAATCAGTTTCTCGTGGCCGATCTCTTTTGCTTTCCGGAGATAGTTATCACGGGTGACCGAATTTCGGCGAACAAAGCTTATCATAAACATGCTTAAGACGATTATCGGAACCGCAATGATAAGCCTCCAGGAAATCGCATTTATATTCCCGAAGTAGCGTATGAGCGTGAAGGGGATAAACCCGAGGAAGAATATGAGAATGATCGTGAAGAATACCACGGGGATGGTCACGTTCTTGCGGTGATTGGTCTGTTCCTGCGAAGACGGCCAGTACTCGAGAAGTGCTTTTGCATTACCTTCAGTAAGACGATAGAAGTCTCCATCGACGGGAAGAGGTTCTTCGTTCAGTTTGCGAAGCAGATAAGCACCGAAGTCATCCTGGGTCTTTCCGGTGATGACGAATCCGTTCGTGCCGAAGTAGGCGGTCGTGACCAGCGGCTCGTCGTTTTTCATGCGCGAGAAGTCGAGGTAAGCGATGTTTCCGTCTTCATCACAGAGATTGAAAAAGGGGAGAAGATAGGGCGGGATTCCGGCATCTCGGGCTTCGAGGGCAACCGCGAGAAGATTGAAGTTGGCATCCTCGGTATCGTGCGGATCCAGGAAAAGGACATCGCGTCTTTCGATCGTCAGGTCGCCGCACTCTGTGTAGAAATGAATCATCTGCTCGGAAAAGTCGAGCCCGAGTTTTTCTTCTGCGACGGCGATGTCCTCACGGCGAACACAGCGTTCCGGCCAGAGAAGACCTCTGTCCTTCGCAATACGAATGAGTTCCTGATAGTCAGCAACACTCATTAACACAACCCCCTTAAACCTACTTGAATCGTAGCATACAAAGCTAACTGTTTCAAACCGCGAAGATGATATAATTAATCCATAGAATCCTGTTAGAAAGCTAAAATAACGCTTTTTGACCGGTGAAGTGGAATTGGGATGAGTCATGTAGGGTAATGCAATGTATGTACGAGCTGTAAGTAATATCAATAAAGCGATTCTTTCCTCGATGGTGTATGCCAGAGTCAATCTTGGCTGGTATGCGCAGTATGTCATTTATAACATATGGCAAAAAGCCTTTGAACTCGTGGATTATATGAATAAGTCATTGCCTCAGGGATACGCTGAAGTTCAGATGATTCAGACCGGAACCGATGGTTTTGAAGAATATAGCGGGTCCAAGCTTCTGAAGCTGAAGGATTACTGCAAGAAGAACGGATTGGAGACGCCGGACGTAAAAGTGCTTTTCGGATATCCGGACGTGTGTGAGAACTATGCCTTCCTCTGTGACATTATCGAGAACCGGACGGTTCCCGCGGATCGATATCCGATTCAGCTGAGAGATCTGCCCGATGTTAAAGAATGGCACTATATTCAGACAGAGGACGACGTCCAGGAGTTTATGAAGCTTTTTGCTGGGTTCCATGATTCCAAGCTTGTAAGGCTCTCGTACGAAGAATCTGATGAAAGAGGAATAAAGGCGAACGCAGTATTTGATAATTCCGGGTGGTTCGGTATCGTCGAGCTCTGTTTTGAAGGGGTTCAGTTTCTGAAGATTCTTCCGCCGATGGAAAACTACTGCAGTGAAATCTTATCTGCAACGCTTCATGTGGATGAAGACGGAGTTTTCTGGGCGGATGAGTATATGGAGAAGCCGGATATGTCGTATGAAGGATGTATAATCCGTGCGCTCTCTGTGAAGT
Source organism: Clostridiales bacterium (assembly GCA_024695545.1). Next base: position 5,648 of record JAILHZ010000111.1, read on the forward strand.
GGAAGAAGCTGGATGCGTGATGTAAAAATGAGGTGAGAAGTATGGGTATTTCTTCGATTTCAGATTCGCTTCCTTGCCTGACTGAAGCAGGATTCGATGTCGGGACGGAATGTTCCGGCGCGCAATATGAGCGTGTCGCATGGACGAGAGAAGGTGTCAGGATCGTTATCGAGCATGAGATTATTCATTACACGCTCTTCTTGTCGATGTATCTTCGCGACAGGGAAGTCGATGTGAACAGGATCTTTGAAAAGCACGGCCTTCCGTACCGCAGGAAGTATGAATATCCCGACAAATCCCGCCTGGAGAAGGCTATCACTTATATGTCGGATGCCGTAACCGGCTTTATCAGTAAATATCGCGACGATCCGGACGGGTTGGATCAATCATGAGCGATCTTCAGAGAAAAAGATATAATCGCGCAAAAGAAAAACTATCGTGATAGAAGAAAAAGAGCCGGATCCGGCTCTTTTCTATAATTTGTAATTCTGAAATCAATAATAGTAGGTTTTCGCGACAAGTGAGGCTTAGGTATCACTCTGTCAGCGGCATCTCAATATGAATTGTGAAATAACCGTTCATGTCAATCAGTTTGGAAACATGATAAGTCATATATAATTGTGACTCATTATCTCCCGAGCCGAACTGCATGAGTGAATCACGGCCCAGAATCTCCTTCAGCGCTTCACAACATATGGTATATAATTCTTCCCATCTATCCCTGTCTTTCGCTAAGAGAATTAATCCGGCGCGGCTTCCCTGATCAAGTGTGCCATCGTCATTGCGAAGGATGTGAAGATTGACGTTATCAATACCTTCCGAGATACCCAGTGTACTCAGATGCCAGTAATAGAATACCCAATCGAAGGAGTAATCATCGTACTTATAATCATATGGATACATCATGCAGCGTTCCGGGAAGTTTTCCAGGGTTTCATCTTTGGGAGTCCGGGAGATCGCTATTATATTTTCCTTGATCTCTTCCGCGCTCTTTCCTTCAAAATCGATGAAAATGGTACCTGATGCGTTCATCTGGCCTGATTTGGAATAGATTTTGGTTTTTGTATCGTCGCCGGTGGTCGGCTCTGAAGTGGTTTCACTTATTTCGGTTGTTGATTCGTCAGTTACGACCGCTGAGTCTGAATTCTTTGCGGATGCTTCTACCGAAGTGATCTCCGTATTATCGTTTCTCTCTGTTTCCGCTTTCATGTTTGATTTCTGATTAGTTGTAAACAGGATTACTCCTGTTATAACACCTGCTGTAAGGACAGCGGCGCTACCGATAATGATTTTCTTGACCATACTCCCTGTTCCTTTCTTGATCGCTTCAGAAGCGAGTCTTTTTCCGGCTTCCGTGGAAACCGCCTCTGCAGATGCGGACAGGTGAAGTAATGATGCAGGCATAGGTTTGATAAGGACCTGCTCGGCTTCTTTGTTGAAAAGTTTCGTTAAGAACGGCAGCGGCATAGCAAACAGCTTTGTATTACTTTCTTCTTCATATTTTTCTACCTCCTTCTTTATCTGTTTACGGGCATAGCTCAGACGCCAGAGAACCGTTCCCTGAGGGACACCGAGAGCTTCGGAGATCTCCTTGGTGCTCATCTCATTAAAGTAGAATAAGATGATCGTTCTTCTGACGTCCTCCGACAGGGAATTCTCGATAATGTTCATGACGATCCTGCGCATCTCGGCTGATTCCACGATCGAATCCGGAAGGAAGTCTTCCGGGACAGTTTCCATGGTTTCAAGGACTTCGTCTTCCACGTACTCTGTTCTTGACGACTTCAGACGATTCAGGCACTTGTTGGCCGCGATCTTCTTGAGAAGAGCGACCACTTTGCTTGTATCCTCGATGTAGCCGTACGATTCGATAAAGGAAACGAACGTGTCCTGCACGACATCCTCGGCATCGGCTTCATTCCGAAGAAGAGCCATGGCTGTCCAGTACACAGCGCGGTAACCTTCGTTGTAGATCTTTTCGAGTTCTTTCTCTGTCATAAAAATGCCTCCTTCATATCCGCATCTACTTACTAAACAACTGAGCGACACGGATTATTGGATAGGTAGAGAAAAATTTTTAGTTTTTCACAAAAACAGTATAGCAATGAATAGTCTAAAAGTAGAGTATAAATAATAATCGGAGGTTTCCTGCAATTTTTTTTCGTGATTACCCAATAATTTGCCATGGTTAGTTGTTTAGTAAGTAGATGAGACAATCACATGATATAATTTTATTGGGTTGTTTGATCTCAAATTATGAGGATCAGGAGAGCAGGGTATGTGTACAGAGAATAATCAGAATCTGGGAATGAATCCGGAAGTAGATCCGGTAGTGAATCAGGATGTAAACCAAGCAATGGTTCAGGAAGTGAGTCAGGGAGAGAGCCTGGAGCAGATCGTTGCATCGAGTCCGAATTACCGGACCGAGGAAGAAGCGTTCGCCATTGCAAACGGTATCTCGGAAGAAGAGGCCATTGCACTGGCGGCCTCCGC
>JAILHZ010000159.1 GCA_024695545.1 Clostridiales bacterium
GATGTATCTATGAAGCTACCGGAGATCTCTTCCTGTTCGTGGGAACGTGATCCAGGGGAATACTCCAAACACGAACTGCACCCGGAGATGTCCTTGTTGACGTGGTTTCGGACAGGAGTTCGATTCTCCTCGCCTCCACCAGATCGCAGTTTACGCTGCAAGCAAGAGAAAAACCCGCAAATCTGATTTGCGGGTTTTTTTATCAACAAATGAGTATTAATCGCTAAGGATCAGACGCTGATATTGTCTTCTCTCTCGTAGAAAAGGATCATGTTCTCAGTCATTTTCCCGACTCTTGCCGCAGTCTGCATATTCAGCTGCATTCCATCGATCAGAGGCTGTGCAACCTTTCCGATTCCACCGAAGATCTCAGGTGCCTCTTCCAGAGTATCTACAACGATCAGATGCTCTTTCTTATCATCCTTCGGAAGAAGCATCATGCTGTACCAGGCTTTCAGGATTCTCGGTTCACCCTTCATATGTTCCTTGAGAGCATCGAAAAGCTCATGAGGAATGTTATCTTCCGTCGGAATCGCAATCATCATCGGTTGCTTCGGATCCAGTTTTTTCTCGGTAATATGGCTTTCCACCTTACGTTTATGCATCGCCAGTGCTTCGAGCAGCGTACGGGTGATGACAAAGCCTTCTGTTCTCGGGTTGATCAGGAGTCCATCCACAGGTGCCTGAGCCGTGATCGCCATAATACGGTCAAAATCCAGCGGCTGGATCAGTTTCTCGGGCAGGCCTTCCATGATCTCCAGTTCGTGACGGTCAGTAAACGCAGCCAGATAGTTCTTCCCGCCGTTTCCGCGCAGAAGCGCAACACCGATCTTCGTCGGATCATCTTCATTTCCAGGCTGATGCATGCAGGGAGAAAGGAATTTCGCTTCTGTTGCAACACATTCCATTACCTTGCCCATAAACTCCTTATTTCCCTGAAATCTTTTCGTCTCACGGAGAAGACCGGTAAGATACGGATTAACAGGTTCTGTAGACGCATCTTCTTCCGCTGTAAGAATATTAACTGAGGAAAGTACCTCATACTTCTCGACATCACCATGACGAAGTCCCTCAAGAACAACAGATACGTTCTCACCGACTTCCGCCTTAGGGATCTTACTCATCAGCGTATCTTCAATACGTACGGCCTTTGTCTTAACGGATTTGTTATTCCGTCCGAGAAGGAAAAGCTCCTGACCTTCGGTGATCTCCGCGCCACGTACGTTACCGATCACAGAGACCTCCGTGGAAGTCATCGAGAGCACTTCTTCTACAAGGATCGTAAGAAAGGGGTACTGTATCTCTTTAGTCTCCTTCTCGACCGGCTCGTTATTTCCCGCATTGCTGTTCTTTCTGTCAAATAAACCCATTGTTTCTTCTATCCTTTTCTTTTATTTCTGTTCGGATGGATCATTTTCCGAAGTCAACTTCTTTCTTAATTACAGTATCCCACAGGACCTTGATACCCTTGTCCTTATCTGTCAAGGTACTCGCCTTGAGCGGAATCGACGCAAGTTTGATCTTCATCGGATCAAGATTTGCATCTTCAATGACTTTTCTCTCAATATAAAACTCAGTAGTGATCCTGCTATAAGGCGGAATATAGATTGATTGAGTACCCGGCTCAAAGACTACCTTATCAAGTGTGATCTGACCATCATCCAGCTGCAATCTGACATAATCCGACGTCTTATTGATGAATGTATACAGGATGCGGAATCTCGAGTCCGTCAAATCAAAACCATCAATAAGAAATTCTGCGCCCTCACTGTCATATACGATCTCAGATGTAGGACCCGGAACATAGTCTTCATAGTGGTATGCATCCTCGCCCTGAGGGAAGATGTTTACGGGAATATAGTTAAGTTCATTTACAGGGTCAGCAAGAACCACATGATTTGTATTACCATACGGAATACCAAGTATCAAAAACGACAGTCGCGTCGGGATCTTTGTATTGTCATGATTCTTGAAAACAGACGAGTAATTGGTAACATCGTCGAGCACCTTATGCGGCTCAATTGTATTCGTATAGAAATAATAATCAGTACACTCATTATCCAGCACAGGATTCTTAAGATGTATTGAAAATGAATTGTCTGTCTTATTCTCAAACTGGGAAGTCAGAACATAACCATCTGCAGTAAGCTCGGCGCTGACGATCGTAAAACGGAAGTATTCGTTATCTACGATCGTTGCATTCTCAAGAGGTCCGCTGTAATAGCCATCCACATCATTGGTCAGTCCGAGAGCGCTCTGCGCAACCGGAATCGGAGTCGGCGTAGGAACAGGAACATTTTCTGCAAAGATCGAACCGTCGCTGATGAACTGATCAAGCGATCTGACATCCATCTGAAAAACAGATGGATTACCGGTTATCTCACTGCTTTCATCCGTCTCATCAGACTCTTCCGGTTCTGTAGCGCTTCCCTTACGGCGAAGCTTGCAGGATGGAAGGATCATCAGGAAACAAAGCATGAAGGATATAATGGCAATGAGTCTGTGCTTCTTCACTTTGACGCCTCCGAATCAGTTTAACTGATTCATTTTACCACAAAACAAGGAAGCGCAACAACGACTCAGTTCTTCGCCATTGTCGAGATAAACTCCGCGATTGCCTGGCACTCCTTATACTGATACTCAGCATCCAGGAGCTTTGCTTCATCATCACTGTTAGACAGATAGCCCATACGGATCATAAATGAAGGAACGGAATTTGCCCAGTTCAGGCCGCTGTAATTTCCGCTTGCCTTACATCCGTTAAAAGCACTGCCTGTATGTGTCTCGAATGCTTTTCCGAGTTTCTCGCCCCATGCCTGGAGTGAGGATGCATAAGTACCGGATGAAGGAACGATAACCTCACAGCCGCTGGTCTTAGAATCATTGGCCGCGTTACAGTATAGACGGATAAAAACATCAGGCTTGCGGGAAACCGCGAATTCAGCTCTTTCCTTATTGGAAATATCAACATCATTCGTTTCACGGGTGAGATACACCTCACATCCGAGAGATTCAAGATATTCTCTAAGAAGCAGCGCAGTCTGGAGATTGATCTCAGACTCATCAGTTCCTGTAGAAACGCCCACATAACCCTGAGCTGACTTATCCTTTGAACCTCCCATCGAGGAGGACATCACTTCAGGATCAGTATTCGCAACCGCCTGATGACCCGGATCAATAACTACACAATAACCGGTAAGCGAAGGTCCGCCAGCCGGGAAAGGAGTTACGGAAGGTGTGGGTGTTGCTTCGGGAGCTGTAGTCTCTGTTGATGTAGACTCAGTCTGTTCCGAAGTTGTTGTCGTCTGCGATGTGCTCGGCAGTGTTGTCGTTGTCACAGAAGTACTGCTTGCCGATGAATTCTTAGACTTTGAAGGCCAGTGTGTAATTGCATAAAAGATACCCATCCCGATGGCGACAACCAGAAGGATCAGTGTGGTTGCCAGAATGATCGATACACGTCTTCTCTTTGCCGCAAGACGCTGGTCACGTATTCTTCTTGCCTGAGAGGACGCAGCAGGTCTTCTTGCAGGAGTATGAGCAGAGTCAGATGGACGGCGGGCAGGTTCAGATGCACGCTTCTGCATTTCTCTTGCTGTAGCCGGTGCTACACGTGCCGCAGGTGCTTTAGGTGTTTCTTTTTGAGCAGCAGGTGTCTGAGATTTCATCTCAGAATTAATAACATTCGCAGAAACTGTCTTCGGAGTTTCCATAGGAACAGCCGGTGCCTGCGGTCTCGGAGCCTCTTTAGGGGCGGACGGCGCAATTTGTTTCGGTGCTCCTGAAGTCGGGACTCGACGGATCTCACTCATAAGAGACGACAGATCAAGAGGCTGCTGTTCCTCCTGAATCTCCTTTTTCTGATTCATCAGGTCACTAAGATCCGGTACACCTTTCTCACGCGGTCTATCCGATCTGAAATTTGGTCTTTCATCTGCACTGTTCATAGGCAAACCTCTTCAAACACAAGTCTTCAGCATAGATTCTAACACAGCGCATGTAGCATCTTATTTACATCTTTGCGTAGTATTTATTACAGATTGAGTCCAATCACCGCGGATCGGCCGTCTATCGAAAAATGTGTAAAAATGTTTTGAATTCCTGAAAAATATCGTATAGAATTATATTACTTTTGTATAAGGGGAAGTTTTTGTGGTAAAGAAAGATGCTTTAGTTATCGGCCTCGGGATTTCCGGGTGCGCGGCAGCTCGTCTTTTGGCGGAGTCGGGCTATTCCGTAACCTGTTTTGAGGCGGATTCCCATATCGGCGGTTCTCTCTTTGAGGATGTACGTCCGAACGGCATCCGTGTGCAGACACGCGGTCCGCAGATCTTCCACACTGACAGCGAGAACACTTATCAGTTTATAAAGCGGTTCGGTTCTTTTTTCCCGTACCGCCACCGTGTCTTTCTCTCATGTCAGAACAAGCTCGTTCCCCTTCCGCTCAATGCGAATTCTCTTAAAGCACTCTTCGGAGTTAAGCAGGCAGAAGCCCTTTTATCCCGGATCTCTTCTGCTTTTCCGGACGAACGGAGAATTTCCGTTGACCGCCTGATCGACTGTCATGATGCAAAACTGATCGACCTTGGACGTTTTATGATCGAGAATATTCTCACATTGGACATCAACCACAAGGAAGGCAGTTCTTTTGCCCCGGCGGATGACTCCTATATGAATGATGCTTATGTCGATATCGGAAGCGATGACTGTTACTATACGGACAGTATTCAGGCTATGCCGATGCAGGGATTCATGTCAGTTATGGAGCACATGATCGACCATCCTGCGATCAATGTCTATCTGAATACTAATGCTCTGTCAAGGATCTCCATCCACCAGGATGAATCTACTGTGCTTCTCGACGGCGTACCTTTCCATGGACCGATCATCTATACACCCGCTCTCGACAAACTTTTCAAGTTCTGTTACGGAGCACTTCCCTATCGCGAAGGAAGAGTCTCCTTTAAGGATATAAAGACAGATTTTCAGAACGACTGCGCCGTGATCCTCTCACCTAAGGATAAGGAAACTATCCGTATTTCCGAGAGCAAATACATGACGCTTCAGAATATCGAAGGACATACTACCCTTTGTCTGGAATCCCCATACGTATCCGCATCCAGAGGAAATATAGAACCCTTTGAGCCGGCTATTTCTGAGGAGAGTCTGAAGCTGTATGGAAAATACGCAGATCTTGTGAAGTCCTGTCCTTCGATCCATCCGCTCGGGCGCATTGCCTGCTTCCGGAATCTCTCTATCGCAGAGAGCATCGAGCAGGCGATCGAAGTTATCTCCCGTTTCTAAGAAGATTTAAGCGCTTTACTCTTCCGAATTCCTGGTATGAACAGAAACCGGTACATCTTCCGGTCTCTGCATAGAAACACGGAAGTAAACATTCTCATCGCACTTGACATTAACTTTCAGGCGGACAGAACCGGTCGTGTCAACATTAGCCAGATCAAGATATGCCGAGAGGTCAGAAGCAGACAGATTATCCACGACATTCTTACGACCGACAATTCGTACCGTTACGTTCTGCATCGGGTACTCTGTCGCCAGATTCTTCTCTTCCATGATCTGGGCATTCTCATACTGCAGCTGCAGTGTAAAAGTTCTTTCTGTAACCGGATTGGTCGTTACCTGGATATACATCCAGAGCATCAGCGAGAACAGGAAAGAAATCAGAAGCAGCAGTGCGTTTCTTGCACGCTTGCCCTTCTTTGCTGTCTTTCTCTTTCTGGCAACGACCGGTACCGTCTCATCATCTCTCTCGTCATCTGCATCATCGCGGGAAGAGGCAGCTACCGAAAAAGCAGTAACCGGCTCAGAAGCGGATGCTGCAGCGATCTTGGCCTTCTTGCCGTTCTTCTTGTTATGCTTCTTAACACGGATAGCAAGTTTACCGGTCGTTCCTCCGGTGATACCGAGAAGATAGAACAGATTCTTGCGAAGATCAGCACCGTCTTTCATCTCATAGAGCGTACCATCAACAGCAACAGAGATCGTTCCTCGTTCTTCTGAAACAACAACTGCTACCGTATCACCGATCTCGCTGGCGCCTACCGCAGCTCTGTGACGGGTGCCATATCGTTCGATCATATGGAACGTCTCTGACAGCGGCACATGGCATCTGGCCGCAATGATCCTTCCGTCACGGATCAGAAGCGCACCGTCATGCATAGGCGATCCTTTATAGAAAATAGACTGAAGCATAGAATTCGTAACGGAGGAATCCAGACGGACAACATTCTCCTGCTTCAGGAGCTCCGAAAGCTTCGTCGATCTTTCCAGAAGCATGATCGCACCGGTATACGTCTTACTCATCTCCGTACATGCCTTGACGATCTCATCGACCATCGTGACATAACGGAGCTGATCGTCCGAGTCATCATTTAAGATTACATTCGAAAACGAAGAGAAAGATTTCAATCCTACCGTCTCCAGAGCATGACGGAGTTCCGGCTGGAAGATTACGACGAACAGGATCGCAATGATATAGAGCAGTTTATTGAAAATGAAACCGACCATTTCCAAGCCGAGGAAACTGCAGAACAGTACAAATACCAGAATAAGCAGAACACCCTTCAGGAGCTGCCATGCACGTGTATCACGGATGATCTTGAGTATCTCATAGAGAATAAAAGTAACCAGGAGAATGTCGATCACATAGCGAACCAGGTCCAGCGGCCCGCCAAAAAACATATAACCGCTGTCCAAACTGGAAAAGACTTCACGGATAAATCCTGTGAAATTCTCGAACATGATGCTTCCCCTTCCGTATCGATTTCTCTTAATTATATCACATAACTATTTGAGATGGCGAATAACACCGAGTCAGGGCAGGAAGCCCAATTCAAACTTCACCGAGTTCTTTTCGAAGAGATGCGATATCCGGAAGCTCAACCGTCCGTCCCGCGACCCTGATCTTCCCTTCTTTCTCCATCAGCGTAAGTTCTCTTGAGAAACTCGGGCGCGGGATGGAAAGGAACTTGGCGATCACTTCTTTGGATACAGGAAGAATTACACGTTCCGGTTCCGAAACGTCATAGAGAGACAGAAGATAAAACGAGATCTTCTGTCTTACCGTCTTAAGGGAAAGCAGAGTGATCCGCTGGTCCTGCGCTTTCATCCTCCGGAAAAGCACCTGAAGATAATTGTCTTTTAAGACCGGGTATTGATCCATCATATCCGAAAGCTGATCGACGGCGATTGTGATAATGACCACATCCGAGACCGCCTCGAGCGTGTTTGAGTATCTCCCCTCTTTTTCAAAAACAAGTTCTTCTCCGAAACAGTCTCCGGGAGCAAGAAGGCGGATCGTAGAGTATTCTCCGGCGGGCGTATATTTCTGCACAGCCGCCACACCCTCGGTCACGATATATAAAGACTTACAGACATCTCCTTCAGAAACGATCAGTTCACCGCGAGCCCATTTCTTCATACGGGTCAGTGAAAGAACTGCTTCCTTGACCTGATCATCAAGTCCATTCAGCAATGGAAGGTCCATGTCTTTTCTCTCCTGTTTCATACTCCCGTCTCCTTTATCGGCTTATCGGGATCAGCTTCCGCAACCAGTTTCCCCTTTACGAACACTTTCCTTACACGGTACTGACTGTCCAGGGCAACCATATCCGCACATTTCCCGATCTCGAGTGTGCCTGTTTCATTCTCAATATGAAGAACTCGCGCAGGATTCAGCGTACATGCCTTTAAAGCCGTACGAAGCGGCATTCCCATCTTAAGGAGATTGAGAAAACACGTATGGATATCCGTAGTGGATCCGGCGAGCCGTCCGTTACCGAAGTCAGTGCGTCCGGCTATGACTCGGACCATTGTTCCTCCCAGAGAATACTCGCCGTCCGGCATTCCCGCCGCACGCATCGCGTCTGAAACCGCAACCGCACGGTCTTCCCCAAGCGAAGCCAGAGCGATCTTCAGTACCGACGGGTGTACATGCATCCTATCACAGATCAGCTCACAGGTAACATCAGGATCTTCCAAAAGCGCCCCCACACTTCCCGGTTCGTGATGGGAAAGTGGATTCATCGCATTGAAAAGATGCGTTCCATGAGAGATCCCTGCCCGTATCGCATTCCTGCAGCACTCATAAGTCGATGCGGTATGCGCCGCAGAAAGAACATACTTATCTTTCATACGGGAAATGAAATCAATGGCGCCGGGAAGCTCCGGTGCAATATCGATAATGGAGATCAGGTCATCAGAAAAACCGCTCAGTATTTCTTCAATATAGTCTGAAGAAGGATCGAGCGCATATTCCGTATTCTGTACACCGCATTTCTCTTTCGAGAGAAACGGACCCTCCAGGCGGACACCGAGCATCCTTGCCCCGCAGGGCTCTTCTCTTCGGAAATGGTCAGCGGCAATAAGGACCCGGATCACATCCTCCTTCGGAATCATCATGGTCGTAGGACAGAAGGATGTCACGCCTTTTCTCGCAAGAAAAGAAGCAACCGTCTGAAAGCTCTCCACGTTACCGTCGGAAATATCCGCGTCCATGGCGCCATGAATATGAAGATCAATAAAACCCGGGATCAGGATCAAGCCCGACAGATCATATTCCTCTTCATCTGCGGGAACCGAAAGGACTTCTTTCGCGATAGCGGTGATCCTGCCGTTATCTGCGGTCAGAGTCATATCCTTCAGAATCGAAAAGGACGCATCCACAATATCCACGTGATTCAGGCGCATAAGTCTTTGATCCTTCCCGTTCCTTCCATACTTCAGTTTCATTTTACATCCAAAAGCACTCGACGGGCAACCGCGCCGGATCCGCCGCTTCCTATCGCAAACGTGGCATTTTTCTTCACGAAAAGGCACATTTTTGCATTTTTACGAAAATCCATGTCCCATTAGGAAAAATTGGGACTATAATCGAAGTCAGAAAATCAATATATATACATAGGAGGATTATTATGTTCCCAGAAATCACGGTTACTAAGACAACCTCACCTAGACAGAAACCGCAGCCGGGTCAGCCGCTGCCGTTCGGACATATCTTCTCTGACCACATGTTCGTTATGGACTATGTAGAGGGTCAGGGCTGGATCAATCCGAGAATCGTTCCTTATGGTCCGTTCGAGATCGAGCCGTCCGCTATGGTATTCCATTATGGCCAGGCAGTATTCGAAGGCCTTAAGGCATATAAGTGTGAAGATGGTTCCATCAACCTCTTCCGTCCTGCCTGCAACTTCGAGCGTATGAACAACAGTAACGACCGTCTCGTCATTCCGAAGGTTGACGTAGACTTCTGTGTACATGCTACAAAGATGCTCGTTGACATCGACAAGGATTGGATCCCGTCCGGCAAGGGTGAGTCCATGTACATCCGTCCGTTCGTTATCGCAACAGACCCGTATCTCGGCGTTCGTCCTTCGAACACATATAAGTTCTTCATCCTGCTCTCACCTTCCGGTGCTTATTATGCACATGGTATCCAGCCGGTTAAGATCTATGTTGAGGACAAGTACGTTCGTGCAGTTCGTGGCGGTACCGGTTTCACCAAGTGCGCAGGCAACTACGGCTGCTCACTGATCGCTCAGACGATCGCTCATGACTCCGGTTACGAGCAGGTACTCTGGCTCGACGGTGTTGAGCAGAAGTACATCGAGGAAGTCGGCGCTATGAACATCATGTTCATCATCGACAACAAGCTCGTTACTCCTTCTCTGGCAGCAGGTTCCATCCTGCCGGGTATTACAAGAAGATCCTGCATCGAGATCGCTAAGGATATGGGCCTCGAAGTTGAAGAGAGAAAGATCTCCATTGAAGAGGTTATTGAAGCAGGTAAGTCCGGACGTATGCAGGAGTGCTTCGGTTGCGGTACAGCAGCTGTTGTTTCTCCGGTTGGCGAGCTCAAGTATGAGGACACCGTCATCACCATCAACAATGGTCAGATCGGTCCGATCACACAGAAATTCTACGATACCATTACAGGTATCCAGAGCGGAAAAGTTGACGACAAATTCGGCTGGGTAACCAAGGTAGATCTTTGATTCAAAAGCCCGTTTTCCGAAGCGGAAAACGCACATAAAAAACTGATCAAAAAGAGCCGTCTCCGACAAGATCGGAGGCGGCTCTATCTCTTTTATATCAATGCTTTTCAGACACATACAAAAATAACCACCTGATAAAATCAGATGGCCATTCTTGTAGTTACAAAATACGGATGATCTTTCCGTCTTTCTGTGAAAATAATACCATGTATTTGTCAAAATAACAAGTGTCAAAAAGTATCTTCACAGAATTGTAAAATGCTTTCAATTTTGACGGATCAGAAACTGAAAATCTTGAAGTCGGAAAGACCGATACGGAAGTTCAGACCGAGTACTTTTCTATATGTAATAATGAAGAAAATGAGCAGTGCAATTCCTGCAAGAACAGTAAGTACTCCAACGAACCTCGGCATTCTTGTCGAGTTGGTAACGTTGGTCTTGGCAATACGGTCATGCCATGTACGGGAATCCGGATCTCCGGAACCGCTTACATAAGAGATAAGGCCGGGAATAACCGTAAACAGGCAGATAATCTTGAAGAAGCTTCTGAGGATGCAGTAGATCATGGAGTTACCCATATGGAAATCCACATCACAGTTCATCGCCAGTTTACCGGGTGTCGTAGCAAAGAGTCTGACAAGAAGAATGTCCAGAACAAAATAAGAAACGATCATTACGATGCCCAGTTTGATCAGCTGGTCACGGGAAAGGATCGCTTCCTCAACCTCTGTATTGATCTCAGATGCCGAGAAGACCAGCATAGCGACTCCACCGGCAAATCCGAGAAACGTAATTAAATCCAAGAACACCGCACAAAAGCGGTCAACCATTGAAGCATTGGTATTCATAATCTACCCCCCTGTATATATTTCGAATATAACACTTTCAAAAAAACGCGTCAATTCGACGAAGTTCCATAGTAAAAGAAACACTTAAGTATGTCTCCGGACTCCCATCTGAAATTCAGCGACTGGAATTGTCCCGGCTGTAGCGGCGTATACTTGGCCTCGTCATTGCAGTGGGTCATCTCAACATATTCCGGATCCTCCGGGATATCTTTTGAAAAGAAACCCAGAAGTTCTTTATCGTTTAATGAAATCTGCGCATTGGTACAGTTCTCCGGAATCAGAATATCCATCCTGAAACGAGTCGGCTGATCCATAAGGAACAGAAATCCCAAAACTGTTCTATCCTCTTTGGGAGATGTTACACGCTGGCTGACCGTAACTTCGCTTCCATCCAGCGTAAAGTGATAATCCCGGTCCTCAAGTTCACTTATAACCAGACCTGCAAACCGGTCGCCGCGGATGAGCTGGTCTTCTCCACTTTCCTGCATATTAAGCTCCTTTTTTCGTTTCCTTTTTCGTTTCCTTATTCTCTTCTTTATTTCTCTCGGCAAGAGATGCCATCTTCTCCTCTTTCTTCTTAGGAGAAACCGTCGGTTCCAGGCGTTCGCCCTCATTGTATTTGGAGATTGCCACGCAATCCTTCGACCCCTTCTCGACCGCTTTGATCGTAATGTAGGCCACAACGTTGATCCTGGTCTCCAGACGTTTCTCGTCAAATGCATCCTTCAGCAATTCCGAAGAATCCAGAGGCGTGCCTCTGACCGCACCATTATAATCCTGAAGAGTAAGGTTTTTCGTTTCCTTCATGTCTTCCATTTTCGAGAAATTATAATCCGAAGATTCAAAGAAAACGATCGGGATCGACTGGTTGTCGAATACGGAATAATCCGACCGCACCTTGGTCACCTCGCGGTATTCGTCACTGATCGTATCCCCGTTTACGTCAAAGTTCAGAAGTGACATATTATAGTATAGATCGACGCCTGTTTCCGAATACAGACTGTTCTCGTAAGCCACGTCATAGGCTTCGTAAAGTTTTCTTCTGAAAGAATACTTATTTCCTTCTACAAGAGATGTAAGACCGGCATGCGCGTACAGTTTATCTCCGGCATAGATACTCTCGATGCAGTACATGCACTCTATGCTCTTCTTCTCTTTCTCAGAGAGCGATTTAAGGAAAGTATCCGCTCCGAGGAAATTTGAAGATGATGCGCCAAAAGCAACGATAACCACATCATAAGCGAATGTATGACCATACATCTCTTTCGCGATCGTCATCAGGGAACCGACGCCGCAGGCATTATTCTGTATTCCGTCGTACTGCGGATAATACTGTCTCTGCTCGTAAGTGATCGGTGCGTCATAATGCGCTCCGATCACGACGGTCTTATGCACCTCGTTATATTCTCCGAAGGAATCGCGTTGCATAAAGCCTTCTCCCGGGATGCGCACGATATAATTCACAGAACCCTGACCGCTTCCGGGAATCTCCTGGCACTCTACCTGATACCCGATATTCTCAAGCTCATTCTTGATCATCAGTCCAGCGCCCTGTTCTCCCGTAGAAAAAGCACTTCTGTATGGAAATGTCTGCGCAAGTTCAAGAGCGAAATTCGCTCCGAAGCTTCCGTATTGTGCAGGCTTAACTTTCTCCTTCTTCTTTCCGCACGAAGCAATGGCAAGCGCCATCGTAAGGCTCAGAAGAATCGATATGATCCGAAGTTCTATTCTATGTGTTTTCTTTTTCATTCGTTCTCCTATATTCTCCGTCCGAATCAGTCACAGATCACTTCTAGTTTCTCAGAGAAGAACGTCAGTGCCTCCGCCTGGCTCATGACCGTTCTTAAGATCTGTCCGTTTCCGGAAGCCCGGATCACGGGGACCTCATCTTTATAAACGGCGATATCTTTCATTATCCGGCGCAGAAGAGAATCTCTGGAAACGCCTTCCAGTTTTCTCGGGAATCCCAGCATATCATAAAGACGGAACAGCGGTTCAGAAGGATTCATCGCGGCAACGGCAAACGCCAGCGCCTCTCCCTCGGAATAGCGGAGGAACCGGAAATGCTCAAGGATCGCTTCCTTGATTTCCTTACCGAAATCAAAAGCCAGCGGTTCCATCTCACGGATCCTGCTCTTCGCCAGATAACACTCATCAATGGTGATAAACATATCTGCCTTGTTCACAAGACGGTTCAGCAGCGTGATCTGATCGAGCATCGCGTAACGGATGATCTGTGCGTAACCGTTCTTCATGAAAGACTCGGGTACTGTCGGCAGAAAATCCACATCCATTATTACGCTTACCGGTCGGCACTTCACGCTGATGCAATCCTTATGGCTCATATAATTGAGATATGTCGTACCGGCTTCGGCAGATTCGAGCATACCCATCAGCGTCGTCGGGATCAGACAGTAAGGAAGGCCTCCGAGGAATGTGGATGCAGCAAATGCAGTAACATCCAGAATGCTTCCGCCGCCCCATCCGACCAGAAGGTCATCGGGAGTAAAAGAGATATCCATCAGACGCTCGAAGACCTGCATCACGACATCGAAATTCTTCGAGGACTGACGGCCGTCGATCTGGATCACAGTCGGTTTCACACCGCGGGCTTCCAGTTCAGAGATAAACGTCGTATGGTGAAGACCGTTAACTTCTTTATCCGTGACGATAGCTACCTGAGGGGCCTTCTCTGAGGAACGCTCCCGGATCAGATCAAGAAGGCAGGTATACGCCATATCGCGACCACACTCGATCGGATATTTACACAGACTATCAACTCGTTTTACCGTCGCCATGCGCGTTCCTCTCCTTCTTTTCTTGCTATATACCCTTGATATGATAACACTTTTACAGAAAACTTTGTACAAAAATGTGGAACACGGGTGCTTTTACCAAGGCGATATGTGATAAAATAGGTTGTTAATTACACTAGGAAGAGGTTGAATAACATGCCTATTACAAATCCGGCGATCCGTACACGATTCGCGCCCAGTCCGACGGGCTTCATGCACGTAGGTAATCTCCGCACGGCTCTGTATGAGTATCTGATCGCCAAGTCTCTCGGCGGCACATTCGTACTCCGTATCGAGGATACGGATCAGGAACGTTACGTAGAAGGCGCCGTGGATATCATTTATAAGACACTGAAGACTGCCGGTCTCGTTCATGATGAGGGTCCGGATATCGGCGGCGAGTACGGCCCATACGTTCAGAGCGAGCGTATGGATCTTTATAAGCCTTATGCCGAGGAACTGGTCAGAAACGGCCACGCATACTACTGCTTCTGCAGCAAGGAGCGTCTCGCTTCCCTGCACGAGGAAGGCGGCGTCGAGGGCGGTTATGACCGTCACTGCCGTGATCTTTCCGAAGAAGAGATCAAGAAGAATCTCGAAGCGGGTATCCCGTATGTTATCCGTCAGAAGATGCCTCTTGAGGGAGAGACGACATTCCACGATTGTGTATACGGCGACATCACTGTACAGAACAAGGAACTCGAGGATCAGATCCTTCTGAAGGCGGACGGATATCCGACCTATAACTTCGCCAACATCATTGACGATCACCTCATGAAGATCTCCCATGTCGTACGTGGTTCCGAGTACCTCTCTTCCACACCGAAGTACAACCTCTGCTACGAGGCATTCGGATGGGATATTCCGACATACGTTCATCTTCCCCTGATCCAGGGCAAGAATGACGATGGCACGGTAAGTAAGCTCAGTAAGCGTCATGGTTCTACAGGTTTTGAGGATCTGGTAGCACAGGGTTTCCTGCCGGAAGCGATCATCAACTATATCGCACTTCTCGGATGGTGTCCGAAGGACAATCAGGAAATCTTTACGCTGGACGAACTCAGCAAGGCTTTCGACATCTCCGGCATCAGTAAGTCCCCGTCAGTATTCGACTATGACAAGCTCGAGTGGTTCAACGGCGAGTATATCAAGAAGATGACACCGGAAGAATTTATCGAGTTCAGTAAGCCTGAGCTTGCGAAGTTCCCGATGATCACCGAGGATCTGTATCCTCTCTTTGCCGAGATCATGCAGCCGCGTATCACCAGACTTCCGCAGATCAGCGAGAAGCTCGGATTCCTTCATGAACTTGCCGATTACGATCTGGAACTCTACGTTCATAAGAAGAGCAAGACTACGAAAGAGGGCTCCCTGGAGATGCTCAACATCGTACTTCCGATGCTCTACGAAATCGAGTGGACCAAGGAATCTCTTTCCGAGTGCCTGACAGGCCTAGCCGAGGGCATGGGCGTTAAGAACGCACTCGTTATGTGGCCGGTACGTATTGCGGCTTCCGGTACGGCAGTTACCCCGGGCGGTGCTGTCGAAGTCATGCTTCTCCTCGGTAAGGAAGAAGCCCTGAAGCGCATCGAATCCGGACGACAGCGACTCTCAGCTGCTCTTTCGAAATAAAGTAGAAGCCACAGTGCTTTCAAAAAGAAATTAATACGCACAAAGACGTGCGAAAGAAAGCGAGAGTAACAAAATGAGCGAATATAAGAGTTTTATACACGAAGCAATCGAAGAAGATATCGGACCCGGCGGGCGTTACGAAGGTAAGACCGTACATACGCGTTTCCCACCGGAGCCGAACGGTTATCTGCATATCGGTCATGCAAAAGCACTGGAGATCGACTTCGGTATGGCTGAACAGTACGGCGGCCTTTGCAACCTGCGTATGGATGATACGAACCCTACCAAGGAAGACGAAGAGTATGTCGAGGCGATCAAGGAAGATATCAAGTGGCTCGGCCATGACTGGGACGACCGCTTCTTCTATGCTTCTTCCTATTTCGACAAGATGTACGAATACGCGGTTGAGCTCATTAAGAAAGGACTTGCATATGTCTGCCAGCTGACTCCTGAAGAGATGAAGGAGCACAGAGGCGACCTGACACACCCGGCCACCAGCCCGTACCGTGACCGTCCGATCGAAGAGAGCCTGGATCTGTTCGAGAGAATGAAGAACGGTGAATTTGAGGATGGTGCGATGACGCTTCGTGCGAAGATCGACCTGGCATCCGGTAACTTCAACATGCGTGATCCTGCGATCTACCGCATCAACCACATGCGTCACCATAACACCGGCGACAAGTGGTGTATCTACCCGATGTATGACTTTGCTCATCCGATCGAAGATGCACTTGAAGGTATCACCCACTCCCTCTGCTCACTTGAATTTGAGGCGCACAGACCGCTTTATGACTGGGTCATCGAGAACTGTCCGGTACCGTCTAAGCCGCGTCAGATCGAGTTTGCAAGACTTGGTATCACACATACCGTTCTCAGTAAGAGAAAACTCCGTAACATGGTTGAGAGCGGTCTTGTAGACGGATGGGACGATCCTCGTATGCCTACTCTCTGTGGCCTGCGCCGTAGAGGTTATACACCGGCATCCATACATAATTTCCACTCCAGAAACGGTATCTCCAAGGTCAATGCCGTAGTTGACTACGCATTCCTCGAGTACTGTCTCCGTGAAGATCTGAACGCGACAGCCAAGCGTGTCATGGGTGTTGTACATCCAGTCAAGCTCATTATTGACAACTATCCGGATGAACAGACTGAGACATTTACTGTCGAGAATAATCCGGAGCGTCCGGAAGACGGAACCCGTGAGGTTTCTTTCTCCAAGGAGCTTTGGATCGAAGCTGATGACTTTATGGAAGTTCCGGAAAAGAAATATTTCCGTCTCTTTCCGGGCAACGAGGTCAGACTCAAGTCCGCATATGTTATCAAGTGCACGGGCTGTGATAAGGACGAGAACGGCAATGTAATTGCCGTACATGCTGATTACGAAGAGTCCAGCCGTGGCGGAAATCCGGCTGACGGACGCCGAATTAAGGCAACCATCCACTGGGTAGATACCAAGACCGCACTTGATGCGACTGTACGTCTTTACGACCGTCTCTTCACTGTTGAGGCACCGGATCTTGCTGATTGTAATTATCTCGACTTCATCAATCCGGATTCCCTGAAGGTCGTCGAGGGAGCTAAAGTAGAAGCTTCACTGGCATACGCTAAGCCCGCAGACAGATTCCAGTTCTTACGACTCGGATACTTCTGCATGGACACTAAGGACAGTCAGCCCGGCAAACTCATCTTCAACAGAAGCGTTTCCCTGAAGGACAGTTACAAGCCGCAGGCGTAACCTACACTCTGAATTCAGGCATACGAAAAGGACGATCAGAAGATCGTCCTTTTTCAGTGGCACGGGATATATAGAAAGGACCGTTACATAATCTGTAACAGTCCTTTTCTATTTGAAATTGAATAAATCAGAGTACCTGACGATACTGGTTTGCCTGAGCCTGCTCAGCTTCCTGCTTTGCAAGAGCATCACGGTCCATAAGAGCTACTGTTCTAGGAGCAACTACGAATGTCTTTCTGTTCTGGTCGATCGGCTTAACGTTTCCGTCGATAGAATAAGCTGCACCGGAAATATAATCGATTACGCGCTGGGCTACGGAACGATCTACATTCTCAATGTTGCAGATTACTGTGTGACCTGCACGGATGTGATCACAAACCTGCTGAGAAGAACGGATGCTGTCTGGCTGAAGGATTACAACCTGAGTATCTGTTGCCTGAACGTTCTTGATCGGTACGATACGGTTTGTGCTCATCTCCGGAATCGGGAGCGGCTCAAGATTTGTGTAATCGCTCTCTTCTACATGAAGATCATTGAGGTTTTCTTCCTCGTACTCATCTTCATAAATTCCGTCGTCACCTTCGTAATAATCACTGTTGTCCACGCCTGCGATCTTGTTCACGAGACTATTCCAAAAACCTGCCATAACTACCTCCAAAATTAACTGCTACAGTGCTTTGAAGCACTTGCGAATTTCACTATGAGGCTAGTATAGGTCTACTAACTTTTGCTTTCAATAGAATCGGTACAACGGTAAATAACATGTAACTTTGACACTTTACCGTGCAATTTTAATGTAATATTAGAATATTTTTATGTAATACTTGTGCAAAAGATCACACCGGATCAGGATAATCTCTTTTACCGAAAATTGCAGTTCCAATACGGATGTGTGTCGCTCCGCATACGATTGCATCACGATAATCCTGACTCATTCCCATAGACATATATTTCCAGTCTTCGGGATCCGCACAGTTAGCTTTCAGATGATCGAAAAGAACTCTTGTTTTTTCGAATACTTCTCTGGCTTCTCCTTCTCTGCTCTGGATCGGCGCCATCGTCATAAGTCCGCAGACTTTCATATTAGGAAGATTCAGGATCTCCTCAAACTGCTCTTTTACTTCATCAGATGTAAATCCGTGCTTGCTCTCTTCACCGGAAACATTAACTTCCAGAAGGATTTTCGCTGTAATATCCTTTGCCGCATATCTCTTGGAGATTTCTTTAGCAAGGGAGAGTGTATCTACCGAATGGATAAGATAAGGATCTCCGGCAATCAGACGTACTTTACGGCTTTGTATCGTACCGATCAGATGCCAGTTAGGATGGATCCCCTGATGATCCAGGATCTCCTTCTTCTCATGCATCTCTTCCGGACGGTTCTCACCAAGATCTTTCAAGCCGAGAGAGAATGCCTGTGCCGCATATTCCGCAGGAAAAAACTTGGACACTCCGATAAGTGTGATCTCCGAAGGATCACGGTTCGCTTCGGATGCCGCTTCCCTTATGCTCTCCTTAACTTTAAGGATATTCTCCTGCATTTCTTCCGGACTGAACATATGCATGGTTACTTTTCCACCTTATCTCCTTCTTTGACGGTAGAAGGGTTAGTAATTACGATCGTACTGATACTCGGGACATCCGCCTTCTCGAGCGGAGCGATGATCGCATATTCTCTATCGTAGTCCTTGATCTGGACAGTACATCCTCTGGCGTATCCGCTCTCATTGACATAGATCGTCGCAATACCTCTGTCATAGTCGGCATTAGCCAGTGAGGATACAGGAACGCGAATACCTGTTGTCTTAGTCTGAACGATCTCAATATTCACAGTACGGCGGTCAAGAAGACGTTCGACAGAATTATTCGTCTCAAATACAACCAGAAGTCCGTCTCTAGTTACCGAACAGCGGATGACCTTACAGTCAGGGATCGATATACCCTCCGACGGAATTCGGATCACGTGGTTCGACTGAAGCTGGAACTCTTCCATCGGTGCTTCTTTCAGATGGCAGGCAAAATACTGGACATCGTTCTGAACGATTCGGAGAACAGGTTCATTCTGCTTGATCTGAAGATCGCTCGTAATAATACTACTGCTGCCGGAGATCAGTTCATCACACTTGGTATCGACCATATCCAGAAGAAGTTCTTTTGTAATATCTGTCTCATGACCGTCCAGTTTATACGATACGATACCGGGTTCAGATGCCTCAATCAGAGCGGCGCGGTTCTCAAGCTGTGCACGAAGCGCCGTTTCACTGGCACGAAGCGTGGTAAGCTGCTCATCTTCAAAATCGATATCTTTAAGCTTTGTATCACGCTTATCCATAAGAACACGGATCGACGAAGAATAGCTTGTCATATTGCTGAGATTATTCAGGATCGCATCCTGACGGATCATCGTAATGATCGGACGGATCTCTTCATTCGCATCACTGAATACTGTCTTTGCCGCGACACCTTTACCCTTGCTGATCAGCTGTCTTTCCTGATCGACGATCTGCCGTTCAACATTCTGAAGATCGGCAAGCGTCGACTCCATTCCTTCCGGAATAACACGGGCCAGAGGCTGATTCTTCGCTACACGGCTCCCTTCCGTCGACTGCGTCATCAGTTCGCCGGAATATGAGGAGGTCATAATGGTCTCATTACGGACAACAAGAGCTGTCGCGCCGATCGTATGCTCGATCGAACCCTGTGTAGCAAAAGCGTACTGAGGCTTTGCCGCCACGTAATCCATCAGATACAGGACAGCAATAATCATCATGCCGATCAGGATCAGCACGCAAAGGAATCCGTTAAAAGCAGCGCGAAGAGAATCTCTTTTGCGCATTTTTGCCATGTGCTTTCTACGTTCCTCAACAGACTCCGGACGCATCTCCTCGAAGGACTCCGGTACTTCCTGTTCCTTCTTCGCTGCCTCCTCAGCCTCTTTGAGTTTATTTTTCTGAATCAGCTTATTCTTCTTATGAACCTTACGGACCTGCCACCAGGACAGTTTCTTCGGAGCCGCCTTCTCCTGCTCTTTCTCCTGCGCTACAGGAGTGATCTGCTCATCACCGAACAGCGGGCGGCTGTACTTCGGGTCCATAGCATCCACAGCTCTGTTGGAAATACCACTTGCTGCAGATGGATTCTTCACAGAAGAAGATGTATTGACCGGGTTCTGGCGGTTCGCCTGCCCCTTCGGTCTCTGCACGTTTTTTTGATTTGTATTCGGATTCTTTTTCAGGAAGCCGAAGATACTCTTCTTACGGATCGGAGTTGCGGAAGTCTTATTCGCCGTCTGTCTGGGTCTTGAAGAAGCGGATGCGGGATTTCCCGAAGAACGGTTCACCGGGCGGTTGGCCGGGCGATTTCCCGAAGTCTGGGAAGGACGACCGGAAGCGCGGTTAACAGGGCGCTCCGTCGGACGGTTGGCCGGACGGTTCACCTGTCTGTTTGCATTATTCGGGCGTTTGCCGTTATTAGGCTTCTTCCCCTTCGCCATAAATCAGTTCTTATTCTCCATCATACCCGTAACGGCCATCATGACCGCCAGTTTTACCTGTTCAAATACCAGGCCGCCCTGCATATAAACGAGATACGGCGGCTTGATCGGACCATCTGCCGAAAACTCGATAGATGCGCCCTGTACAAAAGCACCCGCTGCCATTACTACCCGCGCATCGTAACCCGGCATATCCCATGGTTCCGGAGATACGAAAGAGTCGACCGGCGAACAGTTCTGTACATTCTTACAAAAGTTTACCATTTGTTTTTCATCTGGGAAAGCCACACTTTGCACAATATCACCGCGAAACTCGTCAAATGAGGGCTCGCAGCGGCATCCCGCCATCTCCAGAAGTTTAGCGGCAAATACAGCACCCTTCAGGGCTTCCGCTACCACATGCGGCGCCATAAAAAGTCCCTGAGCTATCTGACGGTTAAATCCGAGGCTGGGACCGACATGACTGCCGAGACCCGGTGCGGTAACACGTTCCGCAACACGTTCCACAAGATCTTTACGACCGGCAACATAAGCACCGGACGGACAGATACCGCCACCCGCATTCTTAATAAGAGAGCCGGCACAGAGATCCGCGCCCAGAGCGCATGGTTCCTGTGTCTCGACAAACTCACCGTAGCAGTTGTCTACGAATACGATGATGTCTTCACGGATACCCTTGACCAGATCAACGACCGCCTTGATATCCTCCGAGCGGAGGCATCTGCGCGAGGTGTAGCCCTTCGACTTCTGAAGGAAAACGACCTTTGTCTCTGGTTTGATTGCCGCCTTAATGGCATCAAGATCCGGCGATCCGTCTTCTTTCAGCTGGACTTCGTTATACTTCATACCATAGTCGAGAAGAGATCCTGTAAATGTATCGTCCTTCTTCTCAACACCAAGTGCCGATGCCAAGGTGTCATAAGGTCTTCCGCTGGCAGCGAGCATCTCCTCGCCCGGCTTTAGAATTCCGAAGAGGCAGGCCACGAGGATCTGAGTTCCGCATGTTACCTGAATACGCACATAAGCTGCTTCAGCACCGAAGATCTCCGCATACATCTCTTCGATCTTCTCTCTGCCCATGTCATCATAACCATAACCGGTTGTCGCACCGAGATGCGCCTCGGCAAAACGCGCATTTCTGAAAGCCTGAAGCACACGAAGCTGGTTATACTCTTTGATTTTGTCAATTCGCTCGAATACAGAAGAAACGGTGGTCATCGCTTCTTGCGCCATGCCGACCACCGTATCACTGATTCCATACATTGTTTTGAATGGATCCTGGTTCATCAGATACCGTATACCTCCTCAGGTTTTAAGATCCTGATTCCGGCTTCCTCAAACTTCTTGATCACAGGATCGAAGTTCTGCACACGGATCACCATGACCGCATCATCCGACTTTCTTCCGACGAAGCCGTAGATATATTCCATCGATTCGCCGGTCTCAGAGAATGTCGTCAGCGCCGCATCAAGTGTGCCGGCTTTATCCGGGATCGCGATCGCCAGTACAGGCGTCATGCTTACGGTAAATCCGGATTCGGTGAGGATCATGACGGCCTCTTCCGGCTTATCCAGGATCATACGGAGGATTCCGTAATCAGTCGAATCGGCAACAAAAAGTGCACGAATATCGATATTGGCCTGACCTAGTACCTTTGTCACCTCTGCGAGACGACCGAAGGAGTTCTCAAGAAAGACATTGATCTGCTTTACTAACATACGGGATACCCTCCTTAGATGTTCTTTATTCTATTATATCGCAACAAAGTGCTTTTACGAAACGAAATCTCTGCCCTTGTTAAAAGCTTCGATGTTCATGGGGATCAGCTTTGCCTTCGATGCAAATGCTTCATTGATCGCTTCTTCCCACATCTCCTTCGGGAAATCCATGCCAGCCGAAAGCGCACCGACCATAACCATATTAACTGCCTTACTGCTGCCACAGGAAAGAGCTGCAGAAAGCGCATCAAATTCAACGATCTTTGTGCTTCCGGAAGCAGATGCATCCAGAGATTCCTTAATATTCTCCGGATACTCGGCGTTACCGAGAAGTACCGGAAGGCTCTTGATTTTCTGGGAGTTTACGAGAAGAATACCATCCTTCTTCAGGAGGTTTGCCCAGCGGACAGCCTCAACTTCTTCGAAAGCAAGGACATAATCCGCCATACCTTCTTCGATGATAGGAGAATAGACCTTCTCACCCATTCTTACATATGTGATAACGGAACCGCCGCGCTGGCTCATGCCATGAACTTCGGACACTTTAATGTCCAGCCCCTGCTTCATGGCAAGAATGCCGAGAAGCTTACCGGCAATAAGAGTTCCCTGTCCGCCGACACCGGCGAGTACGATTGAAATATCCTTTGCCATATTATGCCTCCTCCTTCTTGCTCAGCGCGTTGAACTTGCACATATTGATGCAAAGACCGCATGCATTGCAGGCTTCCGGATCGATGACCGGCTTCTTGTCAGGTCCGGCTACAAGTGCCGGGCACATGATACGGGAGCAGGCGCCGCACTTCTTGCAGGCCTCGTCATCGAGTACGATGGACACACCCTTCGGCTTCTTACCTGTCGGAATCAGAGCGCACGGACGGCGAACGATGATAACGGAAACGCAATCCTTGGCAATCTCTTCCTTAACGATTTTCTCAACTTCATAAGTATCCACCGGATCAACGGTTCTTACGGATGTAACACCAACACTTCTGCAGAGAGTCTCAAGGTCAATGGCCGGAGCCGGCTGCAGGCGGATATTCTTACCGGATGCAGGATTCTGCTGGTGACCGGTCATACCCGTGATGGAGTTATCAAGGATCAGTACTGTGATCGCACTCTGGTTATATACCGCATTAATCAGGTTTGTGATACCGGAATGCAGGAATGTGGAGTCGCCGATAACAGCGACTGTCTTCTTGCTGTCTTCGCCATCAGAAGCCTTGTCAAAACCGTGAGCCATACCTACCGAAGCACCCATGCAGACGGAAACGTCCATAGCAGCTGTCGGCGGAAGTGTGCCGAGAGTATAGCATCCGATATCGCCCATGACCTGAACCTTCGCTCTGTTAAGAGCCAGGAACATGCCCTTATGCGGACATCCTGCACAGAGAAGCGGCGGACGGCCCGGAGCCTTCGGAAGCTTGTCGAGGTCCAGTGCTTTTTCCGGAAGAGCTTCCGAAGAAAGAGCGGAACGGATCATTCTTGCATTGTATTCACCCTGCAGAGTAAAGAGGTCTTTACCTTCACATGCGATACCGGCAGCCTTGATCTCTGTCTCCATGAACGGATCGAGTTCTTCGACAACAACCAGGCGGTCTACCTTAGAAGCGAAATCGCGGATCAGATCCATCGGAAGCGGCCATACGCAGCCGAGTTTCAGAACGGAAGCTGTAGGAATACCTTCCTTAACATACTGGTAGGAAGCGCCTGCTGTGATGATACCGAGCTTGGTATCATTCATCTCGATCTTGTGAATGCCCATACCGAGGAACTCCTCGTTGGAAGCCTTGGCAATATCGAGTGTTCTCTGCTCAACAACGACATGACGCTTGATGGCCATGGCCGGCATCATGACATACTTATTTACATTCTTCTCATACGGCTTGACGACAATGTCTTCCGGATCAGAAAGCTCAACAATAGAACGAGAGTGAGATACACGAGTGTGCATTCTGAGGATGACCGGTGTATCGAAGCGCTCGGAGAGCTCGAAAGCCTTCTTTGCGAAATCCTTGCACTCCTGACTGTCGGAAGGCTCGAGGATCATCAGCTTGGCAGCACGTCCGTAGTTTCTGCTGTCCTGCTCATCCTGGGAACTGTGCATGCCCGGGTCATCCGCTACGACGAATACCAGACCGCCGTTTACGCCTTCATATGCCGCAGTAAACATCGGGTCGGCTGCTACGTTCATACCAACATGCTTCATGCATGTCATCGCACGTGCGCCGCGGATGGAAGCACCGATTGCAACCTCGGATGCGACCTTCTCATTCGTCGCCCACTCGCAGTAGATGCGGTCGTAGGTGGCGATCGTCTCAGTGATCTCTGTGCTCGGGGTGCCCGGATAGGAGGAAACGACCTTCACTCCTGCCTCGTAAGCGCCACGTGCAACAGCTTCATTACCTAACATGATCTGTTTCACTTCTTCTTACCTCACTTATATTCAGTTAGTGTTCACTAGAATTAGCACCCGTCTATTGTATCATGTTTTACTCTTTAATATCATCAATTCTCGCCGGGATATCCTTCGGCATATCCTTGAAAGCCTCATCGATAACCTTCTTGTCCAGTTTCGGAGAGATCCAGGATACGACCGGAACAACAATCAGGCCGAACAGCATGGCAAAAGCACCTGCATTGATCGGAGATGCGAGGTTGATCGGCAGGCCTGTCGGGAACTTGAAGTTGTGGCCGAACAGTGCGCCGTTGCTCAGAATCAGATGGGAGACCGTGATGCCTACGCCACTGATGAAGGAAGCCCATACAGCTGCCTTGGTAACGCCCTTCCAGAAGAGACCGTAGAGGAACGGAGCAAGGAAGGAACCGGCCATCGCACCCCAGGAGATCGACATCAGCTTGGTGATGTATACATCATTGGAGCGGTAAGAGTAGATAGCAAGAGCCATAGATACCAGTACGAAGAAAGCAAGGAGCAGACGGATAATGCTGACCTTCTTCTTCTCTGTCATGTTCTTGATGACATTATCAGCAAGAACGTCCAGTGTGATCGTAGAGCTGGATGTCAGAACCAGCGATGTCAGAGTGGACATAGAAGCCGACAGTACAAGTACGACAAGGATCGCGATCAGAAGTGTCGGGATCGCCTGATCAAGGATGATCGGCATGATCTTATCCATATTCAGTGCGCCGGAAGATGTCTTGATGCTGTCAATGTTGCTATCTGTAATAAAGATACGTGCGAAACCACCCATGAAGTAGGAACCGCCTGCAATGATAACTGCGAAGATCGTAGATACGACCGTAGCTGTATGAACGGACTTATCGTCCTTGATGGAATAGAACTTCTGAACCATCTGCGGAAGACCCCATGTACCGAGAGATGTCAGAATAACAACACCTAAGAGGTTCAGAGGCTCAGGTCCGAAAAGCGAAGAATAAACACCCTGGAAGGAAGAACCGTTTGCAGCCGGTACCTTGGAGAGTTCTGTCATGGAGGACATCAGACCGCCGTGATAGTTCAGTACGCAGAAGATCGTCATCACAATACCGACGATCATGATCATACCCTGGATAAAGTCGTTGATTGCTGTAGACATGTAACCGCCGAGGATTACGTATGTAGCAGCGAGAACACTCATTACAATAATGCAGATCTCATAACCGTTGCTGATACGGTCAAGACGAAGTGCAGATGTAAAGAGATAGGAAAGGCCGTTAAATACCGATGCGGAGTACGGGATCATGAATACAAAGATGATCAGCGCCGCTGCAATACGGAGAGCCTTCGAGTTATAACGTTTGCCGAAGAAGTCCGGCATCGTGTTTGTATTTAATGTCTTGGTCATGATACGGCATCTCTTACCGAGGATGACCCAGGCTGCGAGAGAACCGATGAAAGCATTGCCCAGACCGATCCACAGTGCTGAAACACCGAAGTCCCATCCGAACTTACCTGCATAACCGATAAAGATAACTGCGGAAAAATAAGTTGCGCCAAAGGAGAACGCCGTGAGCCACGGGCCTACTTTTCTACCGCCGAGTACAAAAGAAGAAACATCTTTGGTGTTTTTTCTTGAGTACAGTCCTACCCCGATAATCATTGCGAAGAACACAACAATGACTATCCCGTACAAGAGATCAAGAGAATCCATAATCTACCATCCTTCTGCTGCCGATAAGAAATGACAGCCCTACTTTTACTTTCGTCCCCGAAAAGGGGCATAAAAACTACATTCCCATGATATCAGAGAAAAGAAAAGATGCAAGAGTTTTTATTTGATTTCTTATTCTATATATACAGTTTCGCCACAGGAGATCTCTTTCATCTTCTCCCCAACTTCTTTTTTGATAAACAGGAACTGTTCTTTACCGGTACAGTGGCAGGTATAATAGTCCGCATAGGAATTGCGGACCGCTTTCGCAATATCGTCCAGGATCTCCTCATCCCAGATCTCATCGTACTTCATCGTGTGAAGTCCGCCGACAAAAGCCTGGAACCGGAAAGCATACACGAGATTGATGATCCCCTTATGTGTGCATCCGCTGATAAGATAGTCCTTGTAACCCTCATGGATCTTCAGATACATCTCATGCACATACCGCTCTTTCTCCATATACTGGCCACACTTTACCTTCTGCCCGTGCGAATCAACGGCTCTCTTCAGTCTGTCGAGCCCTACAAACGATAATTCGTCATCGATGACTACATCTCCGCGCACCTTGATATATCTCGGATGCCCGTCGATCGTCGGATCCAGTCCGATATATGCATTATTGCCGTTATAATGCGGTTCGAACACCGCTTCATGCATGTACACATTCGCGATTCCGTTTCTTTCCAGAAACGCAAGAAGTCCGCCGCCATGGTCATAATGTCCGTGCGACAGAAAAGCAATATCCACCAGACCGAGATCGATCCCGAGTTTTTCCGCATTACGGATAAAGAGATCGCTTGCACCGAAATCAAATAGGATCCGGTGCTTCTGCGTCTCTATATACAGACTCAGGCCGTGCTCGGTCTCAAATCCATTTTTACTTGTATTTTCCGAAAGAACTGTTACCTTCATATCAACCTAAGATATTATCAATCTCTGCTGTTACCGTATTAATGGCATCATTGTGTTCTTTGATTCTGCTTTGCTGTTGCTCAGCTTCCTTCTTTTCTTCTTCGTACTGGTCAATATAATCTCCCATGAGATCTTCTACCAGATCATCTCCATTAACAAGGATGTACTCTTCACCGTCTTTTTCAAGCTCAACCGTCGTATCGATAGACATATATTTCTTCAATTTGATTTCATTAACAAATTCTTCAAAAGCATCATAACACTCATTGATATCATCAAAATCGGAAGTGCTGTACTCGTCCCAGAAATCATCTGACGCAGAATTATAATCAGGGACTACGACAGTAGCCGCACAGGTGATCTTACCTTTCTTTGACTCCACACTCTCCTCATCAACTTCAATCTCGGCATGATCCCATACGATAGTGAAATCTCTACAGGTTTTGAAGGTTTTGAGAACATCTAAGTTATCTTCATCATACGCATCTCTTTTCTGCATCTTCTTCGTATTCAAGGATGTTATCTCTTCGATGATGGCGTTTGCTTCTTCCGCCACTTCCTTTTTATTCACACTTGAAGAACCGCATCCGGTAAGAGAAGCCGCCATAACAACAGAAACAACTGCACTTACGAATATCACGCTTTTTTTCATCTTCTATTCCCCTTTCGGACATAGATCACCTATAGGATCAGATTTCGATACCCTTCTCCGCGCAGGCATCCTTGAAGTTGTTGATCGCTTCCTGCTTGGAGATCTTGCCACGGGCATAGTCAGCAGCATTATCCATGAATACGCCGTTCAACTGATCATCATAGAGGCACTTGCACTTAGCAGAAGCGAAGCTTGTAGCCGAGATGAAGATCGGGAATGCATCCTGACCGCCGAGGAGAGCCATGTCGCCCTTAACCTTAGCAAGTACTGTAGAGGAAGCAACCGTATCCTTTGTGCCGTTGTCATTCATAACACCGGAAGCCCACAGATACTGAAGACCCGTATCGGAGCAATCAAGGGTTACCCACTCAACAAACTTGGAAAGGAATATCTTCTTGTCGGCATCCTGGATGCCCTTCTTATTTACGCAGAGCCAGGAACCGCCCCACCAGAAGCCTACCGGAGATTCGCATACACGCCAGTCACCCTTTGTGTTAGCGGAGTGATCACCCAGTGTGTAGTTGATCAGCCATGCAGGTCCGAAGAAAGCGAACACCTTACGTGTTTCGTTTGTCCTAGGATCCTTGGACTCACCGTTCATAGCAGCGTACCAGGCATCGTTCCAGTTACCTGTCTCGTTGGTCCAGTTGTTATCATAAGCTTCCTTGATGAGGTCCATGTAAGCCTCTCTCTGCGGGTCGATATTAACCTTACCATCAACTACCCACGGAGTAGAAGCCGCCTTCTCACAAACGTTCCAAAGATCGCCGAAGTCAGCACATGCAGCATAACCTGCCGCATTAAGCTTAGCAGCAGCTTGCTTGAATGTATCCCAGGAACCAGATCCTCCGCCAACTGCCTTCTTCACTTCAGCCGGATCGTCAGATCCGAATACTTCCTTAGCGATAGATGCAGAGTAGATCATCGCACCACCGGTGCACTGATAGCAAAGCGCAACTATCTTACCGTCCCGGTTCGTACCGAGATCTATTGTGTACTGAGCAATTCCGGCCGCCGTCACTTTACCGTCAACATAATCGATAAAATCTGAATATGGAGCCGCCAGAGAAGAAAGATCTCCCTGTGTATAGGGCAGGATGTAATCAGCCTCTGCAACATAGATATCCGGAGCGCCATCACCACCGGCAGTCAAAGCAGCGTTCAGTTTTGTAACATAAGCTCCGCCTGTGTTAGCAGAAACCATAGCTGTTACCCTGTACTTGGAAGCCATGTCCGGGTTGTCAGCCATGAAACGCTTAACCATACCGGGAACCTCCGGGCTCATCGCGAACATGTTGATCTCGATGGATCCGTTTCCATAACTCTCAATAGCTGTAGTCACACCATCATAATAATCTGTCGTAGGTGGAACATACTCCTCTGTTGTAGTAGGAGGTGTCATTGTCTCCGTTGTTGTGGTCGGTGTAGTCGGTATTTTGCGATTATACCACTCAAAATCCTCGATGCTTTCAATCATATCATCATAGAGATCCTCGATCGCATCCCCTGCAACTTCACTATCCATCACATACTGGTCATCTTCGATATCAAATTCCAGTTCTAACGTAACTTCTTTGTATTTCTTCTCCTTCTGAGAATCGATCAGTTCTTCAAAATCCTCAAAGTCATCCGCGTCATCAAGTGCTCTTTCATAATCCGGAAGTGTTACAGTAGCTTCACACGAAGCTTTTTTCTTTTTCGTATTTTCTTCAATGCTTTCAGGATCGATCGTGTAGGTCGCTTTCTTCATAACAACCTGAACATATTCGTTCTCTGCGATCTCATTGAGTTCCTCCTGGATGTTCTTTCCAAGGCCAAGTTCCTTATTCAGTTTCTTGATACTCTTTGCCTTAAGATTTACAAGTGCATCCAGGAAAAGATCAGCCGAAGCCTCAACTCCGTCTTCTTCCTCCACTTTCGAATCCTTATTTGTACAAGCGCCCAGTGAAACAATCATCGAGAAAGAAAGCACCAAAGCAGCAAATCTCTTCATCTTACGTTTCATAACCCATCCTCCTTTCGGGAGAACCCGACATTTACCTTCTATACGATTATACTCTCATAAAACATCTTAAACAATTGAGTCACAGCAAGATACACAGGGGCAGGACAGGCTCCGGGACATAAAGAAAAGGACCATCTCATTACTGAGATAGTCCTTCCTGGTGCGGCGAACGGGACTTGAACCCGTATGGTCGCCCACACGCCCCTCAAACGTGCGCGTCTGCCAATTCCGCCACCGCCGCATGGCGCTTAAAGCATGAATAATTATACTGATTGATTCAGGGTGTGTCAATAGTGATTTTCTGTAACTTTCTCGTATTTCAAATTGCAATATAAGAATGGTAAAATATAGTGAATGACAGGACAGGAGCATGAGTATGAGACTTTCAGAACTTCTTCAATTCAATGACATCGTCATCCAGTGTCATGATAACCCGGACGCAGACGCGCTGGCCAGCGGAACCGCATTACACTGGTACTTCACGAAGATGGGCAAGAATGTCCGATTTATCTACCGCGGAAACAACAAGATGCAGAAGAGCAATCTTGTAATCATGTTGTCGGAATTGTCTCTGCCTGTCTCCTACGAACCGGGCTTTGAAGAAGAACCCGAGCTTCTTATTACAGTTGACTGCCAGTATGGGCAGAGAAATGTTACCGAGACCCGAGCAAAAAACATTGCCATTATCGATCACCATCAGCTCACGGTCACGCTTCCGGAATATGCAACGATCCGAAGCAATATCGGCAGTTGCGCAACCGTCGTGTGGGACATGATCCGTGCAGAAGGTCTGGATGTCACAGAAGACAAGAACCTCTCCACTGCCCTATATTACGGACTGTACTCAGATACAAATCGTCTATCCGAGGTATCTCACCCGCTCGACCGCGATATGATCGAGTCTCTGGCTTCTAGCGTTCAGAGAAGTCTGATCACACGTATGAGCAATGCCAATATTTCTCTTTCTGAATTAAAGATCACCGGTAAAGCGATCCTTGAATTCGAATTCTTTGAGGAGCATAACTACCTGATCCTGCGCGCTGAGCCCTGTGATCCGAACATTCTCGGCGTCATCAGTGATTTTTCATTAGAGACAGATAAGGTAGACGTATGTCTCGCCTACTTTGTAAGCCCTTATGAGGTCAAATTCTCCGTCCGCAGCTGCACAAAAGAAGTTCACGCCAATGAACTCGCTGCTTTTCTGGCAGACGGTCTCGGCGGTGGCGGCGGTCACATTCTGAAAGCCGGCGGTTCACTTCGTCCGGAGAAACTGGACAAAGATCCTTCCGCCCTTCTTAAAGAGCGGATGAAACAGTACTTCGATATGTTTACCATTCTTTATACTAAGGACACTGTTCTGGATACGGCGAATATGCCTCTTTACGAGAAGCTTCCCCAGGAAGTCGGCACGGTACGTCTTGCAGACATGTTTCCGCCGAAGACACAGGTCGAGATCCGAACTCTCGAAGGCGATGTTGTTGTTTCTGTCGAAGAGGACAGCTATCTTATGATTGGCATCGAGGGAGAGGTATATCCTATCGACGAAGAGAAGCTTCTGGCCAGATATAAGTCTCTTGGCAGACCATATTCAAAGACGTTCGAGTATTCTCCGAGTATCAAGGATCTTTCGACAGGTCAGAAAACCGATGTAATGTCCCACGCTCAGGCCATGATCAGCCATGGCGGCGGACTGATCTATGCCCAGCCATTAGATCACTGTGTGAAGATCTTTACCCAGTGGGACGAAGAGAAATACTATCTCGGCAACGTTGGTGACTATATAGCCGTCAGCGCCGAAGATGAGCATGATATCTACATCATCAAGAAGAGCCTCTTCCCTCTTCTGTATAAGCAGGCTGACAGTTAATTGATTCCGTATCTTGATTTCTGCTCGTCAGTCAGCTCAGCACCTTTGATGATATCTTCCGCTTTTCGGATAAGATCGTCTATTGTATAGTGCTCGAAATATCCGATACGGAAGTCTTTTGTCGATGTATGTCCGAATGCGAAGAATCTGTCTGTTGGCGCATAATAACCCAAAGAGTTCCATACAACGGCAACCTCTATCCAAGTATTCAGATCGACAATATCCGTGATTTCACCTGAATGAATAAAGAGAAGCCCCTTCTCTTCATCAATCTCGAGATCAGCGTGGATGCCCTGGTTAAAATACGCTTCAACTTCTGACTTTCCGATGAACTCTCCGCTAGATGCATCATAACGGTAAAATGAACCATCATCAAAAACCACGAGGATCTGTTCATTCGAAGTACCCTCTTTATAGAAAGCAGCGCCGATTGCCGACATTCCTCCGGTCATCAGTTCAGACAACTGCTTTCCGTACGCATCATAGATCAGTAATTTGCTCTTATCTGCAACGATCCAGCGCTCTCCTTTACTGTCAGACTTGACGAGTTCTGTTCCCGTCCAGTCCTTCGGAAGATCTATATCTCTTACTTTATGATTCTCAACATCGATCAGGTAGTTATCAGATTTATCGATATAACAGATCATTTTTGATTCCGGATAATAGACCGGTGCATCAGCAGGATAGATCTCATCAACCGGAAGCAAAAACGATTCAGTATCTCCGGTTGCCAAATTAAAGAGATTGACCTTGCAGGATTTGCGCGAGATCTCATATACAAGGTATGTAAGATATTCACCTGTCATACTGCAGTCAAGCGCAGGCGTAAACACTGAATCCGCAAGTTGAATCTTTTCTTCAACTTCACCATTCGTCATCGAGATGCGGTAAGCAGTAAGCTTTCCCTCCGTATCATGAACAGATACATAGAGCTTATCGTTATAGACACTGAGCAAATTGCAAGCCCCATAATCAGTCCCCTCAATATCGGTTTCAAACAGCAGCTTCATATTTTTAGCGTCATAGACGACTAAATGCGGATTACTGTTCTGAAATGTCTTAACTACAAGATAGTCATCATCAAGATAATGCTCGGAGATTCCGCGCACCTCGATACTTTCATCGATTTCTTTCCAATCATCATCCGAAACGTAAAACTTGTAATAGATGACCTGGTTACTATCATTCTGCAAAATATAGAAGCCATCGCCATATGCGACATCTTGAATATTGTCGACAAAATACGAATAATACGCTGAAGTATTCGGTCCTATAGATTCTACAGATGTTCCGATGGAACCTGAACTGGTTACATACACAGGATTTCCATCGTTATCATTATCATGTATATCAATGATAATCTGCTGTGTCTCATACGAGCCAAGAGTTTCACCTGTATCCACAGAATAGACTTCCATCAGATCACCGGTTGCGTAGGCTACAGCATTCCGCGTCGGAAGATTGAGCAATTCAGAGTCGTAATCATAAACATTATATGAAAAATCACGTATCCACTTCTCTGTCATCGTCGATGCATCTACACAGTATATCTTATCCGTGTGCGGTTGAATAATCGTTGAAGCGCCGTTCAAAACAGTTACATCGAGAATATTATACCCGGCAATAACGAGCGTATTATCGTCTGTCCAGATAAAATCACGAAGGTCCGTGCTCTCCGACTGAAAGAACTTAATCGATCCTTCCTGCAGATCAAATACACCCATTTGGAAACCGTTTCCATAATCCAGGCAAATCATTGCAACTTTCGTTTCATCCGGCGAAAGAATGTAATTCTGATAGTTTTGGAAACTGAAATCGTAATCTGTCGGCAGCTTGTATTCGTTAAGAAGCTTTCCGTCTTCCAGAGAAATCTGATAAATGATATCTCTTGTTGTAGGTACAAGCACCCATTTTCTCTCCTTACCCGGCATAGGACCGGAACTGTGTACTTTTTCTTCGAGTGAATAACTCCAAAGATTCTCATGTGTACGGAGTTCAAAAACACTAACCTCTCTTCCGGATGTGATAAGAAGTTTTTCATCATCCAAATAATCAATGAAAACAGAAGACTGGCCCGCAAAAGATTTCTCAAAGATAACCTCATGTGTTTCCGTATCCCAACTGGTCACCTTCATCGCAGAATCAACAACAGAGAGCACTTTATTGTTAGGTGATACCTTCATCTTTTGGATCGTGGAAGGTGCCTTATAATTCCAGACAGAGTGCACACTTGTTCCGGAAAGCGGTGTATAAGCTAATGTGGCCGAAGTTAAGGCGCGGACAGCCTCTGACGTGACAGGACGGTCATCATCGCCATTCGGAAGTGCTGCAAGTGCAAGTTGAATTGCCTCAATACGGTTTTCTTTTTCAAGAAGTGCCTGAGACTCATTTGCAAGGTAAATTGACTGGTTTCGAAGGGTTGCCTGATAACTCTTCTTCAACTGGAACTGCTTAGTTATCATATAGCCGATGAATCCGAGAGCAAGCGTAATGAAGACCATCGCCAGCGCAGTGATCCTCTGCATCTGATATGTTCTTCTTCTGTTCATGAGTTCATCATAAGAACAGCCTATGATCGGAGACGCAAGCCGCGGGAGCTCCAGTTTATCCGCTTTACGGAAAGGCATCCTGTAATCGCAGCAAAGCGGTTCTTTATCCCGAAAAGATACATATGTTGATCCATCAGAATTAACCATCTGAACTTCTTCCTGAAGGAGTTCTACGGGAAGAACCTCAGAAGGCTCACCTTCGCCAAGAACAGCAAGGATCTTATTTCTGGAATGCGTCTTCAGGAAAAACTGTATTTCGCGCTTTACCCATACCGATTCCTTCGTGTTATGTGTACAGATAACAATCAGGAAATCCGAGTTTTCAAGCGCGTGTTCGATCGTCTCGGTAAGATTACTCGTGATCGGTAATTCATCTTTATCACGGAAAATACGCTGTATACGCTTCATCCCTGTCTTTTTACGGATTTTGCGCGGAATATGAAAGTGTTCCAGTTTAGACTGAACACGTTCAGCTATCTTTGTATCCAGAGGCGCGTGTTTATACGAAATAAATGCATTGTAATGATCGATCATAGCAGTATACTATTCTCCCTTCAATATCCCCGAACCATATTCTACAATAATTTCCGAAAAACAAAAAGACTGCCCTTTCAGGCAGTCTTTTTAGTTGCGATGTTCAAATCTCAGTTTTCCTCTTCTTCTTTAC
This sequence comes from Clostridiales bacterium, assembly GCA_024695545.1. The sequence continues at coordinate 35,005 of JAILHZ010000159.1, forward strand.
TCTTTACCACAACTGTGACTACAGAAGCGGATACGATCAGGAAGAACAATCCTGCGAGGAGCTTGACAGAAGATCCTGTATCACCTGTCTTCGGTACACGCTGTACACCAAGTACGGAGCCTTCCGGTGTAGGTGTCGGTGTATCTGTCGGAACAGCTGTCGGTGTTGCCGTCGGCGGATCCGTCGGGACCGGTGTTGCTGTCGGCTCAGGAGTTGCTGTCGGAACAGGTGTCTCCGTCGGGGACGGCATCGGTGTTGCTGTCGGAACAGGTGTAGCCGTCGGAACCGGTGTTGCTGTCGGCAGCGGAGTAGGTGTTGCCGTCGGCGTAGGTGTCGGTGTAGGTGTAGACTCATCCTCATCGTCATCTACTCTCGGAGTCGGAGTCGGCGTATCAGTCGGCTTCGGTGTTGCTGTAGGAGTACTTGTCGGAACAGGTGTCGGAGTACTCGTCGGGACCGGTGTAGGTGTCGGTGAAGGTGTTGCCGTCGGAGACGGGATCGGAGTCGGCGAAGGCAGCGGAGTCGGCGACGGGATCGGTGTCGCTGTCGGTCTCGGTGTCGGAGTCGGCGTGTTTGTCGGCTTCGGTGTCGGAGTATTCGTCGGTGTAGGAGTCGGCGTATTCGTCGGCTTCGGTGTCGGAGTCGGTGTATTTGTCGGCTTCGGCGTAGGTGTCGGTGTATTTGTCGGCTTCGGTGTCGGAGTCGGGGTGTTAGTCGGCTTCGGTGTCGGAGTCGGGGTCGCTGTCGGGACAGGTGTTGCTGTCGGAGACGGCATCGGAGTCGCTGTCGGGACAGGCGTTGCTGTCGGAACCGGTGTAGCTGTCGGTCTCGGAGTAGGAGTTGCCGTCGGCTTCGGTGTCGGTGTAGGAGTATTTGTCGGAACCGGTGTAGCTGTCGGTGTAGGTGTAGCTGTCGGAACCGGAGTTGCAGTAGGTGTAGCTGTCGGTGTCGGAGTGTTTGTCGGAACCGGAGTCGGCGTCGGCGTATTTGTCGGCACCGGTGTCGGTGTAGGAGTATTAGTCGGAACCGGTGTAGCTGTCGGTGTAGGTGTAGGTGTATTGAAGTTGAACTTTACACTGTTGGAAACAATGTGGAACTCAGAAGTTGTGAACATGGAAGCACAGATGATCGAACCGTTGGAGTTACCGCCGAGCTTCTGGATATAAGCGTTCGGAGCAAGAACCGCTCCATGCAGAGCAAGGTTATCCGGAACGTAGATGCTCTTTGCTTCAGCAAAGTTCCATACTACGTGTCTGTCACGATCGTCACCACCGTCATTCGGTGTGCTGGCGCTGTTGAAAGAACCATATCTGAGCTGCGGGAAATAGTTAACGGAATCACCGCGTACGTTAACGATAACATTTACACCTTCCGGTAAGTAAAGCATATTTGTGCCGGCCGGAAGATTGAAGATCAGGACATCTGTCTCAGCGTTGAAGTCTGCAGGTGTCTTCGCCTCGACCTCGAGCCATCCGCCGCCGCCTCTCTGATTGAGAATTGCATTGGAAGAAGACTGTGCCTGAGCATTTGCGCTGTTAGCACGGGATACCATAGCAGCCTTTCTTTCACCAAAGCTGATCGAAATTCCTTCTACGATATGATAAGCATCGGAACTGAAGGAATAGTTAGTGCCGTGGATGTTGGAAACGGAAGATACTTCGAGGTTACCACGCATGGTGTTGATAGCATCGAAGTTCAGCTGTCCGGCAACGATCAACTGAGAGAGTCCTCTCTCACCCGGTGCCGTATTACTTGCTGCAAAAGAGAAATCACTAAGTGTAGCGTCTCCACCAATTGCAAAAGCACCTGTAGAGTGATGGCCCTGACCGCCACCTACTTCAAGGTTGCCAAAGCAAAATACTGCGTAATTAAATGGATTCTGTGGGTTTAAACCGGATCCACCTTCACTTGAAAGATGGTTGTTAGCCGCTCCGGATGGAAGTGCCGCGATACCCTGTGCTCCTAAAAAGGCGACTACTAAGGTGCAGGACAACATTCTGATCCAGCGGCCGAAACGATTGCCGGCCGTGCTCTGATGCGTTCTTTCTTCTGTCATGTTAACCCTCCAACTGTTACCCATTGATGATATTTTCTGTATTACACAGACCCAACCAAAATCATATTAAACTATCAAAGTTATTTGCTCAACCGTTTTCGATTGTGCAAATTGTACAAATTTCACATTTTGTACACAATTATTGAAAAAGTTCGTAACAATTGTTACGAACTTTTTCATCACTTTTGTATTTTAAGATTAAGATCAATGAATAATCGAATTGAAAAGAATCAACAGTGCAAGAACGATTCCGATCGCTGCAAGGACACGCAGAACAGATACCGGAGCATGACCTCCTACCTTACCTGTCTGGCCATTAACTACAAACTGATAGACTTTCTCATTGTACTTGAAGGAAGAGATCCATACAGGAACGAGAATGTACTTATAAGTAATATTACTATATAACGTAGAGAAGCGGAGAGAATCAACACGGTCACATCTCCAGTTCTTTCGGATATAAGAATTTATCTGGCTTCTGAGATGCTTCTTAATGGATTCCTGAGCGATTCCCCAACCTTCTTTCAGTCCGATTGAATAACGCTCGGCAATAAAACCGGCAACTACCTGCGGAGAATACGGAACGAGTTTAGAGAAATCAAACGGTTCACATTTTGATACTACTGAATTGTCACTTCTCTTCGAAGCCATAACAGTCTCATCATCAATAAATTCCTGATATACACCGCTGACCGGTCTCCAGGTAACCTCTGTGACGTAATTATCGCCTCTCTTTACACGGCGCTCATAACCGGCTCTGGCTGAAAAGTTAGAAGTTGTCTGGGAATCATATGTCCAGTAAGGAAGATATACACCCTGGAAAGATTCCGGACGGGCGCTCTTCTTCGCCTTAGAAGGAGTAAACAGTTTTCCCTTGATCCAGGAAGTAAATCTCTCGCCGGCTTTCTCTTTGGTAATTGCAAACGGGCAAACCGCTCCCGGAGACATAGAATCGCTGCTGGCAGCAGGCATAACGCTTGTAGATCCGCAGAAAGGACATACAGCTGCTGTCTCAAGAGCATCGTAGATCGTCTCAGCGCCGCACTGCTTACATACGACGGATTTCTTCTGTGCACCCCACTCAAAGCTCGCTGTCTTCTCTGCAGACTCAAAGTCCAGCTCGACGATCGCATTCTCAGAATCAGCTTTCGGCAATTCGCACTTATATCCGCAGAATTCACAGAGCATTCCGCCGGATTCCGGATCGAAAACAACTGTCGCACCACAATTCGGGCACTTCTTATTTGTTTCGTCCACAGTAATTTCAGTCTGGATCTGCTGCTGATTCTCGTCGTACTCTGCCATAGAAACCTCCCAATTTCCTCTTTCGAGCAATATATCTAAAGAAATTATGCTAATACATATATCATCGCAGAAAGCGGCCGTACTTCCACTTTCCCGATTATCTGCCCCGATGGAATGACCACACAGTCAGTCTCTCCGTTTCCCGTGAAGATCTCAGGTATATGATCGATCGATACCCCACTGAAATCATCACTAAATCGGACCAGCAATCTCATTTTATCACTACGGTTAATGATACACAAAATCTTTTTCGGACCGCCGCATACCTTGCCGAAATGGTCTTTTCCCTGACTGTCCAGCGTTCTCGAGAAGATAAGATCATCCCCTTCTGCAAGAAGCATATTCACCTCTCCGCAGCGCAGGACTTCGTATTCAGACCGAAGAGCGCTCAGTTTCCGGAATACTTCAAGCATGTTCTTCTGCCAGGAACTGAGATTATCCCATGGATAGGTTCTGCGGTTAAACGGATCCCGATAACCGTCCATACCGATCTCATCGCCATAGTATGTGCAAGGGCATCCGGGATACATCATCTGGATAGCAAACGCCATCTTCATGAGAGCGGCTCCCCTGCTCTTCATATTCCTGGTAAGAGATAACTTCTTCTGTTCTTCTCTCGATCCCGGATCCGGCGCGCCAACAAGCATCGTGATTGCACGCGGCACATCATGACTGGAGATCAGGTTCATCATGCAGTAGAACATCTGGTCAGGAAGATTCTCTCTGTACTTCTCCATCGTCAGGCACCATGTCCGGGCATTTGTATCTCCTCGGAGAAATGCGATCAGTGCCTCACGGAACGGATATCCCATAACAGTATCGTGCGTCCGTCCGAACGCAAAATCACGATAACTTCCGTAACTGATCTTCGTAGTGACTTCTTCCCAGACTTCGCCGAGAACCAGAGCATCACCGTCCGAAGCCTTCTTCACACAGGATCTCATCTCGCGCAGGAAAGAATCAGGCAGTTCATCGGATACATCCAGACGGACTCCGCTTGCCCCTCCACGGATCCAGGAGGCAACAACCCCATCCGGTCCGAGGATATAGTCCCTGTAACTCAGGTCATTCTCTTTAGTGTTCGGAAGCTCCGGAAATCCCCACCAGGAATCGTACGCCGGCTCACCGTTCTCATTTCTATAGAAAGAGTACCAGGAAGAATACCGGCTGCTTTTTCCTTCGGTAAAAGCACTGTAGGCTCCGGGAGCATCATATCTTCCGTATTTATTGAAATAACGGCTGTCTGCGCCGGTATGGCTGAATACACCGTCTACAATATAGCGGATTCCGTTTTCTCTCATTGCTGAAGAAAATGCCTTATATCCCTTCTTACCGCCGAGGATCGGATCCACATTCAGATAATCAGCCGTATCATAACGGTGATTCGATCTCGCCTCACAGATCGGGTTAAGATAAAGGACATCGACATGAAGTGCTTTTAGATAATCGGCTTTCTCCGCAATACCCAGAAGTGTGCCTCCATAGAAGTCGCAGGCCAGATATCCGGTCTCCGGCTTTCCGTCAATATCCACTTCTTCCTCCCAGGCTTCGTGAAAGATACGTTCGGGACGGGTCTTCCCTGTCTCTTCCATTGCCTCGAAAGAATAGTCACTTCCCCGACGGAAGCGGTCCGGGAAGATCTGGTACATTACAGCACCTTTCATCCAGTCCGGCGTGACGAATCCGTCTTCATATACCGTAATCTGGAAAGCATGAGGATACTTCTCTTCCTCCACTCCGACGCGGGGCGCGCTAAAAGCAAACTTACCCTTTCCGTCCTCGCCTTCCCAACACGCTACATAATACAGATAGGTGAGGTTCTCGTCATATTTCCGGTACAGGAGATCGTGATACTCAGGATCGACAATGGCCTCAATATCTTCATGACGGCTTCTCAGACAGAACCAGTAAAAAAGCAGTCCCGGCTCAGCAGGCATGCGCAGACGGCAATGCCAGCGGTCCGGGACCGATTCATCTTTATTGCAGCGAAGTTCGCTGTATGAAAGGCCGTAAAGGCCATACGCATAGCAAAGAACGATCTCATCTACATCAACAGATACATCAATATAAAGATCAACATATCCGCCCGTCTTCTGAGCGCCGAACGGAGAGCGATATTCCGCAAGTCTCGAACAATGCACTACACAGTCCGAATTCTTCGCAATGCGAGAGGTCATACCTTCTTGTTCTCCGTTTCACCTGTAGATTTCTTTGCAGGTTTCTCAGCAGAAGCTTTTGCCGTCTTCTTCGCGGAAGAAGCGGACTTAGAAGCAGGCTTAGCAGGAGACTTGGCTGCCTTTGCAGCCGGTTTTGCCGCCTTGGCAGCAGGCTTCTTCTCAGCAGCTGCTTCAGACTTAACAGCCGGTTTCTTCACAGAAGGCTTCTTGGCCTTTTTCGGCTCCTCTTCTTTCTTCTCCTTGCCGATATCAAGGATCTCCTCAGTCAGAGGCTTCCTCGGAGCCTCATCTTCATCCGCAATAGAAATACCTGTGATGAAAGAATAGAGACCGGCATATTCTTCTGCAGAATGCTTCCAGGAATAATCCGCCTTCATGCCCTCTTCAATCAATTTGTTCCATACCGGCTTGTTATGACGGTACAGATCACACGCATACTTAGTCACGAACAGGAACTCATGTGCATTGATATTGGCAAAGGAGAAACCATTACCCTCTCCAGTGAACTCGTTGTAAGGAACAACCGTATCACGGAGTCCGCCGGTCTCACGTACGATCGGGATCGTACCATAAGTCATTGCGATGAGCTGGGACAGACCACAAGGCTCAAAGAGTGACGGCATCAGGAAGATATCCGAGCCGGCATAAAGCGTATGAGCCAATCCGTTATCAAAGGAGATGCAGGCACACATCTTACCCGGGTTTCTTGCGGCGATATCTGCCAGAGAACGCTCATAATAAGCATCGCCTGTTCCGAGGATAACGATCTGCATACCATCATAGAGCATCTCCTCTACGACACGAAGCAGAAGATCGAGACCCTTCTGGTCAACCAGACGGGAGATCATCGTGCAGAGAGGTGCACCCGGATTGACTTCCAATCCAAGCTGTTCCTGAACGGACTTCTTATTGGCAGCCTTACCCTCTTCGTATGTCTTGATCGAATACTTTTTCGGGATCATGGAATCCTTCGAAGGATTGTACTCCTCGGCATTGATACCGTTCAGAATACCGGAGACCTTGTACGCATAGCGCTGGAGCGTATGGTTCAGACCTTCACCGTAGTAATCTGTCATGATCTCATAAGCATAAGTCGGAGATACTGTTGTTACAGAGTTACTGTAAACAATACCGGCCTTCATGAAGTTGACCGCGCCATCCTTAATCGAAAGTTCGTCAGTCAGATATTCGCTCGGCAGATCCAAAAGATCCTGGATCACTTCGATACCGTGGATACCCTGATATTTCAGGTTATGGATCGTATAGACGGTCTTCATGTTCGTATGGTAGCCGTACTTCTTATAATGAGCATCCAGAAGCAGCGGCATCATGCCGGCCTGCCAGTCGTTACAGTGGAGAACATCCGGTTCAAATCCCATGAAGTCACCCATGAAGTCCAGAACCGCTCTCTGGAAGAAGCAGAAACGCTCGATATCGAAGACATACTCGACATAGACCTGATCGAAATTGAAGTAATACTCGTTATCGACGAAGTAGAACTGCACTCCGTTCATAGTCAGAGTATAAAGACCGGCATAGAGAGATCTCCAGCCCATCTTGATCATCTTCCATCCGATGAAGTCGAGATTATGCTCATGTTTCTGTTTTACGCTCTTATAGAGCGGCATGATAACTCTGGCATCACAGTGATGATGCTGAAGTTCAACCGGCAGGGCGCCGACAACGTCCGCCAGACCGCCAACCTTTGCAAAAGGATATACCTCCGAAGAGACAAACAGGACCTTCACTTTGTTCATACGATAGCTCCTTTACCGATCACGACCGGATAATCCTTGTGTCCTACAAGTTTGATTCCCGGACGGACTACAGAATTTTTATCAAGGATAACATTCTCCAGATAGCAGTTATCTGAAATATGCACATCCTGCATGATAACACAGTTTTTGATCGTACAGTTCTTACTTACCGCAACACCGCGGAACAGGATCGACTCAGTAACATTACCGGAGATACGGCAGCCATCGGATACGATAGCATCAGTTACCTTACAGTCATCCGAATACAGTGTCGGAGCCTCATCCTTGACCTTCGTGAAGATCGGCATACCGTTCCAGAAGAGCTCGGCACGGATCTGGTTATTCAGAAGCATCATGGACGAATTGAAGTAAGACTGTATATTGTTGATACGGAGTACCAGCCCTTTATATTCAAAGGCATGAACTCTGAGCGTATCATACTTCTTAACGAAAGAATGGATACCTACATGATTCGTACCGCGTGCCATCATCTCGGCGATAAGATCTATCAGGAGTTCACGGCGCATTACGATGATACCCATACTGCTCTTGGTGAAAGAACTCTTCTCCGGATTAAACAGCAGATCCTTGACCCAGCCTCTTCGGTCTACATCCATGATATAGTTCGGACCGCCGAACTTCGTACCGTCGCGGTTATACATTACGGAGATATCCGCACCGCAGGCCTTGAAGTCTTCTACGAAATCAGTAAATGTCGTATTCAGGATAACGTTACTTGCCGCCATGATGACATACGATGCACTGCTGGAACGTACAAAATCGAGAAGGCCGGCCATCTCTTCATCACCCTGTACCGAGGTCGCCTCAGAATTAACGTACGGCGGAAGGATATGAAGTCCGCCGGAGTTCTTTCTGTCGAGGTCCCAGGAAGAACCTGTTCCCAGGTGGTCCATCAGAGACTTATACTTCGTGTAGGTATGGATACCGATATTCTTGATTCCGGAGTTCACCATATTCGACAGCATGTAGTCGATGATACGGTATCTTCCGCCAAACGGTATTGCGGAGAGAGCTCTCGGCTTAGAAAGCTCGCCGAGCGTAATCTTCTTATTATCACCAAGGATCAAACCCATTGCATCAATAAACATTCTTTATTCCTCCCAACTTCCGATCATACCCGAAAGACTTCTTCGATGACATTGTCTTTCGCTGATACTCGAATATCCTTGTCAACCTGGCAGTTTGCAGGGATCACGGCGCCATCCTTGATCTTCAGGCCGCCCTCGATGACAACGATACCTTCCTGGCAGATCTTCTCATTCAGATACGGGCTCTTTCCCTTGACATCCGAACCGGCTTTTACGTTCTCACCGATGATCGTACCAGATGCTACGATACAGCGGTTAAGATGCGCTCCTGCTTTGACGGTTACGCCCGGGAAAAGCACACAGTCCTTGACTACCGCGCCCTTTTCCACCGTAACGGAGTTGGAAAGAACGGAGTGCTGTACAGATCCGAAGATCTGGCAGCCGTCGGTCAGCGCAGAACCTCTGACCTCAGCGCAATCACCCAGGAACTGGGAAGGCTTAACAGGGTTTCTGCTGTAGATTCTCCAGGAACGGTCGATGAGATTGATCTCATGCGGACGGTCCAGGATATCCATATTCGATTCCCAAAGGGAGGAGATCGTTCCTACATCCTTCCAGTAACCGGAGAAACGGTAAGCGCAGAGCTTGTTACCCTGCTCGAGAAGCATCGGAACGATGTTCTTACCGAAGTCATTATTAGACTTAGGATCTTCTTCGTCCTTGACGAGTGCTTTTCGAAGAACATCCCAGGTAAAGATGTATACACCCATGGATGCGAGATTACTTTCCGGCTTGGCCGGCTTCTCGACGAACTCGGTGATCACGTCAGTGCCTTCCTTGGTATTGAGGATGCCGAAACGGGAAGCTTCTTCCCACGGTACTTCGAGAACGGCCAGAGTCGCATCGGCTTCGTTCTCAATATGCTGACGGAGCATCTCCGCGTAGTTCATCTTATAGATATGGTCACCGGAGAGGATCAACACGTACTTCGGTTCGCAATCATCGATAAAATCACGGTTCTGGTAGATCGCGTTTGCCGTGCCCTTATACCAGTCGCTCTTTCCGGTCTTCTGGAAAGGCGGAAGGATAAAAGCACCCCCGTTGTTTCGGTCGAGATCCCACGGATGACCATTTCCGATATAAGTATTCAGCGCCAACGGCTGATACTGTGTCAGAACACCAACTGTTTCAATTCCTGAGTTTGCGCAATTGGAAAGTGGGAAATCGATGATGCGATAACGGCTTCCGAAAGGAACGGCCGGCTTAGCAATACTCTTTGTCAGCACGCCCAGTCTGGAACCCTGTCCACCTGCCAAAATCATTGCGACTACTTGCGCTTTCGCCATAATGAGAACCTCCGTTTATATAATCTCTTATTGTTTCTTCGTTATTTTCGTCGACTTAGCAGACTTCGCTGCAGTTGTCTTTGTCTTCGCAGACTTCGCTGCAGTTGTCTTTGTCTTCGCAGACTTCGATGTAGCGGACTTCGTTGTCTTCGCAGGAGCCTTCGAGGTCTTATCAGAAGACTTCACGGACTTGGAAGTCTTTGATGCCGGCTTATCTTTGGCTGTCTTCGCCGAAGTCGTCTTGACCTTCTGGAAATAGATACCACCCAGAGGCGGAAGGTTTACCGAGATGTGACACGGCTTACCGTTCCATCCCTCTTCCACTGCTTTAAAAGTACCTCTGCTGTCGGTACCGTCCGGATAACCGGATCCGCCGTACTTCATGTCATCAGTATTCATCAGGATCTTATATCTTCCGCTCTCGGTCACACCGATGTTATAGTTCTCAAGAGGGACCGGAACCATATTGAGCGCCACATAGATATCTTCCTGATTCGCTACGCCCTTGCGCTTAAAGACAAAGACATTATTCTTTACATCGGATGCGTCGACCCACTCGAAGCCGCCCCATGAATGATCATCCTGCCAGAACTGCGCATTCTTAATGTAGAAATGATTAAGATCTGCGACATAATCCTGAAGGAGCTTATGGGATTCATACTGGAGCATGAACCACTCGAGCTGCTCATAGAATCTCCACTCGATAAACTGACCGAACTCAGATCCCATAAAATTCAGTTTCGCACCGGGGTGCGCCATCATATACATAAACATCAGTCGGAGATTGGCGAACTTTCTCCATGTATCACCCGGCATCTTATCAATGAGGCTCTTCTTACCATGAACGACTTCGTCATGGGAAAGGCTCAGGATAAAATTCTCGGAGAATGCGTACATCATGGAGAAACAGAACTGGTCGTGATGCCACTCTCTCGCGTAAGAATCGGTCTGGAAGTAATCCAGCGTATCGTGCATCCAGCCCATGTTCCACTTGTGAGTGAAGCCAAGGCCGCCGTCAGATACAGGATGAGAGACCTTCGGCCATGCCGTGGACTCCTCGGCGATCATCATAACGTACGGATAATTCTCCGCCATGATCGTATTGAGGTTACGGATAAAGTCGATCGCCTCAAGGTTATCCGTGCCGCCGTAGATATTCGGAATATACTCGGTTCTTCCGTAGTCTCTGTAGAGCATACTGGATACGGCGTCCATACGGATACCGTCAAGGTGGAATTCCTCGATCCAGAAGACCGCGTTACTGATAAGGAAGGACTGTACTTCTGCCTTGGCGTAATCAAATACGAATGTGCCCCACTCCTTATGCTCGCCGATACGCGGATCCTTATACTCATAGCAGGCAGATCCGTCAAAGCGGACAAGACCTTCCTGATTCTTCGGGAAGTGTGCAGGGACCCAGTCAAGGATAATGGAGATGCCGTTCTTATGCAGATGGTCTACGAAGAACTTAAAGTCCGCCGGTGTTCCGAAACGGCTGGTAACCGCATAGTAGCAGATTACCTGATAACCCCAGGAATCATCGAGCGGATGCTCAAGGATCGGCATAAGCTCAACATGGGTATAGCCCATCTTCTTACAATACTTCGCAAGATCCTTCGCGATCTCGCGGTAATTCATGAAGTTCCCGTCCTCATGTCTCTTCCAGGAACCTAAGTGGACTTCATAAATGGAGATCGGTCGCGGATCGCACGCATGACCGCGCTTACTTGTGAAAGCTTCATCATGCCACGTGTAATCATTCGGATCATAAAGGATCGAAGCATCGGCAGGTCTAGTCTCACAATGTCTGGCATAAGGATCGACTTTATTTACCTCACTTCCGTCCGCACCGTATACGTGATACTTGTAGCGGTCCCACTGTTTCGCGCCGGCAATATAACCTTCCCAAATGCCGGAATCACCAATCTTGTAAAGATAGTATGCTTCCGGGTTCCAGTCGTTGAAATCTCCGACAACACTGACAGCCTTGGCATGCGGCGCCCATACACGGAAAAGGAAGCCCTTCTCACCGTCCGGTTTCGAATAAGGTCTGGACCCGAGATAGTTATAACTCTTATAGTCCTTTCCCGTATTGAAAAGATACGCTTGATCCATGTAATTTCTCCTACTCGCATGGGCATAAACGCCCATATTTCTTCATTTCATTTATTATAAATCAACCTTCCGAAAGTTTCTAGCATAATTAACAAAAGAGAGCCGATTTCTCGGCTCTCTTTTATAACATGTCACAATTCTTTCCCTTAAAATCAACTAATATAGGGATTTGTTAAAATTTTGTTAACTCCTCAATCGGTTAAGTTCAAACTCACTGTTTTGCGAACTCTGCGCCCTTATCGAACGCATTGAGGTTGTTCGGGATCATATGATGTCTTCTCTCCGGAAGAACGTCATAAAGTGCTTTTTCAAAGGATTCTCTGGTAAAAGCACCGGTCGCCGCGGACACGCATCCAAGGAGTACGATGGTTGCATAAGCCATGGAACCGAGTTCAGAAGCAATCTCGGAAGAGTTGATCGGGATGAAGCGGATATCTGTACGCTTCGGAGCAACCTTAACAAGCGAAGAGTCAATGATGATGATTCCGCCCGGCTTCAGAGTATCTTCGAACTTCTCAAGAGACGGCTGGTTCAGCGCGATGAGAACATCCGGCTCATTGATAACAGGAGATCCGATCGGCTCATCAGAGATAACAACGGAGCAGTTAGCTGTACCGCCACGCATTTCCGGACCGTAGGACGGGAACCAGGAAACCTCTTTACCCTCGATCAGTGCAGACTCAGCTGCCATCTTACCAGCAGAAAGAACGCCCTGACCACCGAATCCGGCAAGAATAATAGAAAAATCGATCATAATTACACCTCCAGATCCTTGCCCTTGAAGACGCCCAGCGGATACTGCGGAACCATCTTCTCTTTGCACCACTCCAGAGCTTCGATCGGCTCTTTGCCCCAGTTAGTCGGGCATGTGGAGAGGAACTCGACCATCGCGAAACCGAGGCCTGCCTGCTGAACGCGGAAAGCCTTTGCGATCGCCTTCTTCGCTTCCTGAATGTGCTTGTAGTCAAAGAGTGCTACACGCTCGATGTATACCGCACCGGTAAGTGTGGAGAGCATCTCACTGACGTTGATCGGATAACCGCGTGTCTCAGCATCACGACCCAGCGGAGAGGTTGTAGTAACCTGACCGAGAAGTGTGGTCGGAGCCATCTGACCGGAAGTCATACCGTAAACTGCGTTGTTTACGAAGAATGTGCAGATCTTCTCACCACGTGCTGCGGCATGAACGATCTCAGCTGTACCGATAGAAGCGAGGTCACCATCACCCTGATATGTGAATACCATTTCTTCCGGCTTACAGCGCTTGATACCTGTAGCTACCGCCGGAGCACGGCCGTGAGCTGCCTGTACCATGTCGCAGGAAAAATAATCATAGTTGTTATATGTGCATCCTACAGACGCTACACCGATGGTCTTGTCGATAATGTCCATCTCTTCCATTACTTCCGCGATCAGGCGGTGAATGATACCGTGCATACAACCCGGGCAGTAATGGAACGGCTTATCGGTCAGGCCTTTTGTTTTCTGAAATACAACTGCCATCTTACATCTCCCCCTTATGAATCTTTACGATTTCATCCAGGATCTCTTTCTGAGTCGGCAGGTTACCACCCATACGACCATGGAAATAAACCGGCTTCTTACCGTTAACGGCAAGACGTACATCTTCGATCATCTGACCGGAAGAAAGCTCCACATCGAGGAATCCTTTCACACTCGGCATATCTGCAACGCGTGCAAACTCCTTGCTCGGGAAAGGCCACAGTGTGATCGGACGGACCATACCGACCTTGATACCAAGCTCAGAAGCCTGACGGATAACATTCTTGCAGATACGGCTGCAGGTACCGTAAGCAGCTATAACGATCTCAGCATCATCGAGGTTGGAAGACTCAAACATAACTTCCTTCTCCTCGATCTCGCGGTACTTGTCCTGAAGCTCTCTGTTCTTTGCTTCCAGATCATCCGGATCAATGTAGATGGAAGTGATGGTGTTGTGCTTCGCACGGCCATGCATACCTGTGGTTGCCCACGGCTTAGCTACTTCCAGAGTTTCTTCCTTCTCTTTAAAAGCAACCGGCTCCATCATCTGTCCGATAGTACCGTCACCGAGGATCATGCAGACCATTCTGTACTTATCTGCAAGATCGAAGGACTTGACTGTCAGCTCATAGAGTTCCTGTACGGAAGCAGGAGCAATAACGAGGTTTCTGTAGTCACCATGTCCGCCGCCCTTTGTAGCCTGGAAATAGTCGCCCTGGGACGGGAGAATACCGCCGAGACCAGGACCGCCACGCATGATGTTTACTACTACTGCCGGAAGCTCAGCACCGGCAATATAGGAAATACCTTCCTGCTTCAGGGAAATTCCCGGAGAAGAGGAAGATGTGAGGACTCTCTCACCTGTAGCCGCCGCACCGTATACCATGTTGATTGCAGCAACTTCGCTCTCGGCCTGTACAAACGTACCGCCGTGCTTAACCATCTCACGGGCCATGTAGTGCATAACTTCCGTCTGAGGTGTGATCGGGTAACCGAAATAATGACGGCATCCTGCACGGATCGCCGCTTCTGCGATTACCTCATTACCTTTCATCAATACTCTTTTTGCCATGTCTCCACCTTACCTTTCTACCGTGATCACAGAATCCGGGCACTGGGTCGCGCAGAAGGCGCAGCCGACGCACTGGGAAAGATCGGTACAGGAAGCAGGATGATAGCCTTTACTGTTCAGACGCTCTTTATCGAGCACGAGGATCTTCTTCGGGCAGGCATAAACACACAAACCACAGCCCTTACACAGATCTTCTTGAAAAGATACCTTAGCCATATGTTCCTCCTGATATTTTATTGCGTATTATGAATTATAGTCTTGCCCCCCATATAAATCAACATGGCAAAAGGCTAGGAAACTGAACGTTTTTCACTCATTCAGCCGACAGAATTGACAACAGTCAAAGGAAGAGAACGATTTATCTGAAAATCTCAAAAAAGGAAAAGCAGACAAAAAGAAAAACCCGCGTACAGCGGGTTCCTCTTATCAGCAATTATGTCGAATAAAGATTAAGCGTTTTCCTTCTTCAGCAGGTCGCGGATCTCTGTAAGGAGAGCAATATCTGCAGGTGTCTCTTCTTCTTTCTTCTCTTCCTCTTCCTTCTTGGAAAGCTTATCCTTCGCCTTATTCATAACACGGATAATGATAAAGATTACGAAAGCGATGATGATAAACTGGATGATCGCATTGATCAGAACACCATATCCGATAGCTACTTCGCCTTCGAGAACACCCTCAGCATTGAGTGTTCCTTCCTTAAGAACATACTTCATGTTTGCAAAGTCAACGCCGGATGTCAGCATGCCGATGCAAGGCATAATGATGTTATCGACAAGTGCAGTTACGATCTTACCAAAAGCAGCACCGATAACTACCGCGGTTGCCAGGTCGATAACGTTTCCTCTCATAAGAAATGCTTTAAAATCTTTCCACATAAAACAACCCTCCGTAAGTTTTATTTTGTATTTTCACTATATTCCAATTGGAACAATTTGTGAACTACTTATTCTTCTCCTTTTTGTTCTTCTTCTTTTTCTTATCTTTCTTCTTTTCTTTTTCCTTATCGTCTTTTCCGGACACGAGACTTCGGAGACTGGCAATCATGGTGAAAATGCTTTCTTCATTTATGTTATAAAAGCACTCGCGCCCCACTTTATTCGCGTGAACGATCTTCTCGGAAACCAGAAGCTGCATGTGATGCGAGAGCGTCGGCTGCGAGATCTTCAGGTGTTCCAGGATATCTTTGGCGCGGAGCTTCTTTCCTTCCGAAAGAATCGAAAGGATCTGCATCCTTGTAGGATCACTTAACACTTCAAAGCATGAGTTGACGTTTTCCAAAGCGCTTACCCCCGTTATGCGATCAGCTGTCCTTTAAGTGCCTCTTCAAAATCAGAAAGATTGGCGCATGCCACGACTTCCGTATTATCTTCGAGAAGAATATCCTCATCCTCCTTAACAAGAAGTGTCATCGGAACACCGAGTTTTCTAAGGAGAAGCAACTGGTACTCTTTACTCGGCTGGTTCGCAAGATATTTGCTGAGCATACGGAGGATCTGCTTTGCATCTTCCAGATAAATCCCAGAAAGGCGCATCAGATGATCGATAACATATACTCCGAAGACATCGTCAAACTTCATATTCTTCTTATCCGGGAATACGGAAGTAAATACAGTCATTGAGATCTTTGATACGAGATTCAGTTTTACGAAATCATCGACAGGGATCAGGAAGCTCTTCACATTCGGGGAGAAGATCTCCTGGAGCTGTTCCGCAGTGAGTTCGCCCTTTAAATCCTGGATACGCTCGATACGGGCAAGTACCCGATCTCTCGGAAGAAAGGTCTCCTGTCCGGTCTTGGTCGCCTTGTGAATAAACCAGCTTTCCGGGATCAGATTCATTCTCTTCCAGCGGTACAGAGTTCCATAGGAAATACGTGCCACACGCAGAAGCTGCTTCTTCGAAATCAATTCTTCATTCTCAAACATGGCGTTTCACCTCACATAAGAATAGCTGTGGACATTCATAGAAACATCCACAGCTATCATTTTAGTGAAACAATGTTACAACTTCTAAACAGGCAGATAGCAATTCGAATTCCGTTTTATCTCAGAAACGGTCTCTGCCAAGTACCTTACGCGATGAACGGAATGATCTTATCCAGTTCGTCGATCACGTCATATGCCGTACCGTTCACAAATGCATCGAAGAGATCCGGTGCAAGGAAATGGCATACGATAGCAAGCGAAAGAATGATACAGATCAGGATGATCTGCCAGATCAGAGCGGCTCTCGCGAAGTTCTTACGGCTCTGGCACTTCTTGCCTGCAGCGGAGAAGACGATCGCGAAGATAAGGCCGATGACCGGAATTGCAAAGAGCAGACTCAGCCAGAAAGCGGTACCTGTCTTAAGGATCTTCTGATCAGATGTATCAATTTCCTTCTTCTCCTTGATCGGGTCCTTAACAGGAACTACCGGTGCGGGAACTGTCTCCGGAGTCAGCTGCGGAATCGGTGACGGAATGGGAGCAGCCATTCCCGCCGGAGTCAGCTGAGGTGCCGGTGCAAGTACAGGAGCGGCAACCGTTTCCTGTGCCGGAGCAGCAAATGGTTCAGCAAACGGAGCCGCTGCCTTTTCTACAGGACCGGATACCGTCTGCGGATATTCAGGAAGCACATTCTCGATTGGAGCAACTTCCGGAGCTTCCATAGGGAACTCTGTAGCAACATCGATATTCTCTTCAACCTGTTTCGGAATAGCGATCGGTGCACCGGGATCAAAAGATGCACTGGGCATATCGGAAGAAAAATCATCAACTGCAGCCGGAACAACATCACCGGCAGTCGGGATCTCTTCTTTCACCTCAGCAACAACTTCTTCTGCCTTCTGCGCAAGACCTGCCAGCGGAGTACCGCAGGATGAACAGAACTTTGTTCCGTCTTGTAATTCTGTTTGACAATTAGGACAAATCATCATTGAAACCCTCCTGAACAATAAATACTATCACATGCCGAAAACAACCCCGGCGAATAGACCAAAATAATTATATCATGATTTCTTTCTATTTTTGCAACAAGAAAAGCACTGTTTTCAGACAGGTATCTTTGCTACGAGTATCTGCCCCGGCTGAAGCGTATAGCGCTTAACATTTCCATTAAGGAAGTTCCTGGTCGACGCCAGGGAGATCTTCTCACCTGTCGCAGAATAACGGCTTGCCGAAACATTCTTGATCGGTGTTTTTGCTTCGATCAGGAACTGCTGCTGTTCTTTCGTCGGATTGGTCACGATAAGATAAATATATCCATCCGAAGTATATGCATACGACTTTAGTCCGATCGAATAATTCTCATCCTTCTTATGTGTCAGCGGTGCCGTCCATACCGTATCGACACGCTGTCCTTTGGCTGCAGAAGACAGGACGCCGCAAAGCCGCATCGCCGTTTCCATATTCGATGACTCGACAAGTCTGCTTTCCGGCGTACTTCCGTCATGGGAAAACAGCCGGTCATCACCCGCATCCCCGCAAAGTCGGCTGATCGGAAGATCAACTGCCACCATCGATGTGTCGTTGCCGAGGTCATGGAGCAGGAACTCTGCGATTTCGGCAGCATTCAGGGCCGTCTGGTCCTGAACGATCTGATTTTCCGAAACGCGGCTCTTTACGATAGAGAAAGACAGATTTCCGATCCATTCACCGAGCGCATCCTGATTATAGGATGTATTTCGCGGATGATGGTCAGCAAATTCCGAATAAGCTTTATCTATCAGGATACCGATATCCGATACCGACGCATCAGTTGCCTTCTCTATAATAGAATTACTGATATTCAGAGAAGAAACATGATAATCGGCAGACGAAGGAAGCGTAGCACTGTCGCGATATTCCATCCCGTCGATGAATACCAGTTTATCTTTAAGATCAGAATAGTACTTGGAATTCACGACCAGCGAGATCATATAGTCGACATAATTCTTTCTGTGAGTCTCATCAGAGAAAAGACCATCACGGTCTCCGAACTCGAGCACTATATTCTCGAACTGCTTATTCCAGGGTACCGCGGTACCGTTATCCACACGCAGTTTTCCGTATGTATCCGTAATACCGCCGCTTATGTATCCCAGAAGAGTCTCCATCTCCTCGGCGCCGAAAGAAGAATCGATTACGAACCAGGGCTTGGCATCGACTTTCTTTACCAGTCTGAGCGTCGACTCAAGAGAAATCACGCCCGTATCCCGGACAGTTCCATCCTCATCAACAGCAATATGTTCATTTCCCATCAGTGGGAGATTCGAAGAAATATCCCATCCGAGACAGCCCAGTTGCAGATTCTCAAGTCTCAGGAACTCCGGATGACTGTCGGAGAGCAGATCCACCACGGCAGGCTTGATACTCTGTTCAGAGTAAGATTCTCTCTGCAGTCTGATACCATCCGCATACATCTCGCCGTTTCCGTAGAAACCGATGTTCAGACGGATCTCCTGATTCTCCAGGCGCTTCTTATCAGAAGGCCATGCGAAAGTGAAACTGTATTCTTTCCAGCTGCCGCTGACATTGGTAAACGTTGTTCCGATCGTTTCCGAAAGACCGGAGATCCATACCAGGACCTCTTCTTTTTCCATATTCGTCTGCTTTATCCAGAGCCGTACGTGATAGAATACCTTCTCTTTCAGCGGGTTCCGGTCAT
Source organism: Clostridiales bacterium (assembly GCA_024695545.1). Next base: position 54,008 of record JAILHZ010000159.1, read on the forward strand.
CTCTGGAAATTACCTGCGAGATGAAATGCGCTTCACCCGGATCAGTCTTCGATGCGGAAACCCGGAGTGATTTTTCTCCGGAATTCTTCGGTGCATCAGATACGATCTGTGTCTTTGTATCTGTTCCGAAGACATCCCACGCATTTGCACCGGATTCGGAAACAGACGGACGGGATGCGGATAACAGGCAGATCGAGCCTTTCTGAATGCCCGATTCCGAATTCTCGGCGATCGGCTGATCGATCGTGACTCGCGTATACACAGAAGCAGATTCGATTTTTCCCTCATGCGATATCAGAACACTGTCTTCAGAATAATGGCAGATCGCGTCGATCTTTCCGTCGATCTCAGTGAATACCTGATGCCATCTGTTCTGGGTTCTGGAGAAAGCGTAGATCAGTCCGTTATTGGTCAGCAGCCAGATATTTCCTTCCCCGAGCACCGAAACCTGCGCCGGAGAGATCCCGTTCGGGAGTTTTGCATCATAACGATCAAAAACGAACTTATCTTTCTCTGTGTCAAAAGCGCCGACTGCCAGTTTTCCAGTGCGGTCAACAAGAATAAACTCGCCGTTCTCCTGCGCGGAAAGGACCCATTCATCCGAATCTGTCGCGAGAAGCTCCGAAGAAGTCAGCTGACGGAAAAGGTTACCGTTTACCGTCGTACACACGTAACCCGAGGTTCCTGCGATCAGGGCACGGGTATCGTCAGAACAAGCAGTAAGAAGATCCGCGGATGAATTGATCGAAGGCATGATCACAGAACTCGAATCACATACAAGGATCTTTCCGTTTTTGCCACAGGCGATTCCGGTTTTTCCGAGGATCGTCAGTGCTTTCATATCCGTCTCTTCATCTTCCTCGCCCGGAATTCTGTCCCATGACACGCCGTTCGGGGAATAGTAGAAAGATCCGTTCTCTGTGACGGCAAAATAGCGGGATCCCTTCTCAGCCACGTCGGCAAAAGCACTGTCGCCTTCAGACGGAAGCGTCATGCCCTCCGGAGAAGCCGTATCAGATACAATCTCACCGCTTTGCAGGAGAAGCAGAACTCCCGAAGCGGAGCGTCTGACTTTTACCGCAAAGAGATCCGAACGGTCCTCTTCTCCGAGCGGGCGGAGAATACCGAGCTGTTCGGTCTGGCAATCGAGAATGCCTGCATGAACGACCTGTCTTAATTGTCCGGACTCATCGAATGAAAGGATACGGAGCTTACCGTCCTTAAACACGCCGGTAGGAAGGCCGCCCTCTTCTTTATTCTGAAGGTAGACCTGATTCCCGTCTGTTTCCGCGACATTGAAAACTTCCTCATCATGATAATTCTCGAAGGAAGGATCCCAGACCAGATTCGTGGACGGAATATAGGACAGATTCACACTCATTCCCGAAGATACGAAACCTGATGATTCTTCACCCACCGAGACCTTCGGGTATTCAGATGACATTCTCATGATTCCGAGCGCCACAAACATTACCGAAGCCGCAATAAGGAAGATCACAAAGACCGTTATTGCCGTAAGCATCGGTCTCTTGTGCACTCTGCGGTCACGTCTGAAGATCTTTCGAAGGAAACTGATCATACCTGACCTCCCGAGAGCACTTCTTCCGTGACATCATCATCTTTTTTTCCGGAAAGATCTTTCCGTTTCTTCAAAGCCATATAAACTGTGATCCCTGCAAACGGGAGGAGCGCGGCAACCTGAATGATACTGAGGATCGTATCCGCTTTATCGGATACATCAAACAGAAGGTAGATGCCGCTTCCGAGTGTATTGAAGATAACATGCGCCATGATCGACATAAGCAGGTTCTTCGTAAGATAATACACGGTACCGAGGATCATGCCCGCCAGAATGGCATATCCGATCTGGATGACCTGTCCGTGCATGACACCGAAAAACAGCGAACTGAATACGATGGCAAGTACGGGACGCTTCTGCTGAAGCATCTCCCCCATCATCAGACCGCGGAAAATAATCTCCTCAAGCACAGGAACCAGAAGGCATGTCGCAAAGACATTCAGATATAAGTCGAGTTGCGAAACGCTCCCGACTTCCATCAGCTCATTGTAATCTTCCAGTGCATTTTCCACAGAGGAAACATGAATATGCGTAACTACGTAGAAATAGATCACGGCAACGCCCAGCATCGCGAGCGCGGCAAAGGAGGTATACGTCCAGTCGAGCGGCCGTCCAGCGGAGACCGGCGGATTCGGCTTATTCATCGCGCGACGGAACAGAAGCCATCCGGAAAAGATCAGTATTCCGAGAATACCTTCGATAAGGTATATCTTGCCCTCATGATCAAGATAATTCTCGCCGACAAAAACCGCTACAGAGGTAGCTGCCAGGAATATGATGGCAAAATACACAACGATACACAGTATCGGGTACAGGAGAAAGCGGAATGCGATCCTGCTCCGGTTACTCATACACGCCTCTCATTCCCGGAAGGCATCGGATTCGGGACCGTTCCTTTTTTCTTCTTCTCCTTCACATTGGCAGCATATCTTCGCATAAATACAGTGAATGCCGCCTCCAGCTCACTCTCATTCTTGATGGAGTAGAAATACTGATCGCCGTTCTTCGCGTACTCGGTACGCATGATCACGAGTTCCGGATCGGCATGATTGCCGTCATCCGGTTCATAGTTATACATCACCGCATACTCAATCTTCTCGATCATGAAAGAATCGATCATGGAAAGATAGTATTCCTTCCCGTTACTTGCATCGCGAATAACAGCAAGCGCATCACCCTCCTTCGGAGAATGATGCGTGAAAATAGGCTTACGTATGGATCTTGATTTACTCTTCTTCGTCTGAGAAGTCTTCTTCATCGTCGAGCTCAGCCTCCGCGCACAGACGGTCATACTCTTCGTAGATCTCATCTGCTTCATCTTCGTCCAGACTCATGAGTCCCTCTTCACCGTCGTCTGTCTTGACGACCTTAGTGATGACCATCTCCGGTTCTTCCTCGTCCGTAGTCACCAGGACACAGTAGGACTGATCCTTATATTCAAAATCATCTACCAGCGCAAACTGGTACTCTTCGCCACTCTCTGCATCGACCATCGTAATGATCGCTTCATCATCATAAATCTCTTCGATTCCCTCGAAGCCTTCATTCTCTTCACAGCTATCACAATCGCGGTTTTCACAACTGCGTCCACAATCAAACATCATAATCTCATCCTCCGAATCTACTGTCTTAACCATATGCCGGCCAAAAAGAGGCCTTTAAAACATTATATCATGAATAATCTTCTATTTACGGGAAATATCCAGATATTCCTGCAAAATGATTTCCGCCGCCACCTGATCGACGACCTTTTTCTTGTTTTTCCCGGAAACCCCGGTCTGTCTGAGGAACTGGGACGCTATAACGGTCGTATATCTCTCATCCCTGAAAACCGGTGTGATCCCGACCTTTTCTTCCAAAAGCTTCCCGAAAAGCACTGCCTTTTCTTCCGATTCGCTGACCGAACCATCTGTACGGCTCGGCTTACCGAGAACGATCTCCGTAACTTCCTGCTGTTTCACCAGTTCCGCGATACGGTCGATCGCGTAGTCACTGTCCACTCCGTTCCAGTTCACCGTCTCCAGTCCATGGGCCGTAATACGAAGAGGGTCGGATACGGCCACACCTATTCTTCGCATACCGAAATCGATGGCCATTACCCGACTCATATAAAAACTCCTGATTTATTACTCGTCTGCCAGACGCTCGCAGTAATCACGCACGATGACCTCGAGAAGCTCATCGCGTTCCATACGGCGGATGATGCCGCGCGCACCCTTATAGTTCGTAATGTACGTCGGGTCGCCGGACATAAAATAGCCTACCAGCTGGTTGATCGGGTTATAACCCTTTTCCTGCAATGCATCCAAGACTTGCATCATCAAAACTTTCGCATCTTCGGATCTCTCCATGTTAAAGGAGAATCTGGCGGTTCCTGAATCCTGCATAGTTGACGCACCTCCTTATACTTTCAAGCGTATCATGCACCTATTGTATCACATGAGAAATCAACTTTTCATTAGAAATATGTCACGGATATCAAAAAAATGTGCTTGATTTGTTAATTTGAGCCCGCTTGTTTCGTAAAAGCACTGCCGCTGACATCAAATCCGGAGGAAGAATCGACCGTTCCCGTGAGGATATCACCCGGTTCTACCTGTTCATCGGAAGTTGCCGTTACACGGATGTATTCCCGGCAATACCCTTCAAAAGAGCCGTCCTCCAGGACACGCTCGGCCAGGACTTCTACGGTTTTTCCGACAAAAGACTTCGCGCGTGCTTCTTCCATCCGGTCAGAGATCTCACGGAGTTCCGCCGTACGCCTTGACTTCACGGAGCCGTCGACCTGTCCTTCCATATCCCATGCCTTCGTTCCTTCTCTTGGCGAGAACGGGAAAACATGAATGTGCGTAAAGCCGATCTCTTCGGCGAATGCACACGACTCCCTGTGTTCTTCTTCTGTCTCACCGGGAAATCCGCAGATCATATCCGTAGTAAAACTTGCATCGGGAAAAGCACTTCTTAAGTCAGATACGACTCTCCGGAAAAGATCCGTATCGTACTTTCGGTTCATTCTTTTCAGGACACTGTCCGATCCGCTCTGAAGCGACAGATGAAAATGCGGACAGATCGCAGGATTATTCTTCAGCATGGAGATCAGTTCCGGTGTCATACAGGAGGGTTCCAGCGAACCGAGACGGATACGCTCCACACCATCGATCAATGCGATCTGGTCGAGCAGTTCACCCAGCGCCGTACTGTCGCGCCCGAGTTCTTTTTCAAAAGAACAAAGATGAATGCCTGTCACTACGAATTCACGATATCCCTTCCGCGCCATATCGGAGATCTCCGCAAGCACAGCCTCCCTGGATCTCGAGCGGACACGTCCTCTGGCGTATGGAATAATGCAGTACGTGCAGAAATTATTACAGCCGTCTTCGATCTTGACGACCGCGCGGGTATTCTCCTGATACGGAACGGCACCGTACTCGAAGAAACGCGTTCCGGCATCAAGATCCCCGGCAGAACCTTCTTTACTGATATTGAGTTTCTGAAGAAGTAGCGGGATCAGCGAAGGACGGTCGTCCGTTCCGACGATAATATCTGCGCCCTCTTCATCTTTACACATCTGCGTATGGCAACCCATGGCAACAACGACTGCTTGTGGAGCAATACGCTTCGCTCGGCGGATCATCTGACGGGATTTTCTGTCTGCTTCCGAGGTAACCGCGCAGGTGTTGATCACATAGACATCACAGGATCCCGCATCGGTCGTCTCCTCAAACCCTTCTTCGGAAAGAAGTTTGGCGATCGCAGCGGTCTCATAAGAATTCACTTTGCACCCCAGTGTCTGGAAGTAAACTTGGTAAGCCATACGTATCCTTTCGTCAGATTGATGAACATATTATACCTTTAATCTCTCTACTTTCAATGTTTTCCACATTTACTTACGTGATTGACATACTTGTCGCCTGTGATAAACTAATTCCATAGTTATTTAGCACTCACAGGAGGAAGCATCATGGTTCGTTTTCCGATTCGCTTTAAATCCATTTCAGACGTCAAGGAATTTGTTCAGATCGTGAATTCTTATCCTTACGATGTTGATCTTTCCTCCGGCCGTTATGTAGTAGACGCGAAGTCCATCATGGGCATATTCAGTCTGGAGCTTCAGAGTGCGATCAACCTCGAGATCCACAGCAATTCCTGCGACGATCTCGTCGAGGCATTATCTCCTTTCCGCGTAGAGGATTGATTACTGCTTTAATTTCAGATACCAAAACTGCCTCTTTTGCATTCCGTCAAAAGAGGCAGTTTATTATTGCAATTATTTCGAAAACCTGTGTCAAAGTCACAGACTAACTTAATTACCTTTGTTTCCTGAGAACGGGCCTTCGTCACTTTCCGTGATCACATCAGAATTCTCAAACCCGATCACTTCAATATCCAAAAGTTCATAATCCTTAACGTTCATATCTTTCCCTCCGGCGAGCCTCTGCCCGTATTCCCTGTTTCCATAATGGCATTTAGCCACATAAATCGCAATATCCTTTTACATTCACCAAATTAACATTAGTTAGCAGATTAGTCAATATTAATGCGTCTGCTGAATCCTTATCTGTGCCTCATCCTTCAACGATCGCAAAATCGATGTGATGGGTCAGAGGATCCGCCGAAGCGACCTTAACCCGGACCTTCTTCCCGATCCGGTAGACCGTACCATGCGAACCCTTCGCCTCGAGTTTTCTCTCATCAAATTCGAAGTACTCATTTAAGGACGAGAAAGGCACCATTCCCTCGACCGTGTTCTCAAGCTTGACAAAGATTCCTGCCGGGCACGCTCCGGAAACTGTTCCCGGAAACTCCTCGTCCACGTGCTTGAGCATATACTCGGCACACTTTAAGTCCACAGAAGCCCTCTCCGCATCGACGCTGTTCTTCTCCATCTCGGAACTGTGGTACGCAACATCTGCCACCTTATTCTGGAAATACTGCTTCTGATGCTTCTGATGCAGCCAGCTCTTAATAATTCGGTGAATATATAGATCCGGATAGCGTCGGATCGGAGATGTAAAATGGCAGTAGTACTCCGATGCCAGACCGAAGTGTCCTACATTCTTCTCCGAATACTTCGCCTTCGCCATACTTCTCAGCAGAAGCTGGTTCAGCGCCGGAGCATATTCTTTATCCTTAAAGTCCTCGAGCATTTCGCTGAAGAACAGCGGCGTCGGCTTGCCGTTCAGGCGCTTATTCTCGCCGAAAAGTCTGGCTACGTGCATGAATTCGTTGATCTTCAGCTCATCCGGTTCCTCATGGATACGATACACGAAGGGACTCTCCATCTTATTGAACCGCTCGGCAACAGCCTCATTGGCAGCGATCATGAACTCCTCAATAACACTGTGGATCGTATTGATCGGATATGCATAAATATCAACGGGATTTCCTTCCTCATCGAGTTCCACATGGGTCTCCGGGAAAACAAAATCGATGGTTCCGCGGATCTTTCTCTTCTCCTTAAGGATATTCCGGAGTTCCAGCATCTGACGGAACATCGGAACGAGCGGCGTATAGTCCTCGATCACCTTATCCTCGAACAGGATCCCGTTGATCTCGTTATAGGAAGTCCTCGCGTTACTCTCAATGATACTTTCATATATCTCGCTGTCGAGGATCTTTCCGTCCGGTCCGATCTTCATCTCGCAGGTCATCGTAAATCTCGGCACATGCGGATTCAGACTGCAAAGCCCATTCGAAAGCCTCGGAGGCAGCATCGGGATCACTCGGTCTACAAGATAGACCGAAGTTCCACGGGTCGATGCTTCAATATCAAGTGCCGAACCGTCAGTCACATACTCGGAAACGTCCGCAATATGTACCCACAGACGGTAGCACCCCTTATCCAGTTTGGAAATAGAGATCGCATCATCAAGGTCCTTAGCCTCTTCTCCGTCGATCGTGATCGTCGGCAGATTGCGAAGGTCTTTTCTTCCGTGAAGCAGAGCCTCCTCGATCTGCTCTTCCGTCGGAGAAAGCGGGAGGCGTGAAGCCTCATCCATTACCGCCGCCGGGAAGAACGAAGAAAGTCCGAACTGGCGCATGATCGAGAGCATCGCCACATCGTTATTGCCCGGATCTCCCAGAACCTCAACGATCCTGCCCTCATATTCCGCACGCTTGGCCGAAGGATTCAGTATCTCACAGACGACCTTCATGCCGAAAGGCGCGCCATTCAGCTGATTCTTCCGGATAATGATCTGTCCGTAGGCTGTCGTGGGATAGCCCGGATCCGGAATAACGATCCCGCCTTCTCTTCCCTCCTTCAGAAGTCCCACACACTGATTCTCCAGCGCCAGCGGGCCCTTCGGCGGAAGCTCGGCAACGGTAATATCGCGCGATGCCGGAATAGAGGCCTTTGATCTTGCTGTCTTTCCGCTCGGGCGGATCTTAATATGTCTACGATTACGTCTTCCCATTTACTTGTCCCCAATCTTATAATTCGCAATAAAAAGAGCTGCTTCCCGTATCCGGTCAGCAGCTCTACTGTTTTCTTACTTATTCGGTGTGTCTCAAATGCCTCTTGCGAGTACCAGGAAAAGGACAATGGTGAGAATTGCGAAAAGCACTGCTGTAAACAGCGTGATCTTCTTAAGCTTCTCATCCAGCGTTCTGCCCTTCGACTTCTCGTAGAAGGAGTTAGTTCCACTTCCGCCGACGATACCCATACCCTGATCGTTGCCCTCCTGGGACATAACCAGAATGATCAGTGCGACGCAGACCACAATATCAACACATGTAAGTACAACTGCTAATGTATTCATTATATCAGCCTCCAAGACTGTTCTCAATTCTAATAACCGTTAAATATTAACACAAGAATTTCATGCGTGCAACAGTTATTTTCTATTCTTGATCATCTTATAAACTTCACTCGCCGTAAACGGAATGAAGGCCAGAAGGACGATCGGGATCCAGAGCTGCGGGGCAAGTGCGATGTTATCAAAGATGCCGTTGACTCCCGGGATGTAGATGACTGCCATCAGAAGTGCGATGGAGCCGGCCACGGAAATATTCATAAACTTATTGCTGAAGACACCCAGCTTAAAGACGCTGATTCTCTCGGAACGTGCGCCGTATGCACGGAAGAGCTCTGCCAGGATCAATGTGGCAAAGGCCATCGTTCTGGCGCCCTCGATCGGTGCGATCTCATCCTTGAAGAATACGGTCAGGCCAAGCACGAAGGAAGTAAAGACCGCAATGAAGATCGCGATACTCTGAACAGCGATATTGATCTTCATGGACTTGTTGATGATTGACTCCGACTTCTTTCTCGGCGGCTGCTTCATGATGTCCGGTTCTCCCTTCTCTCTGCCGAGAGCAAGCGCCGGGAAGCTGTCCGTCACGAGGTTCAGCCACAGGAGCTGGATCGCGGTAAGAGGTGTCGCGATACCTGTGATCAGGGAAGCCGGGATCAGAGAAATCAGGAAGATAACCAGGATCTCACCGACATTACAGGAAAGCAGGAATCCGACGAACTTTCTGATGTTACTGTAGATGACACGTCCTTCTTCGACCGCGGATACGATCGTCGCGAAGTTATCATCCGTCAGGATCATGTCAGAAGAGTTCTTCGCAACATCAGTACCTGTGATACCCATAGCAACACCGATGTCAGCCGACTTCAGCGCCATCGCGTCGTTTACGCCGTCACCGGTCATGGAAGCGATGTGATCATTTTTCTTAAGCGCAGTGACGATACGTACCTTGTGATCCGGAGATACACGGGCGTATACATTCGTTGTTTCGCAGACCGTCTGGAAGTCTTCATCGGAGACCTTATCGAGTTCTGCGCCGGAAAGGCTTCCGGATGTCTCATCCATCATACCGAGGTCATTCGCGATTGCCACCGCGGTATCTTTATAGTCACCGGTGATCATGACCGCACGGATACCCGCCTCACGGCAGATCGCCATAGCGTCCTTGACCTCGGTTCTTGCCGGGTCGATCATGCCGACCAGACCAATAAAGCACATATCCTCTTCATGGGCAAAATCTGCTTCGATCTCATTCTTGCCCTCAAACTCACGATAAGCGAAAGCCAGCACACGGAGAGCAGTCGTTGCATATCCGTGATTCGTCTCGATAATATGGTTCTTGATCTCCTCTGTCATCGGGACTTTCTTCTGTCCGTCAAAATACTCGACACAGCGGTTCAGAACGATATCCGGAGCACCCTTGGTGAACGAGACGATCGCACCCGGAATAATGTTCGGATGATAAGTCGTCATCATCTTACGGTCAGAGTCAAAAGGCAGCTCCGCAATACGCGGGAATACCTTGTTTGTTTCTTCTTTCGGAAGACCGGACTTCGCACCAAGAGCGATAAGAGCCGCCTCTGTCGGGTCACCGATGCAGGAATAACGTCCATCCTCACCCTTCGGAGTTACCGCATCACTGCAGAGAACGCAGGACTGGAGAAGTCTTAAGAGCTTCGCATCCGGGGTGATCTTCATACCGTTTTCGTCCTGGATCTGGCCTTCCGGTGCATATCCGATACCGGTAACGTCATAGGACTTCTCACCGTCAAACACTTTTCTGACGGTCATCTCATTCTGTGTGAGAGTACCTGTCTTATCCGTGCAGATAACATCTACGCATCCGAGCGTTTCTACCGCGAGAAGACGGCGTACGATCGCGTTCTTGCTTGCCATCTTGGTCATACCAAGGGCCAGAACGATCGTAACTACAGCAGCAAGTCCTTCCGGGATCGCTGCAACTGCGAGGCTGACCGCCGTCATCAGAGCTTCATCCCAGGGCTCGCCCTGAACAAATACGTCTACTACGAAAACGATCAGGCAGATCGCCACGCAGACGATACCCAGGATCTTTCCGAGTTTATTGAGGTTCTTCTGGAGAGGTGTCTCTTCATCATCGATAGAAGAAAGACGGCTTGCGATCTTACCGAGTTCAGTATTCGCGCCTGTCTCAACTACGATACCTCGTCCACGGCCGTAGGTTACCGCTGTACCCATGTACAGCATATTCTTTCTGTCACCGATGCCGCAGTCTTCTTCAAGAACAACTGCCGCATCTTTATCTACCGGGACAGACTCACCGGTCAGGGAAGCCTCCTCGACCTTCATGGAGCTTGCTTCCGTCAGACGGATATCTGCGGCTACCAGGTCACCTGCGTCGAGAACAACGACATCACCGGGAACCAGCTTATCCGAATCGATCATCTGCTGCATATTGTCACGGACGACCTTCGCCTGAGGAGAGCTCATCTTCTTCAGAGCAGCAATCGCTTCGTCCGCTTTACCTTCCTGATAAACACCAAGGATCGCGTTGATGATAACTATCGCGAGGATGACGATAACGTCGACCCATCCGGAGAATCCGCCTTCTTTGATCGCCATGATCGCGGACAGGACCGCCGCACCGATCAGGATCAGCACCATCGCGTCAGCAAACTGGCCTAAGAAGCGCTTCCACAGCGGGACTCTCTTCTCTTCTCCCAGAGAGTTCGGACCATACTTGGCAAGACGTTTGTCTGCCTCGGTTTTGGTCAGGCCGGCTTTAATGTCGGTCTGGAGTTCATTGATAACACTTTCGGTTTTCATCGAAAACGGATGATTCATTTTCATACCTCCTGCACATATATGCGTGCGTATCAAAATATATCATATCGAGTATATATATAAAAGTCAGTTTTCATAAGTATTTTACATCTATTGCTTCCAAAAGTGCGGAATAATTCCGGATGATAAAGAAAAGAGACCGTCTCTTTAGAAGACGATCTCTCTTGGTGCCCAGAGTCGGAATCGAACCAACGACACGGGGATTTTCAGTCCCCTGCTCTACCGACTGAGCTATCTGGGCAAATGATAATCGGTCCGATATGGACCGATCATCTGGCGACGCAGAAGGGGCTCGAACCCTCGACCTCCAGCGTGACAGGCTGGCATTCTAACCAAGCTGAACTACTGCGCCATATTGGTGGAAGATACAGGGCTCGAACCTGTGACCCCCTGCTTGTAAGGCAGGTGCTCTCCCAGCTGAGCTAATCTTCCATCTTCATTTGCTGGAGCGCTCTCTCAAGCGCAAGAAGAAGTATACCGAAACCGAGTATAGTTGTCAACAACAAATCTCAAAAAAGAGGATGTTTTTTTCAAACTCATGCAAAAGCACTGTTCCCAATACTTTGCACATCAGAACTTCTGGTCTTTTACAAAGCCCGTGAACGTAACAACTGCAACTTTATTGCCCAGATCATCTGTTATATCGACTTCATAAAAACAGGCGCTTCTTCCCGACTTCACACATCTCGCCACACTATAAAGGATTTCTCCCTTCGCAGGTCCGACAAACGAGATATTGCTGGAGATGGATACTGTCATTCTTCCGCCGAAGTTGGCAGCAACGGCAAATGTCAGATCCGCAAGTGTAAAGATCGCGCCGCCCATAACACCGCCGGCCGCATTCTTATGGACCGGAGTGATCTTCATGCTGCAGCGGCATACCTGATCGCCGGCTTCCTCGATGATGACACCTGCCGCCTCCGTCGCAAACCGGTCATTGGCAAAGGTTTTCCTTGCCCAATCAAGATCTCTGTCTTCAACATTCACATATTCTAAAGCCATAGGTATCTCCTTTTCAGATCATCATCCGACGATCGACATAAAATATTCTACTATAAATACCGTGCCACATGCACCAATAGCTACGGTAAGAAGTTTCTTTTCTAACAGTGAAAGGATCACTGCACAGGCAAGGCCCAGAACTGCCGACAGAAGATAACCTGTCGAATAGAAGATCGCCGGGATCGTCATCGCCGAGAGCACTGCATACGGAATATAGTACAGGAAGGATCGGATAAACCGGTTCTCGATCTTTTTCCGGCACAGCACCAGCGGCAGCATTCGGATCAGGTATGTGACCCCTGCCATGACCAGTAAATATAGGAAAAAGACTTCTGTACGGATCATGTGGCCACCGCCTTTCCGGCACCATCCGTCCCGCTTCCCGTATTCTCCTTCTTCTCTTCATCCGGGATCGGCGCGAGCCATGCAAAGAGAAGTCCGGACACCAGAGCGCAGATGATGATTGCTATTCCGGAAGACACATCCGAGAGGACCGGAATATAGTAGAACGCCGAAGACAGCGCGATGGAAAGCAGACAGCAAAGTGCCACGGAGTGGTTCTTTTTACACGGAGGAATAACGATAGCGACAAACATCGCATAGAGCGCAAGTCCCAGCGCCGACACGACCATATCCGGAAGGATATCGCCCGCCAGCGCACCAAGGGCCGTACCGATCGTCCATCCCCAGAAAGGAGCCGTGATCAGTCCCATCATATACGGTGTCTCCACTTCTTCCTTCTGGCTTATGGCCACCGCGAAGATCTCATCGGTAATACCGAAAGCGATCGCCAGACGCTGCAGAAGCTTTACCCGCGGACTCATTTTCTGAGAAAGAGACACGGACATCAGCGAATAACGCAGATTGATAACAAACTGCGTCAG
>JAILHZ010000126.1 GCA_024695545.1 Clostridiales bacterium
GATGCTTCGTAGCCGGCTACAGCCGTCTCAGCCCAAGTGTAAGTGTAGGCATTCTTGGAGGCATCATACTTCGCAAGCTCAGTTGCAGTGTATGTCCAGTTGTTATCCGCACTCAGGACAACCGGCTCACCGAAGTCCACACCGTTGCGTTTCATCTGAACAGTGACACTTGCCGGACGGATGCCATCCTGATTATTGCTGTCATCCCATACCTTCCTGACTGTAGATTCAACAGATTCGAAAGCAAAGGTATTATTAACTGTGACAACGTTCGTCACGTTCTTTTTGATTGCCTTGTCAGTATCACCGGTGATGCTGCTTAATTCATAGCCGGCAATCTGATCAGCCTGAGAAATCGTCTCAGAAACTGTGTAAGTTACGCCTGCAGGGATATCACCAAGAGTGACAGTCTCCGTATCCTTCAGATGTGCAGTATAAGTATCGCTTGCAGCAGCGATCTTCTCTCCGCCATTTACAGAATAGTTGATCGGAGTACTGAAAGTAATGACGATATCAAATGCTTTCTGCGTATCTTTACCGGCACCTGTCAGAGTCTTACCCACCGTGAGACTACCGACGTTCGTATATTTATATGTATTGGTAATAGTAACTGCAGCCGCAGACGATGCGTCACTATCACTAACGGTAACGATACCGTCTGCAACACTGTACGTCGTTGTAAGATCAAACGCATTGTTTGCCGCTTCATTCGCATTTTTCTCAATAACCTGATACTGTCCCGCATTCTTCAGCAGAATTGTTTCAGAATTGGAATCACCTGCTTTGACACTGAAGTAATAAGGATCCTGACCATCTTCAAGTCTCGCGGATTCGCCATCTGCCTTGATGTAATAGACTCCATCCGTCCGGTTGAGATCTCTGACCCAGAACTGGTATGTCCAGTTATTGTACATATGATCTCCGGCTTCCTGCTTGGTCACTTCAATCTTATACTTCGTATATGTATTCGTGACTTCGACAGCTCCGCCATAGTTCTTGAGGTTGATGTAATTGATACCTTCCTCATTGCCGGTCTTATAGGATGTGACAAGTTCATATCCCGCAACTCTGGCCGATTCTGCATTCTCGGTTACTGTATATTTTCCTTCCGGAATTTCCACTGTCTGGAAAGAACCGTTTGCCGGAACTCTTACTGCTCTCTTATGGGGAACAAATCTTTCCGGACCTTCATCGGTATAGTATTTACCGTCTTCATTCTGGATATACACTTCGAAGAAAGCCGGAGTGGCTGCTCCATTCGCATTGACGCCCTTTCGAACAGTAAGAACGCCGAGCGAAACAACAGAATAGCGGTTCGTAACGGTTAATGTACCATCGTTATCTCTCGTCGGAGAGTTACCGGTAACATCGCAATAAGAGAATACATACTGTCCCTTACCGGTCTTGTCTGCGCCGGTTTCCTCTACAACATAGTCACCGACAGGAACATTATTTAATGTGTACTGCCAGTTATTCTCTCTCAGCTGGGTACCGGTGATCTCTTGTTTGAAACCATTGGGTCCCTTAACGGTAAGGCAGATACCTTCCAGTTTATCAAGATCCTCCGGAGCGATCGACATACCGCTGTTCTGGGCATTTACGAACGCCTTGCGGATCGTAAGATTCTTCTTTATCTCCTGATAGCCGTTTACTACATCTACGTTGGTGTTGCTATCCGCAGCACCCGTAGTGATGCCCTTTGCGGCATTATAAATATTGTTGCTGTAATCTGTACCGTCGATAGAGATCGCATTAAGATTGTAAGATCTCAACTGTCCATTCGGAGCGACTTCCTGAACAATATACTCTTTATTCGGTTCCAGACCGTAGATAACGATCGGTTCACCGAATGTCGTCTTAAAGGTGTATTTCTGGTAGTCCTGTCCGAGTGAACCGTTATAATCCGTCAGGAACAATCTGTTATATCCGGAAATTGTGGATACATAGAAACTGTATTCCTGGGAAGCAAGTTCTTCCGGAATGGTATCCGGAGTCACAGCCTCTCCATTGACCTCGATCTGCTTATTGATCGTAAGAGATGCTTTTCCGGAGACATCGATCTTCTCATATGTGTTGGTTACAACAACTTCTGCTTCCGAACTGCCGGTCAGAGAGACCTTTCCATCTGCCGTAATGTCATTCGGGCCGGAAGTCGTATTATTCACGGTAACCGTACTGGACATAGACGAGCTGACGAAGTTATAACCACGAAGGTTTCCTTCATCTTCAACGATAGTGTAATCACCCGGGGTAAGACCCGAGATCTCGATGCCGTTTGAATCTGCAGGAACCTGGAAGTAGTATTCATCAACACTGAGGCTTCCATCCTGCTGAACATACAGAAGGCCCTTTCTAACAGCCATCTTATATGTCTTGTCCGGATAATCATTTGCCGGAGAATCTCCGTCAAGCGCTTTCTTCAGAGTGAGTTTGCCGGTCTCGACATCATACTTATTGTAGAAGCCGCCCAGCGAGAACTCTGCACCGGAAGCAGCAACATTGTTGTCACCATCGTCCGGCTGCTGTCCGTTCTTTGCTTCGTAGTACTTGAAAGTATTTACATAGTAGTGGATGATACCGTCAACATTGGTGATCGTTAACTCGATATCGATCTCACCTTCCGAAAGTTCAACTTTCGGATCAGTCGGATTGGAAAGCCCGACATTCGGATCATCGGAAGTCGTCGGATTTTCACGGACAACGAAATATCTCTTCTGCGGAATATACGGGTCAACCGTCTCTACGGCAACAGTGATATTCGGGAATGTGATCTTACTGTATGCGTCTACGGCACAGTTGAGATCCTTCACGCCTCCTTCTTTTTCAGTCTGATAGTCAGATTCTGTCTCGATAAAGGAGAACTTATACTCGCCCTTGGTAAGCGCTACATTAGTAAGTTCATTGATATTATCGTAGTCTTCTGTAAAAGCTTTACGTGCCGCGAAGTGAATAACACTGGTGCCTTCAGTATTCGCAACATACTCTCTGTCGTGATAGATATAGTGGAACTCACCACTGGAAACCGTTGTTCTTCCGGAAGATACGATCCAGCCTGCACTGGAACCGACAACCTCACCGGGGATATTATTCGGAACAAGGAAAAGACCGGCTGTCATGTTGTACTTGACAGACGATGCGTTTCTGATATTAAAGATGATGCTCTTGGTCATATACTCTTCGACATGCGCATTATGAAGGGAGTCATAACCGCCGCAGGTCGTTGTGGAGTCAAAGGAATAATCGGATCTTTCCTTTCCGTTATCCGGATCGAGAGTAAAGGTCTCTCCGACGATCTGAACTCTGTACTGTGTCAGCTTGATCTCACCGGTACCGAGCATATTAAATACGACATTAGTTGAGGGATGTTTTTTGATAAGCAGACCGTCCGCATTCTGGATCGCCTTCTCCAGCTGGGAACCGCCTTCTACATTGATATAGACAGTTGCGTTCTGGTACGAAGGATCACTCAGATCGACCGTCGCTCCGCTGTCGCCTCTCTTGGTAGCAATGGTATTACCGTCAAAGGCAGGTTTCGCGGCAAGTATATCCGACTGCTTCTTACCTTTACTGATCATGGAATCTACGTTGGATTTCAGAACATCATAATCGTAAGTTCTGTAAAGGACGCTTGCCTTGCAGACAGTATCATATACGAAATTCGCATCTTTGTTAGCGGTCATATCATATGTCGTATCGATAACGAACGGCATCTCCTGACCATTGTATGTATTACCGAAGCGCGCTTTGGAACCGTTCTCTACAGACGCGATGATGAACTGGGCAGTCGCATTTCCGGCAAGGTCAACGTCACAGTTGTTGGCTGCTCCCGGATTTACGAACTTATTCGTAGCGTACGTCGTCTCCATGTGGCCTTTCTGGTCGACCACATCACTTACGATACCATAGTCGATGGCTCGACCGAGGATCGTACTGAAGTTGACCTGACTGGAAGCGTCAAAGTCCAGCAGATGATCGTCAGCATAAACCGTCGCTGAACTGCTGATCTGTCCCTTCTTCATCTTCGATCTGCTGATCGCGAGATTTCCCACAACCAAAGATGTGGCTAGCACGCCAGCAGTGACACTGATAAACTTCTTGCTTTGGAAAAACTTTTTCATATGCATCCCCTTTTCTAATGTCCAAACCAATGCTGTCAAAGCAATCGAAATCTGTTTCAAACACAATTTCTTATGTTAAGTATATAAGGCAAGAAAATAAAAGCAACCTAAAAAAGTCTTAAGTTACTTATAAAAGAACGATTTTTAGAATTCTGAAACAGTTTATTAACAATTAACCCCGTCAATCAACATAACTGCAACAAAAAACTGTCCCGGATTTCCGGAACAGTCTTCATTTAAAATTCAATTATTAATCGAATTACGCCTTAGCTGCGTTAGCTGCCTTAGCCAGTCTGGACTTCTTTCTTGCTGCAGCGTTCTTATGGATATATCCCTTAGCTACTGCCTTATCCAGTGCAACCTGTGCGTCCTTAACGAGCGCTGCGGAATTATCATCAGAGGCGGCGATAGAAGCCGTTGCCTTCTTGACAATGGTGCGCATCTCGCTCTTCTTCATCTTATTCGCCAAGGTCTTCTTCTCAGTAACCTTCACGCGCTTACATGCGGACTTGATATTCGGCATTTCCTTCACCTCCATCAGTATTTATCTTCATTCAGACACCGAGACATTTTACCATGCTTATTTCGGTGGCGCAAGAGTTTTTTTATTATTTCGGCAAAATTTCTCGCGAAGCCTGATTATTCGCGAAAATCACCCTTCGTGGCTTCATACAGACCGATGCTTGTCGCAATCGGAAGATTCAGACTGTCGATATTCGAAGTGTGGTCGATCCGGACAGGAGATCCGATCTTCGAGAAAGATTCCGGAAGGCCCGTCGCCTCATTTCCCATGATCAGAGAAAAGGGCTTTTCGATCTTCGTCTCGTGTAGAAGTGTACTTCCGTCAAGCATAAACGGATAGAAGTGTCTGCTTCCGGCTCCATCGGTCTTCTCGTAATCTTCCCATGTATCGTAATATTTGAAATTGATCCGGCTCAGCGCGCCCATCGACGCACGGATGACCTTCGGATCGAAGAAGTCCACTCCCGGTCGGATAATTGCAATGTTTGTTACCCCGAAGCCCGCAGCCGAGCGGATGATCGTGCCGGCGTTTCCCGAATTGCCGGGATTGACCAGAACGACATGCGAAGCATCCCTGTCCAGTTCACAAGTGTACTTGCGTATCATGGCAATCACGAAGCAGTTCTCTTTCTGTGACAGGATCTGGAATACCTTGTCATTGACCTCACAGGGGATATTCCTCTCAGAACAGATCCTTAAGATCTTCTCTTTTGTTTCGGATTCGTAAAAAACCCTATGGAGATAGATCTGCTTTACATCCTTAGGACGGATGTTCAGATACTCCATGCTGACCGTCGCCCCGAGGCAGTAGGTCACTATATCTTCCTTTTTATATCTTTTAACAGAAGCCATCCTCTCTTCTCCCGTCTCAGAGTCTTACGACACGGTCCGCCGTGAGCATGCTCTGGAGAAGATCCGCCATGTCATCGCAGATGATCCTCGGATCTTCCGGGATTTTTCCGAGATAGAACAGGGATTCATTGCAGGCCTTTACGACGATCTCTCTGTCGAGGATATCTTTCCAGCAGGAAAAACACTCGCTTTCCGGCAGGATCAGCTTTACTCCGTCATGGATCAGGAGGATCTCATCCGGCACGGCTTTTGCCGTCTTCAGACTCGAAAGAGCATGAAGCATCAGTTCTTTTCCATGCTCCTGGGATTCTTCGTCCCCCTTATTGTCGCCGACGATCTCGCCTTCGATTACGAGTACGACACGCTTGGGACTTCCTTCTCTGTCAGACAGTGCGATCTGCGGAACAGTCTCTGTCGATTCCGAGGTAAAGATCTTACCCATTTCCATTATTTCCCATCCTCCTTCGCAGAAGGTGCGTCGGCAGGCTGGCCGCCGAGCATCGCAATCGCTCTCGGGACAGCATCTTTACTGTTGCCCCACGGCTTTTCCTTATTTCTATAGTCAAACTTCAGCGTGAACCACTCGACGTCCTTGATCAGTTCATCGAGTCCCGCATTATGAGTCTTGGCCAGTGCCGCGACAAACTCCGCCGCCTGATTCTGGTTCAGTTCTTCCGCAGCAGCGCGAAGGAGCATCGCCACATGCGGCAGACAGTGGTATGTCTTCGTTGCAAATGTCTCCCGGAATGAAGCATCCTCGAAGTAAAGCCACATGATGACTTCCATATAGCGCTTCATGGTGGTGTTGATCTTGTCGCAGATGATGCAAGACTCAAGTCTGGCATCGATCTTGTCCGCGAGAGATGTCAGACGCTTCTTATACTCCGCATCTTTTCCGGAAAGAAGTGTTCTCTTCGCCGGAGCGGCCTTCTCCCACAGCGGATCCGTGGATTTCTTCACATCCTGGATATGCGTATGCAGCATGAGTCCCATGCCGAGACGGTTGATTTCTCTTCCGAACATCTTATTCAGATGATCTCCGCAGAAACCCGATTCATTTGTCAGTACGCGGTTATCCGGCTCCATAAGAGAAGGTCCGAGATAGTAATCGAGAGAGTCTGCCTCCACCTTTGCCTTCAGGGCACAGAGCGGACAGGCACACGAGGACGAGTATGCGTCGTTTACCGGAATGGTATAGATCTTTTCAACTTTCATGATTTACCTCCAAGCAGGTATCAGGCCGGATCCTCGTGGATCAGGCGCTTGGCGCGGACATCTACCGCGACCATATTGATCGAGGAATACTCCTCGATATATCTTCCCAGGCGCTGCTGAGCGTTATAGAGCACCTCCTGGGCATTGAATCCGTAATAGAGTTCCAGGTCGATGCTTAAGACGACACCATAAACACGTTTCTCCGAAGAAAATCCGACAACAGCGTGCACACCGGGAACTTTTCTGAGAATGATCTTTACAAGATCCAGGAGGGCATCGTCCGAGATCGAATAGCTTCCCAAACTCGAGAAAGTCGGTCGTACAACTGTACGTTCCGTCTCCGGAACGACCGGCTGAAGGCCTCGTTCCTTATCCCATCTTCTTCTCAGGCGGTTAAGCGGGTCGGAAAAATAACCGGAGAACTCGTGCTTGATCTCCATACTCGGCACCGGGATCGTATGCATACCTTCACGAAGACGCGTATTCTTCGCCTGCGCGATTTCTTCCTCCGAGCTGACATCCTCGATACGGATCAGCATCGCCGGCTGATTCAGCCACAGATTGTTACAGATCTTCTCGAGCATGGCATCGGAAGTACCGAGGATCATGAGTGTCGACGGAAGATTCTCCGCGAGTGCTTTTCTCATAATAGAAGAACGGCTCGGATCCTCGAAGAGTGCCTGACGGACAGACTCGAGCTTCGTCGCCGCTTTCTTTGCCGAGTTACCGGCCACGATGCGGCTTCCGTTGATCAGAAGACCGTCATCGATGATGTACTTGATATTATTCTGTTTTGCGACACGGATCGCACGGGTACTCTTACCGGTTCCGGAAGATCCTACAAAAGCAACGACCGCGATGTTGGAGAGGATCTCTCGCATCTCCTTCTCATCGTTCGCCAGATTCTCGATCTGCCGCTCGATACGCGCCGTGGCACGGGTCTCCACGTTTTTTTCGAGGCGCCGTAAGGTGGACCGAAGCTCAGGAATAAACACACCCCGGCGGGAAGCTCCCTGCCTCTCTTCAGGATGTTCAGTCTGTTCCTTGCCTTTTTGTTTCGGCAGATCCATTCCTACTATACCTCTATAAATTAGTTATCCCAGTTATTGAAAACTTCCTGAACGTCGTCGTTCTCGTCAAACTTCTCGAGCATCATCTCCAGTTTGGAAGCCGTCTCCTCGTCATCGACCTTCGACCAGTTGAGCGGTACCGGACCCAGTGTGGAATCAACGAAAGTATACCCCTTCGCTTCCAGTGCATCCTTTACCTCATAGTAAGCGGCCGGATCTGTCAGGATCTCGTAATAGCCGTCCTCTGCGCTGAAGTCCTCAGCTCCGCAGTCGAGAGCATCCATCATGATCTGCTCTTCATCTTCAAACTCTTCAGAATCGATCATGATCGTTCCCTTCTCCTGGAACATGAAGGAAACACTTCCGGAAACACCCATGTTTCCGTTGTACTTATCGAAGATGTGGCGGACATCCGCAGCCGTACGGTTACGGTTATTCGTCAGTGTTCTTACCATGATGGCGATTCCGCCCGGACCGTAACCTTCGTAAACGATCTCTTCGTAATCATCGCCTTCACCGGCACCCGCCGCCTTCTTGATGGCACGGTTGATATTGTCGTTCGGCATGTTCGCGGCTTTCGCCTTAGCGATTACATCCTTGAGTTTCGAGTTGTTATCCGGATCCGGTCCTCCCGCCTTAACAGCTACCATGATCTCCTTGGCAACCTTGGTGAACACAGCACCCTTTGCTGCATCGGATGCTTCTTTCTTTCTCTTGATGTTATTCCACTTGGAATGTCCGGACATAGGAAAACCTCCACTATCTATATAAAATGTTCAAAGTATTATATCACTTGAAATGCGCAATTTGCAAAGTATCCTACCGCAGCGCCGCTCGCGAGAACGATTCCGAGGTATTTTACGCTCTTTCCGTTGCCGATCAGGATCCTTCCGATCAGATAAACCGTCGCTGCAACCGCGGCCGGGATAATACCGATGCACGCGCAGAGCACGATCGCAAATACATCAGATGTTCTGACTCCGCGGTATTTCTGATCATGAAGGTACTTGCTCATTTCCTTCGGACGGTTCGCGAAAAGCACTGCCAGAATGACCGCCGCCAATCCGATCGCGGCACCTGCCAGGATCTCAATTCCCCAGCTTCCCAGCTTGCTGCAGAGCTCTCCGGAGATCGCGTCATTAGTAGCAACTCCCAGGGCACGGGCGATCAGCTGTACCGCGAAATCGATGCCCAGGGCCACAGACATGCGGTACATGGACGAACCTGTATCGTGCTGGATCATCATCTCGACGATGACGACATTGATCATAATGAAGAGCGCGCACAATTCGATAAACGGAAAAATATTCGTCATCGGATCCTCTACTGTCGGATCCAGGAACATAGACAGATGCGTCGCCGCCATAAGCATGTACATAACGGCCGTAAGGCTCTCGATCTTGATATATCTCGAGGAGATCGGTGTCTTACAGTAACGGCACTTACCGCCCAGGAAGAGCCAGCTGAAGATCGGAACCAGATCCAGTGCGCCCAGTTCATGGCCGCAGGTCATACACATCGAGTGACCTTTAACTACCGTCCTGTGTTCCGGGATACGGTAAATACACACATTTGTAAAACTTCCGATTACGGCTCCGAACATCCCTGCCAGAACGATGTTCACTATAGCCAAAACTTCATCTGAACCCATATTCTCACGCTCCTATTTCTTTCTCCATAACAATAATATAAATACCCCCTCTTTGCAATTTCTTGTTTCATATTCATTGGTTTTCTATCAAAGTTTTTTGCAAAAATACTGGCAATACAGTCAAATAATGTTGCAAAATCCTCATTTTCCATGTATATTTATTGAGAAAAAGACGATGGTTTTTGCACTGGGTCTTATCTGGGAAAGGGTTACAAGATGATAACAGTTTCGCTTAGGGTATAAGCGAAATTGTAATTTTTTGTTTATCTCAGAGACTATACAAGCACCTGCGTTTGGGTGTAAATTACTATTATCTTCAACAGCTCCGCGGGAAGCTTGTAGATCCCGTAATTAACTAAACGTACATCAATTTGGGAGGGTATGATGAAGCGATTAGGTGATATTCTTATCGACAGCGGATTCCTGTCTCAGGCAGAACTGCAGGAAGCGCTGGAAGCTCAGCGTGCTGATACAAGCAAAAAAAGACTTGGTGAGATCATTGTAGAGAAAGGTCTTTTGACGGAACTAGATATTCTAAGAGCGATCTCAAGTCAGTACGATCTCCCGATCATCGATCTCCAGCAGGTAGATATTGACCAGGAAGCGACAAAGGTCGTTACCGAGCAGTACTGCGAAGAAAACCTGATCATTCCGGTAGCTTTCGACGAAGGTAAACTCGTAGTAGCTATTTATGACCCGCTCAACATTCTCGTAACCGATGACCTCCGTTTCCGTACAGGCAACGACATCGTTACACTCCTTGCTCCGAAGCAGCAGATCCTCACCGCGATCAAGATGAACTATGGTAGAAAGGTCGCTGAGAAAGCTGCCGACGACCTCGCCGCCGAACTCGATATCGAGGATATGAAGAAACTCGGCGATGAGATCACCGATGAAGTAAACAACGCACCGGTAGTTAAGCTCGTCAACTCCATGATCGAGTTCGCTATCCGTGCCAACTCTTCCGATATTCACATCGAACCGATGGAAGATCGTGTTCGAGTCCGTATCCGTATCGACGGCGTTCTGTCCGAGATCATGAGCAACCCGGTTGCTGCTCGAGACGCCATCATCACCCGTATCAAGATCCTTTCCGGCATGAACATCGCCGAAAAGCGTATTCCTCAGGACGGTCGTGTTCAGACCCTTATCAACGGAAAACCGGTTGACATGCGTGTATCTGTCCTCCCAACTGTACACGGTGAGAAAACCGTTATCCGTATTCTGGCTAAGAACGACGCCAACCTGAACCGTAAGTATCTTGGTATCAGTGAACACAACAACGAGATGATTGACAGAATCGTCAAAGTTCCGCAGGGCGTATGTTTGATCTCCGGTCCTACCGGTTCCGGTAAAACAACCACGCTCTACACTCTTCTCTCTGAGAAGAACACACCAGAAACAAACATCGTAACCGTTGAGGACCCGGTAGAAATCCAGATTCCGGGACTCAACCAGGTACAGGTTAACGCCAAAGCCGGTATGACATTCGCCAGCGGCCTTCGTTCTATCCTCCGTCAGGACCCGGATATCATCCTCGTCGGTGAGATCCGTGACGGTGAGACAGCCGAGATCGCTATGCGAGCCGCTATCACCGGCCACTTGGTATTCAGTACCATCCACACCAATGACGCCGTTTCCTCTATCAACCGTTTGATCGATATGGGTATCGAGCCGTTCATGGTTTCCACTGCTCTTATCGGAGTTGTTGCTCAACGTCTTGTTCGCCGTATCTGCACCAACTGCCGTGAAGAGTACACACCGGGTCCGGATGAAATCGAGCTTCTCAAGCTCAAGCCCGGACAGAAGCTCTATCGTGGCGCCGGTTGTTCCGAATGTAACGAGAAAGGCTATAAAGGACGTATCGCTATTCACGAGGTCGTTATCATGACCAAGGCGATGAGAGCTCTGCTCGAGCGCCGTGCAGGTGAAGATGAGATGCGCGCCCTCGCCATTTCCGAAGGTACATTAATGCTTGCCGACTCAGCCGCACAGTTAGTTCTGGAGGGTATTACTACTGTGCAGGAAATGAGTAAAGTAACATATTCCATTGACGGTTAAGGAGGATAGAAAGTGGAAGAATTTACATTAAGTATGGATGCCATTCTCACAGAGGCTGTTCGCCGCCAGGCGTCCGATACGCACATCACCGTCGGTCTCCCGCCGATGATCCGCGTACACGGTGAACTCATGCCCCTGAACTCCAACATTCTCACACAGAGTGATACCGAGTATCTGTGTAAGTCTATGTTGGACAAATCGAGACAGCAGTACCTCAACGAGCGTGGTGAGATCGACTTCTCATACGTAGTTAAGGATTACAGCCGTTTCCGTTGCAACGTATTTAAGCAGCGTGGCAGTTATACCCTTGCTGCTCGTACTATCACAACGGAGATCCCATCCTGCGAGCGTCTTGGTCTTCCTGAGCTTTTCAAGGACCTTGCTCTGAAACCGCGTGGATTGATCCTCGTTACCGGTCCTACGGGTTCCGGTAAGTCTACGACACTGGCTGCCATGGTTGGTCACATCAACCAGAACCGCCGTTGTCACGTACTCACACTGGAAGAGCCGATCGAGTACCTGCACCGTCACGGTGAGTCTATGATCAACCAGCGTGAAGTTCACGAAGATACACTTTCGTTTGCAAACGCACTCCGTGCCGCACTCCGTGAAGACCCGGATGTTATCATGGTTGGTGAGATGCGTGACCTCGATACTATCAGTACCGCGATCACCGCTTCCGAGACAGGTCACTTGGTTATGTCCACACTTCATACCAGTGGCGCTGCTGATACCATCAACCGTATCATCGACGTATTCCCTCCACATCAGCAGGATCAGATTCGTGTTCAGCTCGGTACCGTTCTGGTCGCTGTTATTTCTCAGACACTCCTTCCCCGTGCAGACGGTTCCGGACGTGTCGCAGCATTTGAGATCCTCATCGCGAATGACGCTGTAAGAAACCTCATTCGTGAAGGAAAGACCTATCAGATCGACAATACGATTGCCACGAACCTCAAGTCCGGCATGTGCTCGCTCGACTACTATCTTGCAGAGCTCACAAAGAAAGGTCTTATTACCCGCGAAACAGCGATCACCCGCTGTAAAGATCCTGACGAGTATCGTCGTTACCTGGCTTCTGCCGGTACAGCAAACTCTGTTTCCAGCGGTCTGTTTAGTTCTCTCGAATACTGATAAAAAAGAAAGAAGGAGGTTTGCTTCATGCCAAATTTCAAATATGAAGTAGTTGATGCAGCGGGTCGTTCCAGCAAAGGCGTAATTGAAGCCGCAACTATTGCAGATGCTTCAAAGATGCTCCGCGCTGACGGTCGTTTCATTGCTTCACTTGAGCAAGATAGTGGCTCCAGTATCCTTAACATGAACGTCGGAAGTCCGAGGTTGAAGGTTAAGGACCTGATGATTATCACACGTCAGCTTTCTTCTCTTTTGAGCGCCGGTATCACGGTTATCCGTTCTCTGGATATGCTTTATCAGCAGCTGGAAAGTAAGAAGGCAAAGGCGGTTATCGGTTCTGTTTACGAATCTATTCAGGCTGGTAAAACATTATCTGAAGCTTTCCGTGAACAATCGAAAGCCTTACCTACCATCATGGTCTCCATGATCTCCGCTGGTGAGGAATCCGGTCGTCTGGACGAAGTAATGGCTCGTCTGGCTGCACACTTTGAAAAAGAACAGAAACTGAAGAATAAAGTCGGTGCTGCTCTTGTTTACCCGATCATCCTCGCGGTTGTTACCTTCGGTATCACCGTCGGATTGATGACCCTCGTTGTTCCGAGATTCGCCGTAACTCTTAATGAGTTGGGCGGTGACCTCCCTGGACTCACGAAAGCCGTTATGGCATTCTCAGACAGTATCATTGATTATTGGTATCTGTATATTGGTGCTATTCTCGCTTTGGTTGTTGCTTTCCGTCTCTGGAAGCACTCCGAGAAAGGTTCCATGGCTTGGGCCCGTTTCCTGCTCCGTTGTCCTGTCATCGGAAAAGCTCAGAAGGCAACCGCGGCAGCTCGATTCACAAGAACAATGTCTACCCTTCTCCGAAGCGGTATCAGCGTTCTCGATTCGATGGAGATCACCAGCCATACTCTTGGAAACAAGTATCTGGAAGCTCAGCTTTATGACTCCAGAAACGAGATCCGAAAAGGTTCTTCCGTTTCCAGATCTATTCGTGGAATCAAGGAGTTCCCTCCTATGATTTACGCTATGACAGCAATCGGTGAAGAATCCGGTACTTTGGACAGCATCCTGGACAAAGCTGCTGACTTCTTCGAAGATGAGGCTGATGCAGCAACAGCTAAGATGACAGCTGCTATGGAGCCGATCATGATCGTAATCATGGCGTTTGTCGTTCTTATCATCGTAGGTGCCTGCGGTCTGCCGGTACTCACAATGACCAAGAACATTATGTGATGATAACTCGAAAGGAGATAAATTATGGCTTTTGGAACTGGAACCAGCAGAGAGATATCTATTGACGTCTCCAGCTCAAACATGAAAATGGTACTCGGCGGATACAACCGCAAGACCGGTGTAGTATCGGTCGACAAGTTCGGTCTGATCCCGCTCGAGTCCGACACCATCGCAGACGGCGTTATCGCAGACCAGTTTGGTGTGGTAATGGCGTTGAAGAATGCGCTTGCTAAGAGTAACATTCAGGACAAGCGTGCAATTTTAACGGTTGAGGGTAGTTATCTTCACACAAGAGACCTCGAACTTCCGGCAGTTAAGGGCGATCAGCTCCGAGACATGGTCCGCTACGAGATCCTTGGTCAGGGCACCAACAATCGTGACATGATCGTTGAATACATTATTTATGATAAGGTACTCGACGAAGAGACAAAGCAGCAGAAGTACAAGGTTCGTGCAACAGCAATCCCGAAGGATGTTGCGAACGACTTCCGTGAACTTATGAAGACCAGTGCTCTGGTCCCGGTTGCTCTGGATGTTAACCCGAACGCGATCAGAAAGCTCTTTAAGACCGGTACGATCAACGGAACAACAAACATCAACTCGAACACACTGCTTCTCATCGAGCTTTCTTCGAAGACAACAAACATTACCGTTCTCGATAAGGGATTCCCGGTACTTACCCGTCGTCTCCAGTTCGGTCACTCCAACGTCCGTCAGGTCGCTGAGACCGTTAAGAAGGTTCAGGGTAACTCCGCAAACAAGTCTTCCATCCTTACCCGCCGTCTTCAGGTTGTTAAGGGCGAAGGCATCTCTACTGTGGATGTTTCCGATATCGATGTATGGCACGAGACCGTTAAGGATGAGCCTTCTCTGAATAGTGCTGTATCGGCTTACTTCAAGTCTCTTACAGATGCTATCTCCAGAACAGCTCAGTTCTCGATCTCCAAGTATCATCTTGATGCTATCAGCACATGCTTCCTTTATGGTTCCGGTGCAAGATACAGAAAGATGGATAAAGAACTGGCTCGCCAGTTAGGTACACAGGTTGAGATCCTTGGTTCTCTGAATACTGTTCAGGGTCCGAAGGACTTCCAGCTTAGTGATTATGTGAATGCGTGCGGCGCACTCATTCGTGAAAACTGAAAGGAGGCGAGATTATGAGTTTTGCAAAATCCAAGAATGAATTTTCAAAGAAAGATATGAACTTCTTCTCAGAGTTCAGTTCTGCTGCGTCTCAACAAATTTCGTCAGCATTCCCGTTTTTCCTTCTGGCAACAGTTGTGATCCTTGTATTTACCTTGATCGTATGGATCGCCTGCGGTATTCAGATCATGAATAAGCAGAACAAGATCAACGATCTTAAGGCAACGATGAATTCCGAAGATTATCAGAATCGTCTCGCAAATAAAGACAAGACACAGGCTGAGGTAGAGTCTCTGCGTAGTTACTTCTACGTTCTCTCTTCTCTTGATTCTAAGATTGCTTCCAAGACTGTTGCTTCTACAGCAACTCTCACAGCTGTCAGAGACAATCTTCCGAATGACACATTCCTGACTGCTTACAGCAATACTGAAGGTGTTGTAGAGATCCAGGGTCAGTCTCTTGATCGTACCTCTGCTCTCAACTATCTGCATCTTCTTGATAAGCTGGGTATCTTCTCCTCTATCGAAGATACAATTAAGCCTCTGAATCCTACGGAAGTCGGTTATAACAAAGAAACAATCATGTTCGGTAACATGAGTTACACTTTCCGTTTCATCTGCACTATGAAGGGTTATGTAAACCTGACATACGCTCGCTTCATTGACGGACAGACACCGACACCGCTTACTCAGCTCATTACCCAGCCGAAGACAGTTGGTTCTAATTACGAGATCAAAGATTCTGTCGCTTCTTACACATTGGATGGCGTAGAGTACAAGCTGACAAACGTTAAGGTCAACGGACAGGCTGTAACACCTGAGAGACTTGCAGAGATCATCGCAGCAAACGAGATCACCGGCAAGATTTCCAGCAACTTGAATATCGACCTGTTGTATACAGTAGACGGAGGTGAGTCCTGATGAAAAATTCTGGCGGTAGAGATACATTCTTACTGTTTATTGTTCTTCTTCTGGCTCTTGGCGCAGTTTGCTATCTGTGTGTAATTAAGAAGAATTTCGATAAGTTAAATGATGTAAAAGATGAATTAAGACAAGTTGAGCAGGAAAAGGCCCAGAAAGATGCTATCATCGCTCAGGCTGAAGCTCTCAACGAGCAGAGCAAGCAGCTGAAAGGTCAGCTTAAGACTCTCGAGAACAAGATGCTTCCGGAACTGGTTACAGGTTCTATCCAGAGAAATCTGTATAAGCAGTTTGAGGATGCAGGCATTCCGTTTATTGTAGAAATCAGCAATACACCTCTCACTTATGAGACTGTATTAATGACAGATGGTAAAGTCAGTGCGAACCGCGCTGTGACTTCCCGCTACACCGTTAAGGTATCCGGTACAGACGGATTCCTTCTGACTCATGACGAAGTAGGTGACAACAAGTACCCGAATGACATTCCGTACACTGTCTTCTATTCTCAGCTGAACTTTGGTGTTGACGCTGATCCGTATACACCGAATCCGGAAGCTCAGAAGATCGGTTATAACAGCGCCAACGATATCAAATCCAAGACATATGTTGGTTATGATGAGTTTGTTGCCGCTCTGAAGAAGATCGAGGCTGATAACCTGGATTATATTAAGATCTCTGAGATCGGTATCGAAGATACAAAGCAGGGCTTCTGCGAATTCACAGCTGTAGTTGATGTTTACGCTTACGAGCTCATCGACAGGCAATCTGAGCCTCTGGCAGATATGAAGTACATGACATGGGTCGGCGCAGACAACATCAAGGTTGGTGGTCTGGTTGGTATGCCGAGTTACTTTGTAGTAACAAATCCTGATCTCTACAAGGTATCTGAGGATTCCCCGCTGTACGGACACTACATTTCCTTCCTCTCTTATGACTTCTCTGTAAACCGTACGTTTGCAGCATGGAGCCACTGGGGTTATGAATGGAACTATATGGATCAGACATTTGAACAGGCTAAGAAGCTTCCGCCGAAGCTTGCTCAGCTCCTGATCCAGTATAGAATCGGTGCAATTACTCAGGAACAGTACAATGCAGAATATAATGCATTCGTTGCTGAGAATGGTACACCACAAAATGCTAACCAGCAGCAGGGCGGAGAAATTAATCTGCCTGATCTGAATGCCTAAGTTCATTAGAAATTGAATAAGGTTTTCCGGAGGGGATCATCGATAAGATGATCCCCTCTTCACATTTCTTCACATTTGACTACAATCAAAACGATTTATGTTTGTAAACTCGCTTTCCGGATGAATATCAACTCAAGAGATTGCTTAAAAGCCCATATATCAGCACGTTCCGCTTATCGGCTTTGTATGCTATAATGTAAAAAACTATATTGGATCCAGGTTGATTTGAGTTGCTTTTGACGCTTTTTTGGCGGATTCGAAAAGAAAATTCACAAAAATGTGAAGAAATTTCAAAATTGCTATTGCATTTTCAGAATGACCTGATATAATGTAATTACAAACTCAAAAAAACATTTTAGGAGGAACTTATTATGAAGAAGATTCAGAAGAACAGAAAAGGTTTTACACTCGTTGAAATGGTACTCGTTATCGCTATCATCGTTATCCTGGCAGCAGTAGTATTCTTCTCCGTTGCATCTTACATCAACAAGGCGAAGTCCGCTACATCTTCCATCAAAGAGCACAACGATGCTATCAACACAGTAACAGCTGAGATCGACAACATTCTCGGTTAATAATCACTGAGTTAAAACTTAATTGGGGGGGGCTTTGAGCCCCCTCTTTTTTTACATTCTATTAACATTTAAGGTCTTTGCATATCGCTGTACATGTGATATACTTAACTCGGTTATACTTGGAGGAAATTATGAGCAGAATCTATAAGTCGAAGCGTGGCTTCACACTCGTTGAGATTGTGTTAGTCCTTGCTATTATAGTTATTTTAGCTGCGGTTGTTGGCATTTCCATTCACGGGTATGTGTCCAAGGGTAACGATGCTTCTTCGAGCCTCGCGAGTAATCGCGTGTCATTCCGTTCCGATAATGCAGCAAAGAATAGCAAATTCGTGTCTGTTGGTTTTTAAGGAGGAATAGAAGATGTTTCGTTATACAAAAGCGTCTAAGCGCGGTTTTACGTTGCTTGAGACCATGTTGGCGGTTGCACTTTTACTCATCGTAACTCTCATTGCATATGAAGGCTTTATGACTACTCTGAACTACGCAGGTGATACTGCTTTAGCAGAGCGTGTAAGTAATGTAAATGCCGGTAACTGCTACAAAACGATGGGTCAGGCAACTACTACACTGACCGGTGGAAAGACATCCACGGCGCTGATGATCAAGGGTAATGGTTATACTGGCGTTATTCAGGTTCATGCATTTGACGAAAAGGGCGGCATGTCCGTTTTCTCTTCCGGTTCTGCATATACCGATGATGCTAACTTCTCTTCTACAACAAACCGTCATGGTTTTACCTATGTAGCTAGAGCATGCAAAGAGTCCGGACACGGCATTTTAGGATATTACAAAGAGGCTGATGCCAGCGGTAACGTTGTTTATGTTGCCAAGTGCACTGAGCCTGGATGTACTTATTCGCAAGTCTTTTCTTAAGGAGGTAGATCTCGATGATTCGTGTAAATAAAAACAAAAAGAATCGTAGAATCGGCTTTACTCTCCTCGAAATGGTTCTTGTTATTGCGATCATGATGATGATGTCTTTCTACATCTTCTCTACATTCAAGACAGTTAACTACAGTCACTTGAAAGTAGCAGTCGTAAACGATATGCACGATTATGCATCTCTTACACTGAAAGCCATTCAGAATCATCTCTGCAACGCGACAAGCATTAGTAAAGGATCTACGATTAAGCTTGATGATAACTCTGAATATGTATTGATCAACAACACGAATGCTCTTCCGGGATTCACCCAGTATCATTCTGGTAACGGTTCCGCAAAATGGGGATTAAAGCTGAAGATTACTACTAATCCGTCCAGCAAGACTGTACGTGTAGTTCTTGAAATGACGGACAAAGCTTATCCGTCTTCGGGCATTGCCTATACTGATGAAGTAGTCGTTTATTGCCCGGCTTGTACTGCTGACACCATTGCACCGTTGACCGATGCAGAAAGCTGCAAGTTCAGTTTGACACCTGTAACAACTTAATTAAGTTATAAACAAAACACAAACTCATTAAACACAAACTCAGGAATAAGCTGTCTCAAACGAGACAGCTTATTCTTTTATTATGTAACAGATCCTGAAGCCGCGTTTCTCTGTGCTTTCCTGTGATCACTATGTAAGCATCTGCGTGTAATTCATGTCTTCTATAGACCGTTTAAGAGCGAATGGTATGATCCTTACTTAGGAATTGCATTATCCTTCTGAATGAATCTCTGCTAGGACGCTATATCCTAATTGTCTGCCTTTCATGGCATGGCCTCTATTTTGCCATATACGCACTTTTATACTTTATATGCATCCGAATACCATTTCTGCCCGTTTCTTCGATTTTGGGCTATTCTCGCGCGAATTTAGCACATTCCACTATCCTGGTTTCTTGCTGCCTAAATAGTTTCAATACTCAGTCAATGATCCAATCTGATCCGCTATCTCTATTTCACGTCTGAGGCACCGTATAGCAGCTTTGCTGACAGAGCAGGTAACCGGATGCAATTGGATCTCTCTCATTCGATTAACAGTTATACAGGCGCCAAATAAAGGACGTACGAAATCGTACGTCCTTTTCTCTTTACCTTCTCATTTTCAGGAAATAATTTGGGGGGCTCTTTCGAGCCCCCCTCGTGTGAATCCATCGATTCGAATTGCTGATTAATAGTGATACTCGTAAGTCTCAGCCTTGTAGCAAGTTACCAGCGGAGTCGGCTTGTTGCTTCCCTCACCTACACCAGGACAATAGTCCATAGTAAGGTTATCGGAATTACCTGTGTCAACATTAACTGCCTCAAAACGGCCGTAGAAGTTAACCTTATCCTTAAGAGTTACTGTACTTGCATCAGTACCGGTACCAGCGAGAGAGATGTAAGCATCAACTACATTTGCTCTACCAGCAGAGAATACATTCTTACCAAGACCAACAATGATACATGCCGGTTCTTCACCAGACTTCGCATGCAGATCTCCGTATGCGTTGTTGGTAAAGTCTGCGAATGTGCAGCTCTTTCTAGTATCGCAGGAAACGATACCAGCAGCACCCTGTGCCGGCCAGTCAGAAGCGTAATTGTCTTTCATCGTGAAGTTCTTACCCTTCGCGATAACGATTGTCAGCTTGTTCTTAGTAGCGTTCGAAACTTCGATACGATAGATACTGAACATAACATCATCAGAGATGTAGATGCTGGCACTTCCCTTGGACAGGTCGATCTTACATACACCGTTCTTATAATCACCAGCCATCTGATAAGCTTTACCACCATCAAGGTTAATATCGCCCTGATGCTGAGTAATCATTTCACCGCTGGTGAATCCGCCGTAATCTTCGAGAGCCTCAGCGCATGTCGGAACTGTAGCCTCAGCAGCTGCCTTAAGCTTACCCTCGGAAATGTACTTAGCTGCCTTTGTCGTTACTCTGGTGTAAGCAGCTTTTGCATCATTATCAGCTGCATCATAGGAATCGTAAACTGTAGTGGACAGCGAAGCAATACTTGCAGAACCACCGGCCTTAACAACAACGTTATTAGCGCCATCGTTAGCATTTGTACGCTTAACAGAAGCCTGCTGACCTACGATCCAGTACTTAGTACCTACTCCAGGGCTACCAGCCATGGTGTAGTCATCTACCTGCATTTCAGAATTGTAGAAGTATGCAGCACTAGCTCTTACATTAAGTCCATGACCAGTTGCAAGTCCGCCTGCGGAATTCACGAAAGCCTTCTGCTTAGCGTTAGTGTTATTCGGATCTACGCCGAGGAAATAGAAATCACCCTCGCCATATTCGATCCAGACACCGTTACCATCACCAGGAATAAGGATACCTGCATCCGGGCCATAGAAAATGATGTCGTTATGATACTTTGTACCAGAACCACCCTTTACAACACCGGTAATAACTGTCGGGTTATGGATATAAGAACCGGATCCGGAAGAAAGATATACATCACCGTGAAATACTGTAAAGGACTCAGTAGCATTAACTTCCAGCTTCGGAAGATCGTTGTAGGAACCTTCCTCACCGCAAGTAACCATGTTCTGGCAGATCTTCTTCGGTTCCGTCGGCGGATAATACTTCAGATGAACATGCAGACATTCAGCCTTTTTGTCCTCACCAGTAACATCGATCACTGTGCTAAACTCAAGATCGATATCCTTAGAACCGCTGACAGGCTTAACATACATGTAAGTTCTGTTGCCATCCTTCGTGGAAAGACCAGGAGCGATCTTCTTACCGTCGTCAGCGACTGCACCAGCCTTCTTGGAAGTCTGGGTAGAACCTGTAATCTCGAACGGTTTGGTCGGAGTCGAGGACATAGCAACAAGCTGCTCGTCCGTGATCTCCTGTGCTTCAATGGCGTCAACAACTGCCTCAGCCGCGCAGGTGAGTGTCAGTCTCTCCTGGCTGCGCTCTGTATCCACATAGTAGCGGGAACGGCTGGAGAGTGTGATCGTCATTGCAGATGAAATGAGGATAAGTGAAACGGCAAAGATCATCAGCACGATGACGAGCATGCCGCCTCGCTTGCTGTTTCTCTGATGACACTTTCCTAATTGTAACAACTTCATCTCGGTTGCCTCCAATTTTTCTGTCTCAATTTTTGATTCAATTCTTCTAGGTTACATTTTTTGGTTATACTTAATTATCATTATATTTAGATAAATGCAAAAAGAAAGTGTTTGTAATGGCAACTTCACATTTCTTCACATTTTAATTCGCATTTGCTGGCAATCCTTCCGTTTTTTCCTCCTTCATGTTCTTCTCCTGCCATTTTTCCCGGACATACCTCGCGGCATTTCCGTTCACGAAACGAAGCTGTCCGGATCCATAGAATTCCTGTTTCGGTGTTCTCTTGATGCGGATCCTTCCTGAGAGGGCACCATGTGTGGCACACTGCCAGAGGGAGAGGAACGAGTGACCGGAAGCAAACCAGTCGATCTCCGGCTGGAGATCAGTCTCACAGATCGGACACGTCATTTTCTCTTCAAGTGCTTTTCGGCCGGCATCCTTCTCCGTCGCAGTCACTTCACTTCTCCACTTTTTCTGTGTCGTAAGGTTCGGATTGGAAATATAAGTCCGAAGACTCGGGAAAGTCTGTTCTGTCTCTCCCCCTTTCTTCATGATCGCAAAGTAATCTATGAGCGCTTCCTTAAGGACCCGAGCTTCATACCAAGCGTCACGGTCCGCACTGTGGAAATCATCCGTCTTCGGGATCCTGTAGAAATCAACGGCATAAGCAACGCTTCTCTGCTGCGATGTGTTTTCGGCAACACGTCCGAAGAGCGGCTGGATGTCGAGGAATCTCTCATTGATTTCAGAAGAGAACCCGTGGATCTTCAGATTGGAACGGAGAATGGAGATATCCGAATCACCCCATGCACAGAGAACATAATCTTCACCGCACCACTGTATGAACTGTTCATATGCATCCTTGAACGGCATACCGCTCTTTAAGTCATCAGTGCTTTTGTTGATGACCTTGGAGACCTGCTTGTTCATGATCCGGTAGTAGACCGGACGGATCGTCACGGAAAACGGACGGGAAAGCCGGTATTCATTCTCGGCAAGCATCTCCACCTTTACCGCGCCGATCTCGATGATCTCTCCCGGGAGGATCTTCGGATCGATCGGGGACGGAATATAAGGAATCGGCTGATTCCATTCCATATCAAATACGACGAATGTCATGGGAAAAGAAAGATCGTTCTGCATCATGACTCTGTCTCCTTTTCCGCATTCTCAGTCTCTGCTGCCGCATCCTGCGCCTCATCATCTTCTTTCTTTTTCTTCTTGGGAGCGAGGCTGCCGATCGTAAGACCCATCATCATGAACACACACGCGCCTGATGCAAAAGCACCCTTAACAAAACCTTCCGGTGTGTACTTGATCACGATCTCGTGTGTACCGGCTCCGATGCGGACACCCAGGAAAGACTTGTACGCAGAGACGGGCTCGGCTTTCTTGCCGTCGACGGTCACTGACCAGCCGTCATCCGCCGGGATACTCCAGATGACATATCCCGAAGACTGTGCAGTCACTGTTCCCTTTGCATAACCTGCACGGAACTCGGACATCGTCCAGGCACTATCGTGGACCGCAGTCTGGAACCACTTCATCTTCTCACGGTCCTCGGTCACGGCATAAACCTGGAATTTTGTCTTTTCGGGATTATAGACCGAAATACGGATCTGCAGTCTCCGGTCACGGGCATTCGTCATGTCGAGTTTCAGGCAGGAGCCGGAAGTGTATTCAAAACTGTTCAGAAAACGAAGGTTTCCATCTACATCCATAAGGTTAACTTCGATCGTGGCTTTCTGCTGACATGTAGAATATAAATATATAGGAATATTAGGATCTGTTACAAAATCCTCGGAAGCGAGCGTGATCTCCGCGCGCTTGTCCTGGGATACTGCACGGAACCCGCCGTCATCCTGAAGCTGGATGTTCTCTGTCTCCACAACTTCCAGTTTTACATCACCAAACGGCTTGACCGAAGCCAGCTGGTAAGCAAGTTTATTCTGTGCTTCAAACGGAGAAGCGGATACAAACAGATCTTCTCTGATATTCTCTGTGGTAACGAAGAAACCGTTCGAGAAAATATTGGCCAGTTCTTCTGCCTCTTCGGAAGAAAAGCGCAGCGCATCTGCTCTTCTCATCTGGAAGAATGTATCCGTGACCGTCGTACCCTCGCCGGGAAGGATGATCTCGTCATCGGAAGAGCGGTTAATTCCGAGATTTCTGAGAACTTTTGAGAAGCGGACAGGTGTCAGATACGATTCCGAATAAAGAGACGGAATATCGTAGAGAAGTCCGTAGTTGTTCCAGTCGGGATCCCCGTCAATAATGCGGGTACCGATCGGAGATGCCTCCTTTTTCTCAAGAAGAAGGCCGGCCTTTTCCTCGTCCGGAGCCTGGTAAAGTACAGAGCTGTCCAGAGTATAAACCTTCTTTCTCGTCTCACCGAAACCGATCGGATCGACGATGATTCCATCCGTCACGCTTCTTGATGCGGAATGGGCATATGTCTGATGATAGTACATTTCTTTGATCGGACGATAGAAGGAAAGTCCGGCTTCCACGACCATCACCGCGGAAAGAATGATCATCCAGGCTGTCTTCTCTTTTTCAGGAGCCGTGTGGATCTGCGCTGCCGAAGCATAGTAAAGGATCATCATGGCGATTGCCATATATACGGTATAGGACGCATAAGAATACGACGAAGAGATCGTCGCCCGGATCGCCATAAAAGCAATCAGCAGCATCGCACTGAACCACAGCTGCCGCTTATCTTCGAACCATGTACCGCGCGAAAGAAGTCTTCCCGCCATGTAGATGATCAGGAATGTGATCAGGATCGCCTGCGGATACTTGCCCGTGATCGGGAAATGCAATCCATTGACGATAAACTGGAAAAAGCTGAAACACATCGATACGTAGAAAAGAGAGAGCACACTGAATGCATAGATCTTCTCTGAAAAGCGGATCTTTCTTGATCCTGCATAAAGGATCGTCAGGATCACAGGGAAGATACCGCAGTAAACCGATGGCAGCTGCGAAGCGTCTCCCGGGAAAACAAGAGACGGCGCGAGCGCAAATCTCTCCAGAAAATCCCAGGCCTTCAGGTCGACCTTGAGATCTTTTGATGACTTAAATACTTCGTTGCCGGGCGCCGTCTTCCAGAGAGCCTGAAGCGACGGATACCAGACGAAAGCCGACAGTCCGATGCCGACAAGAAGATAGATAATGAAATCCTTGATGATCTCGGGGAGCTTACGGACTTCCGTCTCATCATGACGGACTTCGAGGTAAAGAAGCGGGAACATGATGACGACAAAGATCAGCATATACACGCCGGAACGGCAGCAGCTGATCCCCGTCAGAGCACATACCAGCGAGAAAGCCCATTTCATCTTCCCTCTGATCAGATAATGAAGCGACAGGATCAGAAGCGGAAGCAGGATAACCGTATCCAGGATCCACGGCTCCTGAGAGTAAGTAAGAACATATGCGCAAAGAGCATATGCCGTTGACACTCCGACACTGACCGGAGATACCACGTTCTCTTTTTTCCAGAACAGGAGAAAGAGACACAGCCCGGCTGTCGCGGCTTTGAGCGCGAAAACGATCTGCGTTGCCTGTGCGATATGATCAGCGGAAAACAGCAGATAGATCAAGGTGAAAGGACTTGCCGCATACGCACAGATCCATGCCCAGAAATTACTTCCGCCGCCGACATTCCAGGAATAAAAGAGCGACTCCCCGTTCAGAAGCTTCCTTCGGAATTCAGTAATTACCGGAAGATACGTCTTCTGGAGCGGTTCAGTAACCAGACAGTCGGAACTGAACGGATAGATCTTAAACTTCCAGGCAATCACCAGAAGGATCAGCACCGGCAGAAAAAAAGACAGGAGCAGGTACACCTTCGTCCTGGTTTCGCTTAATGTGATTCGATTATCCTTCCGAAGGTTCTTCATGATTCCTCCGATCCTTCCGGAGAAACGCTCGAATCTTCAGATGCTTTCTCTTCTTCTGCTTTACCTTCCGCGGTTTCTGCGGGAACTTCTTCCTTCGGTTCCGTCTCAGGTACCACTTCGGTCTTCTCCTCTGTCACTTCCTCAGCCGGTGTCTCAGGAGAAACAGTATCCTCCGGAGCCTCAGTGCTTTTGCCGTCGCCGGACTCATCCTCGATATCAGACTCCTCCTCTGCAGCGAGGTTCTTCTTTATACGGAGATACTCCAGCACCTTCCGGATGATTGTTAAGAAGATCAGTGCCAGAATGGAAACTACTGTGATCATCACGCAAAGTGAGAACTTGGACGGATGATAGGACAGAAAGATCGTGTGCGTGCCGGCTGTCAGTTCGATCGCCATAAATGCATCGTCGATCGGAACGATCTCGGCAGCTGCGCCGTCAACTGTCGCCGTCCAGCTCTCATCGTACGGGATCGTCAGGAAAAGTGCACCGTCTTTCTTGGCGGTAATGACACCTTCCACGTGGGTCGAATCGTAGGATGTGACCTTCATCTGCTCATCGCTCAGTTCATCGACCATCTCGCGGTAAGCAGGTTCGACCTGACGGACGAGCTGGACCCAGAGATTGCCATTGAGGCCTTCTTCATTAAAGTCCAGAGTGATGACCTTGGAATAGTCTTTGTTATAGTAACCGAGATCGACGATCTGATTGGTTCTTGCCGTGATTTTCGTCTCTTTCATATCGAGCGGATTCATGCGCTGCTCATTGATCGTGACCTTCGGTGCCTTGTTCGCGACAACATAGAGATAGAGATGGTCTCCGTCATTGACACCGCTCGGTGTCAGTATCAAGGAAGCCTTCTTCTTATCCTCGAAGGAGAACTTGTATCCGGTTCTGGGAACACCGCCGCCCTCCTCGACACCTTCGAGCGAGTTGAAATCCGCAGTTATCGGTTCATAGACGTCATTCTCCAGACCCATGCTCTTAACAAAAGCGTTGATGGAGAGGAACGGAACAGAAGTCTGGTTCATCTTGTAGGTAAGAACATTCTTATCCACCATGTATCCGAGAGACAGAGAATCCGGATTGACAAACCAGCGGAGTTCCGTATCGTTCTCAACTTCCTGGAAACCCTGCGGTACAGGGGAATTCTTGTAGATATCGAACATGTTGCGGACACCGAGAAGTGTTCCCGTGACCTGGGTCATGCCGAAGTTTCTCATGCTGTTGATGCCGTTGTTATGGAATCCGAGGTTTCGGATAAACTTGACGAAACTCTCGCGGGCAGTCGAGGTAAAGATCGAAATTCCCTTCATGTTATAAAGGGCCGGCTGGTTACAGATATACGCCGGGTAGATCTCCGAACGCTCAAATCCGTATTCGTTCTTCGCTTCCGCCTCATTGACCAGCATCTGGACCTCATCGTAATGGGAACCGTAGAAGTCCCATCCGGTGAAGCTCTCATGATCAGCGACCAGGCTGACCGTAGAGAATGTCGAAGCAACCAGTTCCGCGGTAAGAACGCAGAACAGAAGGATCTGCTGGAACATAGCGCTCTTTTTCTTCTCCGCAATCATGCGCATGACACCGGTGTAGATGATCAGGAATACAAAAGAGATTCCGATCTGGAGATATCCTTCCTGTCCTTCACCGACCTTTTCGTAGAGGATCAGGTAAGCAATCATGCACAGCGCCGGCGCCATAAGCTCCGTCTTGGAAAAAGAACCGAGGTTGCGCAGTACCTTGTATCCCATGATAACGATCAGGAATGAGATCAGGAACGCCTGTCTGTACGGGATCTGGTTTGGGAAATGGAAACCGTGCCAGATGTAGGTCATCATTCGGCTGCTCAGGCTGATATACATAATTGCCAGACCCACGCCATATGCGATCTTCTCACGGAGACGGATCTTCCTGCAGAGGAAGAACAGCGGGATCAGAAGCAGTACGAAAATACCGGAATAAACATTGGCCATGCCGTCACGGATGTTCGGGTTCGAGCCGATGAAGAAACGGCTGATAAAGTCGAACAGGTCATTCTGCACGGAGAATTCCTTCGGGAAAGTTCCGCCGGTAGCTGAAGATTTCTGAAGCGTAAAGTATGTGGATACCGTCAGGAAAGCAGAAATACCTCCGGCAAGACCCGAGTACAGTCCGAATCTCCATACTGATGACCAGAAGTTCTTCAGCGTTACCCTTTCCGTGATCGAAATGTACAGGATCGGGGCATAGAAGACCAGGAACAGGCAGACGAAATAACCTGAGTAGAAATTCGAGATCAGGCAGACTGCCAGGGAAAGACAGTACAAAAGCGGTTTCTTGTCACGGAACATCTTGATCAGTCCGAGCACGATCAGAGGAAGGAGCATGACGGCATCATGCCACATGATGTTCCAGAAATAGGAGATCGTCCAACCGCAAAGTGCATAGAAGCAGGAGAAGGATGTAAGGAGAAGATCCTTTCTGTCCTTATCCAGTTCTTTGAGAAGATACGACATGAAAAGGCCGGTAAGTCCGCAGCGAAGGATCGCCAGAAGTGCAACACAGTCACCGATGTATTTCGCCGGGAAAAAGAGGGCCAGAAGGTTCAGCGGGCTGGCGCTGTAGTTCGCAAGGACCGCCCAGAAATTCGTTCCGCATCCGACATTCCACGAGAAGAACAGGCTTTCTCCGTGAAGGATCTTATTCCGAAGTTCGAAAAGGAACGGTGCGTACTGGTGATAGCAGTCCACCGTCAGGATCATATTCTTGCCGGATGCAAAAGGATGCACCTGTAAGATGGTGAATATCGCGGTCATGATAAAGACCGGGATGAAAAACGAATATATGTGAAACTGGCGTTCCGAGAACTTGCGCAGGAGGCGTTTATTTGATGGTCTCATGATCGTCCTTTGATCTCCCGAATTGTTTTAATAAGATATAAGAACAAAATGTTCGCAAGCATAATTGTACCACACAGGTCAACCACCCGCACGAACTGCAGGTTCAATGTTCTGTAACCTTACGGAAATAGTATTCGCACCGCTTTTATGTTAGAGTAGATAGTGAGTATTTATAGTGCTTTTCGGAGGGCAGTATGAAGAAACACAATCAGAACTCAAATGACCATCGCGAAGCGGTGGACGAGATAAATAACGAAGTAGGATCCGTATCTCCGGAACAGGCCGCAGCGGTCGATGATCCGGATATGCCGGTCATGTCTGAAACACCGTCAGGGGAAGCCGCAGAAGCTTCTGAAGAGATGACCGGTGCGGATTTTGCCGGGCTTCTTCCCGTGGACGATTCCGACG
The DNA here is from genome assembly GCA_024695545.1 of Clostridiales bacterium. The sequence goes on from JAILHZ010000126.1 coordinate 28,885, forward strand.
ACGTGAAGTTTGACCCGAACGACCCGGACCTGATGGACGATGAGGAGATCCCCGAGGAACTCATTCCGTACGAAGCACTGCCTGCCGACATCGAACCGGTTCCCATGGAGCTGGGCGCTCACGAGATCCATACCGTCGCCAATGACGACGATCCGGATGCGCCTGCATTTACGGAAATATCTACACGTCCCTCCGATGCCAAGCCTTCTTCCACCGGTAAGAAGATGAACTGGAAGCCGAAGATGTTCCTGATCGAAATGGCGGTCGTAGCGATCCTGATCCTGATATGGTCGGTCATCTCTCTGGGTAATCTCAACGAGCGCATGACCAGCCCGCTTACTGTAGGGAATCACGATGTCTCGAACGCCGAGTTCAGTTTTATGTATCACTATGTGCTTCTGGAAAACGGTGTCGATATCTTCAAGGCAGATACCGAAAAAATGCTGCAGGAACCCGGCGAGAACGGATTCGCAACAGCCCGCGAGTATTTCCTGGATGTCACCGCCAAGGAGATCCAGGCGACATACATGCTCTATGACGATGCACTTGAACACGGCTATTCCATTACACAGGATCACAAAGACCGTGCTCAGGCTTACATCGACTGGCTGAAGACGAAAGCAGATGCGATCCATGTTGATCTGGATACTTACATCAAGGGAACATTCGGCCCGTATGTGAATAAGAGCCTGATCCTTCAGGTCCTTCCGAAAGTATACTTCGCCGAGGATTATTCCGGACATGAGAAGCTCGAGGAACTGAAGGCCACTCCCGAACAGGCCGAGCAGGCATATCAGGATGCGAGAAACTCCTATGACCTCATCTCCTACCGCGTACTTCGAATCACATTCGAGCAGCGCGAAGAAAGCTATGTTAAGACCGCGAATCTTCATGCAGAGCAGATCATCTCCAAGATGGAAGGCGACCAGTCAAAGTTCGAATCCATCGCGGCCACATTCTTCTCAGGAGAAGTCCAGCAGCGTCTTCTCGTTCCGGATTCCACTCTTCATAAGAGAGTCCGTTATTCGGAGATCGATGAGGCATCCTGGAGAGCCTGGCTGTTCGACACATCCCGCCAGTCCGGCGATACAGTGATTTTCCAGGATGAATACGGATTCCCGATCATCTTCTGTTTCGTCGAGCGCGTCCGTCAGGAAGAACCGCTCAGAAACGTCCGCTTCTTCTATATCAATCTCGAAGATGAGGAAACCGGAACCCCGGGTATTCCCGCCAGTGAAATGATCACCACTTCACAGACGATCTTCGACAGCATTACAGACGAAGCAAGTATGGTCACTCTCGAAACTACATACGCTGACCAGCTGCTGGACGGCTCTATGAGGACAGTACAGCAGACAGCGCTTTATCCCGGCAATAATCCCGAAGAGATCGATGAATGGATCTTTGACCCGGTCAGAAAGAGCGGAGATAAGATCATGATCGAAGGTCCCACACAGAACCTGATCCTCTACTATGTTGAATCTTCTCCGAATCCGGAATGGTATGACCGCGTGAACAGCTTCATCCGAATGGATAACTATCAGGCATTTGTCAGCAGTAAGATCGGCGACTACGCCTATACATTCCACGAAGACGGACTGAAGTACATCAAGGACATCCCGTCCTGACAGGAAACACTTTCAAAACAAAAAGAACGCCCGGACACATCGTGTACCGGGCGTTTTCGTATCTGTTTCTGCAGGTCTTCGCATCAGCCGCGGATAGCGACAGCGATCATTACCAGGATCGAAGAAAGCATCATGATTGCTAATATGATGGCAAGGATCCTTGCACCTGCGTTATAACGGGAACCGCCTTTTCTGCCTGCCATGTCCATTCCTCCTCGATCGAACAATTAAACAGTGATAGTGTAACACGAAGGATAGTTTTGTCAAACTGTCCTTCTCTTCTTACGGGATCACAGGTATTTCAGAAGTTCTTCGCGCACCTGATCCATACGGGCATCGGAGATTCCGAAGTCCATCACCTTATAATTCCATGCCGAGCGGCCGATGCCATATCTGGTAAAGACTTCGTTGATCATCTTATACCACTTCACCGCATCCTCCGGAGCGACACGGTCGATGACACCGTATTCACCGCAGTAGAGTGCGACATCTCTTTCCTGCGCCACCTGAAGGGCTTCCGCAAAGATCTTCTCAAAGTACTTCGCCGAAAGAGTATCGTCCTTCGGGAAACCCGCAAATCCGGTAGTTACCTGCTGGAGATATTTACCACTCGCTTCGCCCATGTTCTCATACGGCTCGTCGATACTGATGCGGAAAGATGTATCCATGGTCGGGATCCACGGCGCACCCTGATGGGTAAAGATCAGGGGCTCATAGCAGTGGAAATTGTAAATGATATTCTCATCGTAAGGCATCGCCAGATCCTTAACGGAATCAACACTGTTGTTCCAGTAGCCGCCCACGAGGATCTTGATCGTCGGAGCATACTTTCTGATACGGCGGATACACTCATAGGAGATCTTATTCCAAAGATCACAATAGGACTTATCCGTTACCTCGTTCAGCATCTCGAAAGCCACGCGGCCGGAGTATTTCCCGAATCTTTCTGCGATACGTTCCCAAAGGGTATAGAATCTATTCTGTAGCTTCTCGCTGTCGAAGAATCCGGATTCGCCGTGCGCATCGTCAAAAGAATAACCCATGGTCTTATGGAGATCCAGGATCATATTCAGTCCGTACTTACCGCACCAGTCAATCGCATCCTGGATGTGGCCGTAACCGCTCTCAGTGGGATTTCCTTCTTTATCTTCGACCAGCTCGTAGTCAAACGGAAGGCGGACATGATCCATGCCCCAGTCCTTGATGATCCTGATGTCTTCTTCTTTTATGAATGTGCTGTATGTTTCCTCGGTATCGTCACACTGGGACAGCCAGCCGCCCAGATTGATACCCTTCTGATAACCCTTCCAAGTCTTCATGACGCTTCTCCTCGCATAAACATGATAGGCTTATTATATCAGACTGGTTCACATATGAAAAAGCACTTTTCGGATATCTTCAGTCACGAGGGGGTAGCGCGGCGCCTCTCGGGGAAGACGGCGCCGCGCTTATGAATGGATTATTCGGAAATCAGTTCGTAGGCTGATACTTTCTTGATGGAACCGGACATAACATAGGTCATGGCAAATACCAGAACACCGATCAGTACGATCGTAAGAAGGATAAGTACCGGGAACACGATGAAATCGATCTTATGCATTCCGAATCCCGAAAGGATCGCTGTCATCAGCGGATTGACCAGAACAAATCCGAGGAGAGCACCGAGAACGGAAGCAATGAGCGTGACCGGAAGTAGAGAGAGCGAAAGCTGGAGTTTCAGCTGGCGGCTGGTAAAGCCGACGGCTTTCTTGATGCCGAACTCTTTCTCTTTCTTGATGAAGAGTGTTTTGAGAAGGATCTTGACGACCAGGAGGATGATCGCAACATTCAAGCCGACCATGACCATGACGATCAGAGATACCGCCGAGATCTCTGTTCCTTTTCCACTATGGACCTCATCATACACATTGCCGGTGGTGGTGCACTCTTCGCCGAGCAGTGCTTTTATATCGGAAAGAGCTCGGTCAACGTTTTCCACGCTCGGATCTTCCATACGGAAGCGGAGGATCTCATAGTTCGGATCGATTCCGAGTCTCTTCGCACCCTCTTCGCTGATGAAGATCCGCTCGCCAAGGTTCATGACGGATTGCTGGAAACCGGTGATGATGAAGCGCGCAAAGTGATTGCCGTACTGCACTTCGATCTCATCTCCGATCGTTACACCGAGGCGGTCAGCGATGACTCGACCGATGACGCACTCGTTCGCTTCTTTAAAAGAATCTCCCTCGTAGACACCGCAGTCGATGTATTCCGGTTTGTCCGTAAAGAATGCAAACGTCTCGTTTCCTTCGATGCTGATGTTCGCGAAGTTGTAACCGTATACCTGCTTTACTCCGTCGACCTGTGTCAGTTGTTCGAGGACGCGGTGGGTCTCATCGGTATCCGTGTTAACGTTGATGAATCCGTCCGGAACATCTCCGTTGATGAGATGAACAAACTCAGTCGGGTTGACCTTGCTGTTGTAAAAGAGGATCCCCGAGAACATGATCATAAACGCAACCACACTCATGACAGAAAGGAGGATAATGTTCTGTCCCCGGCTCTGCAGCATACTCTTCAGCGCAAGAAGGATATTCAGTCCGCCTTTTGTATCCTTAAGCGGAAGATGGTTTTTCTTAAAGCTGTTAGATTTCAGGCCGAACCGGAGCGCCGTTGCCGGGTGGAGCTTCTTCAGTTTGATCGTGGAAAGGAATACCACTACGATCATGCAAACGGCAATACCTCCGAGGATAAGAGCCGTGGTTCCCGGGCAGAAACGCAGCACCCACAGGACACCCGTGATCGGCTGGAACACCTGTTTGTCGAGGATCGGCATGGTGATGTAAGAAAGGACACATCCGATCGCACCGCCGATCATGCCGACGATCACAAACTCGAGCGTCATGGCCGCACGGAGCTGTCCGATCGTATGTCCGACGGCGCGAAGTGCACCGATATTCTTGATGTCTCTGTCGATATTATTGTTGATCGTGAAGACGATCATGATCAGGCAGACCACCAGAACAACTACCGAGAAAGCCGTTACCAGACCGGAAAGGATTTCCGAGACAGCCGTATAGCCTTCCTTTGCAAGGTCACGGGCATAGGAATAGAAATCCAGTCCCGCACTTGCCATGCTGTCTCTGCTTGCCTGAAGTACCTCATCCTGGGAAACGCCTTCGGCACAGTACATCCTGACCAGTTTTTTGTCCGAGATATAGTTCGTCGACAGATAAGATTTCTCTGCGGCATCCCACATCGTTGTAAAGGAATCCGCATCGACCATGACTGCCATCCAGCCATAGGAATTTCCTCCGATCAGGGCTTCAAAAATGCCTGCCACCGTGAAGTTCAAATCTCCTGTCGCCGGTGAATGCATGTGGATCTTATCGCCGACTTTGATTCCGTTTATCTTCGCATAATACGAATTGAAATAGATCTTCGGTCCTTCTGCCGAATCATCCCTGTCCAGGAAAGAATATTCTTTTGCAGAACCGTATTCACCGATCCTCGTGATCGTGGAGCCATCAAGATCAAAATCCTCCTCTTCATCTTCGATACGGAGTTTCGCGGTTCCCGGCATGATCATGTCCTGGATCGAATAATCGGAGAGCTCAGGAAGGCCGGAAAGTGCTTTTGCAATATCTTCTTCAGATCCGATGACATAAGACATAACATCGGCTTCATTGGTCTTTTCGACTTTCTCGTCATAGATCGAGCTGTACTGTCCGACAAAAAGGCCGGTATGCAGAAGGAGCGAGGTCAGGATCAGTACGAAAAGAAAAGCCGTCAGGACATTTCTGTCCTTCCTCATATTTGCACGAATCAGCTTTACCATCCCATCTCCTCCAGAAAACCTCTGATCATCTCATGTCTCTTCTTGTCGCCGCTTACGTATTTCCCGGGATTGCATTCGCCCTTGATGCCGCCGTCCTCGAGGTAGAGGATACGGTTCGCGCGGCGCGCAGACTTAATGTCATGGGTGACCATGACGACCGACTGGCCTTCGTTATTGATATCTGTGAGAACATTGAGGACTGCTTCAACACCTGCGGAGTTAAGAGCTCCTGTCGGCTCATCGGCGAAGACGACATCCGGATCGTTGATGACAGCTCTGACCATCGCCGCACGCTGGGCTTCACCGCCACTGACCTGCGCCGGGAACTTGTCGGTCATTTCTTCGCTGATGCCGACACGCTCAAAAAGCTCAGTTGCTTTTTTCTTCAGGTCTTTCTGCTTCTGACCGATCAGCATACCCGTTGAGATTGCGTTATCCATGATGCTCATACTGTCTACCAGGTGTACCTGCTGGAAAACAAAGCCGCAGTGCTTTCTTCTGAATACCGCGAGCTGGTCATCGTTCATTCCGGTAATCTCTTTGCCCGCGTATTCGATGGACCCGAGTGACGGTTTATCCATGCCGGAGAGCGCGTACAGAAGCGTCGACTTACCGGCTCCGCTGGATCCCATGATGACGGTAAAGTCGCCTTCGTAGATCTCCAGGTCAAGGTTCTTGATGATGTGATACTGCTTTCCAGAAACCGAGAAGCTCTTGCTTAATTTGTCTGTCTTGATGATGGGTTTTCTGTCCACTGCCATGACTCCCTTCGAGTTGGCGGCACAGGTGCTTTTGCCGATGGAAAAGCACCGGAAGATGCCGCACGTCTTTCTTCTGTACGGCATCAGTATAGTCCAAGTGGAATCTTTAAATCTTTGCGGAAGTTTTAATCATTCTTTAACTCGGGAATCGGTTCACGGGCCGGGATGTTCTGCCCCGCCGTTTTGACACTGAAATTGCCATATTTTATAATATCGATAATATCTCCAAAGGAAGTATCTTCTTAAAGTGCGTAGAAATGACGATACAAAATCACGCAGCTTCTTGACCGGCATAAAGGACAACTGGTTTTTTGTGCTGGTATGGATTTTTCTGATTTATCTGTTCGTTACATATGTGCTTGCGCACTTTTTCGACGGCGACATTTATCACATGCTGTCTGCCGGAAAAGCGATTGCCAAACAAGGCGTTATCAAAGAAGATGTTTTCTTCCTGGACAGTGGTCACAAGATCGTTATTCAGCAGTGGCTGTATGATCTTTGTGTCTATGGAATTTACAGCAGGCTGGGGAAAGCCGGCATCCTCCTTGCGACGCTTGTACTCTCACTGATCTTCATGTTCCTGGCTGTCCGGGTAATGCGGTATTACAACATCAATTCCAGACTGGCAGTGACAGGCGTACTGGGAGTCTGCGTTTTCTCTAACGCGATATTTACTATCCGCCCGGGCCTGCTCACTCTTATTCTCCTGCTGATCCAGATCTGTCTTTGTGAAAAGCACTTGAAGACGAAAAAGAGCAGGTATCTGTATCTTCTCCCTCTGCTCGTTATCCTTGAGATCAATTTTCATGCGTCCCTGTGGATCGCACACTTTATCTTCCTGCTTCCTTATCTGGTTCCTATTCCGGCGAAGATCAGGAAATATGTGAAGCTGGAAGATAATCATATCAGCCTCCGGAAGATCGCACTTCCGATCGCAGGCATGATCGCGGGACTGTTTATAAATCCTTACGGAATGGACGGCATCACCATTCTTTTCAAGCAGAAAGAGATCTCTACGCTGGGCATCCAGGAACTGGCATCTCCTGCCCTTTCGTCAAAGTTCGCGATCGTGATGGTCATCTTCCTCATGATATTCGCTTTTGCCTACGGGAAGATCACCATTCATTCGAGTACCGCCTTCTTATTCCTGGGGACCTCGGTCATGCTGGTATCCAATCTGCGGAATATTCAGATGTACTCGATCGGCCTGATCGTCATCTTATGCGATCTTCTTGCCTGCATTCCTCTGGCGAAAGTGGATACGCTGCTTCGTAAGACCAGCAAAGTCCTCGTCCTGTTATGTGTGCTTCTTGATGTTGTATATATCGCAACCTCGGCCATCAATATTCCGTTTGCCCGGCAGCTGGAAGACCATCCCTCGGACAATATGCGCACACCGGTCAAGGCCGTAGAATATCTGGATGAAAATGCAGACAAGGATGTCCGTATCTATACAGAGTTCAGCAACGGGGCTTTTGTCTCGTGGAATGATTACAAGATCTACTTCTGTTCCAGAACGGAAGGATACTGCAAAGGTGTGAATGGCGGATATGACCTGATCGGTGAATACCTGTCTATTTTCCGTAATACAAGTACATCCTGCAATGAAACATTTGCCGAGTTCCTTTCCAAATATGATTTTGACTATCTGATCGTCGAGACGCAGAACAGACTCTTCCCTTACATGGTGACAAATGACGATTATGAGGCAGTCGTAAACGGAAACGGCTATATTCTTTTCAAGGCCGTCAAATAATAAAAGCCGGTCTTTGATCAGGGGTTATATTTGCCTCGTGCATTTCTTAAGAGGATCTTCATCAGATTGCCGTTTCCCTTAAAGAAACTGATCTTAGTCGGTGTTTTTCCCTTTTTCGGATACGCTCTCGTGACCGGGATCTCACATGCCTTCATCCCCAGACGGCTTGCTCTTACAGATAGATATGCAAGCAGTTCATATGTCTGGAACACGTCTCTTAGAGGCTTTACGCGCTCATCACTCAGGTAATTCCGGGAGTATCCTCTGAACGCATTTGTGGTATCCGTAAACTTCTTATGTGCGGTAAGAGAGATGATCGGCGCATGGATCAGCCGTACGGAGAGCCAGCGGATGACCGGCGTATTGATGGCTTTGCCGCCTTTTACGAATCTCGATCCCTGAACAAAATCATACCCTTCCTCTAGTTTTTCTATAAACCGCGGAGCATCTTCGATACTGTCCTTATTGTTCCCGTCGATCGTGATGATTCCTTTATATCCTCTTTCCAGTGCCCAGAAGATCCCCATTCTGAGCTGGGCTCCCTGTTTGCCCTCATCCTTTTTAGTCAGAAGTGTATTTACACCTAAGGCGCGAAGCTTTGCTTCTTCCGTGCAGCCATCAGAAGAACCGCCATCACAGATCACGATATCCGCATGATCGGGAATGTTATTCTCCTGTGCTCTGCGCAGTTCATCACGGATCCGGTCCCCCTCATTAATGATGGGGATCAGCACCACGTAATCTCTGGTTTTTCCGGCGTATTCATCGCAAATAAATCTCGGAACACCCGGTCTCCGTTCATACTCCATGCAGCACCTCAACACTCACCTTCAAAAAGGCTCCGGACATATCCCATCACAGCATCAACCTGTTCCATATCTTCCTGTCTTCCCATCTCAATGGATACCGCTTTATTGTATCCCTCGTCTCTGAGCAGGCCGGCAAGCTGCTTATGGAGAGATCTCTTCCGGACCGGCTTCAGCCCGGGCTCACTAATATGAACATGGTTGATCAGGCCGGTCTTTCCTCTGAGAATCTCTACAGATTCTTCATTCTCGATCATGGTTCCCAGATCAAGATTCAGGAGACAGCCTTTCGAATCAACAGCCTTCACCAGATCAAATGCTTCATCTGTAGTATTGATGAAATTCGTATTATAGATCGGCGGGTTGGCTTCGATCGCAAGCACGGTCTGATGCTCATATGCATACTCACCGATCTCCCTGAAAAAACGGACAGCTGTTTCCGCATTTCCATCTTCCGGTATGGCGCGGTTCACAGGGCATCCGAAAACAAGATTGCCGCATCCGATCGTCTGGGCAAAATCAACGGCTTTCTTTGTGTACGAAAGCAATATCTCTCTTTCGGTTTCTGTTCCGAAAAGTTTTTCCTTCCGCCCGTACCAGATAGACTGCATCGAAGGGATCACAAAACCATACCGTTCCTGCAAGCCCTCTTTCCAGTTTCCGGCTGCGGAAAGGTCTTCATACGGATTGTCCGGGAACACTCTGGTCGGCGCGATCTCCAGTCCTGAAAAGCAGTGCTTTTTCATGAGTTTAAACACGGCTTCATCCTTTTCTGCCGGCCAAGCTATATTGGAAATAGAAAGGATCATTTTTTTACTCCTTCTGATTCCGTATCATTTCCGGAAGACTCTTCCACGAATCGCCGGATCTCGCTTAATACGGAATCCTTATCCAGGATATACCCGTTCTTTCCTCCGAACAGCGTATCATGTATCGTCCGGTAATCATAATCTGCAGGAACCGAAGCGACTTCATTTTCAAACTTTCCGCCGGTAAGATATGTGTACAGTTCTCCTGCGGAAACCGGCTCGGTGGCAGGATGCCATAGCTTCAGATCCGCATCGAGTGCAGTATTCATATCGTCCCACAGGTTCGCCAGATTATAAAACTGGAACCGGCTGCGGCTGTCCGTAAAATTCAAAGCAGAAAAACCGAGTGAAATAAACATTTCCTTCAGTTTTTTCTTTTCCGGATCGGAAACATTCACTTTATAGAATCCATTTGCCTGCTTATCATAGTATTTCATCAGCTCAGGCTCTCTTTCGGAAAGCTCGGCAAACTTCTTCCCGGAAAGCATGAAAGGGATGACGTTGATAAAGTCATATATGAAGTTCTTCTTTATGTTCTTTCCGAAAAGGCCCGGCAGCCTGATGATCAGTGCATCCGGATACTTCTCGCGGACCATGCACTCCAGAAGATATCTGTGATAACCGTATGCAGCAAGTCCGGAAACATCGATCCCGGAATTCTCGTCAACACCGGACGGCGTTTTAAAAACATCAATTGTCGAAATCAGGACCAGTTTCTTCGGAGCGATCCGGATTATGTTTTTCTCCGCTTCTCTGATTGCCTCCAGATCTTTCTCCGGCTCATTATTGGCCAGGTACTTCTCTGCACGGAGACCGGAATACACAAGAAGATCCGGCTTCGTTCCGTACGCATCCTGAACATTTTTGGAATTATACTTCGCATCAAAGCTGCCTGATGCAGTCAGATTGCTGCCTACAAATCCTGTATATCCCACTATTGCGTTCATCCGATGATCTCTCCTCCGGTCATTTCGTCAGCTTCTCGATGCTCTCGAAATTGTATTGTTTTCTTCTGAATACCAGCTGGAGTATCAGCTGTAAATACTTGATGATAATCGTCAGGATCCCGAACAGGCCGAAGAAACATACCGACAGGAAAAGGATCGTCGTCGTCCAGCCTGCGACCGGGTTGGCCATGATATATGTGATCACCGCGTAGGCAACTACTGCCAGTGACATAAACATCATGAGGAATGTCATGACCATGGAAAAACGGTATCCGACTTTGGTGAACAGAAGCAGCGAGTCAAGTGCAAGACCGGACCGGTAACTCTTTTCCTTCTTGTCCGTCGGGACTTTCGTCTTAGCCGAAACGGAATACCGGATGGTATCTGTTTTCAGGCCGCAGTTCGCGTACAGTGCTTTTCGATAGAAAATACTCTTATTCATCGAGCTGGTCCGGTTGATCACACGCCGGCTGATCACACGGAAACTCTCCGTCGACATCTCATACGGAATATCCGCAAACCTGTCGAAGGTCTTGTAGAAGAGTCTGGATGAAAGCTTCTCTTTTCTATCCGGAGATGCGTTTACGATATCATATCCTTCGAGCGCCCGCTTATATACCTTCATGATCGTGTCCGGTTCAAAATCGATGACTGTATTATCGAATTCAAATACATAATCTCCGATCGCCATATCGACACCGGCGTTCATGGCGAGCTCGAGTCCGTGATAGTAACTCATGTTGATCACGGTGATACTGGTCGTCTTCGCATCAATACTGACTGTTTTTATGACGGAGTGGCTGTCGTCATCCGAGAAGTCATTCACGCAAATGATCTCCGAATGCTCGAAATTATCCTCCATTACTCCGATCACCGCGCGAAGGAATGTCTCCAGTCTCTGCTGCGCATTATGAACGTAGATTACTGCGGAAACAAAACTCTTTTCTTTATTATCCATCTATCAACACCTCATCAAGATCATAGACCGTATTAATCTTGCCTGACAGCACACCGACAAAAGTCGGCGAATCCGTGTACTTTCTTATTACCGTAGGACGCGAATCATCTATCTCCGAACTCATCAGTATCGGCTTCATCGAGAAGAGCGACTGCTTGTATGTAAACTCGTACTCATCAAGCATATACTTTCTCGCCAGATTACACATATATGGGAAAGCCGTCTCCGGTCTGGCCGGGCACTCATTGCAGTTTCCGAGCCGTTCTTTCGAGCAGAAGCCGCCACTTTTTTCCTGACATGCGAATTCGGGAAGCGCCTCATAGCAGGTCGTATGCGGAGTAAACGTCACGGAAGTGAGTGAATGACATCCGGTTTTGCCAAACGGCATGATGGAAAAGAACGGACCGTCCATCACTGTAAATCCGATGTTCTTCAGCCGGTCATTCACATCGCAAAGGATGATCTCGCACAATTCGTATTTGATTCCGAACTTCTCCAGCCCCGCCATCTCCAGGATCTGATTCGTGCCTGCGTAGGTCGCATTTAACACATACCCGCTCCGGTAACAGTCGTTATTCTCTGTTCTGATCAGATAGGAATCATCTGTTCTCTCTATCTTCGAGATCCGCGCATCATAAACGATCCGCACGGACTTCTCATGCTCTTTCAGTTTCTCCAGAAAATAATCCCGGAGCTTCATCGCATCATATGTATATTCACGGGTACGGAATACTCCGTCACACATACCTTCTTTGAAATAATTCTCCGCATGAAGTTCTTCGCATGGAATACCCGCGGCTTTGCAGAAATCTTTAAACTGCTTTCCGTCCGACCAGGAATACTTGCTTGATGTTGCATAGATCTGATCAAATTCACGGTTGATGCAGAAATCATAATCCCGGTTGAAACGTTCAAAATAGCCGGCGGTCTTCATCGCTGTGGAAATGGATCTCGGATAATGGTAGCCCTGATGAACTCTGGCCTGATTCACATATGTTGCACGTCGGAAAGGCGCCGGATCATGCTCCAGCACCAGAACATTTTGGCCCCGTTCACAACAGAAAAGAGCGGAGTATAAACCGTAAAGACCCGCCCCAAGAATAATCTTATCAAAATGTTCAGAATCCATTCCGCTTCTCTCCCACGCTGTATGTGCCTTTGGTCCACAAATCCGATCCACTATTTATCTGCAGGAACAGCTAAATCAAGTGTACGAAATGTCCTATTCCCTGTCAATGTTCCGGGGATGTGGCGACCGTCTGAGACAGCAGTATCGGCAACGGTGCTTTTGCCGATGAAAAGCACTAAAAGATGCCGCACAGTCTTTCTTACTGTACGGCATCAGTATAGTCCATAAGGTTTTCCGGACGATTAATCCGGGCGAACAAAATTAAACTCGATACTGTCCGCGTACCGGTAGTAAACCTTATCTCCCTCGGAAAGGCCGGAGACGATCTGTACATCCTCACCGTCGGACACGCCGGTCGTGACTTCCTTCAGTCCGTCGAGGGTATCTTTCTCCTCGTCATACATCGTATATACGTACGCCTTTCCATTCTCTTCGACAAGGGCCGCTACCGGGATCGTCATGTATTCTTCTTCGCGGATCATCACGCTGATCCCGGCGCTCATTCCGGTATACATCTGCTCGATCTTCGGAACGGAGACCGTAACTGTATAATTTGTATTTCCACCGTCATACGTTCCTTCTTCCCCGATAGCTGTGATCTCACCGTCGAAGCTCTGTCCGGGGATCGCATCGAGTGTGACAGAAGCCTTGTCACCGACCTTCAGATTACGGATATCAAGTTCATCTACCGTGATCTCGATCGTCATCATCTCACGTGCGGCGATGCTGTAGATCCCGCACTCGGAAAGGGTGTAGGAATCCTGCTGTTTCGTGCCTGTCTGACTCTCCGGCTGCTGAGAAACAGAAGACGGATCTCCCGTGCCGGAGGATGTTCCCGGCGTTCCGGTCCTGGAACCGTTACCGAATCCGGATGGCATTCCGTCTCCTCCCGGGAACTGTCCGGAAGGATTCTGTGAATCCTCGGGTGTCTGCTGGTCCGGAGCCTGCTGCTTTGTATTCTGCTGGTCCGGCACGCCGCCCTGCTCCGGAGATTCCGCTGTAGGTGTCTGCTGAGCTTCAGTCTGCTCGGGAACATTCTGGTTCTCCGCGTCTCCGCCGGACTTCGGAACTTCTCCGTTTCCCGGGTCCTCAGGATCAATAATTATCCGTCTTGAAACCGTGATCACTTCATCCTCTTTCTCGTCCTCATCAACAAGGATATCCTCATTCAGTCCGGAGATCTCTCCCGCGCTTTCTGCACGGATCTCACCGGAATCATAAAGCGCAAACAGCTGCTTCATCTGTAGGGACAGTTCTTCTCTCTGCTGCATCAGCCGGATATACTCCGGAGACTTCTCTTCATTTTTCAATGACAGGAGCGTATCTCCTTTTTCGACTGCATCGCCTGTTTCCACTTCGACCTTTTCGGTTACGCCATGGTACGCGACCACGTTCAGCGGACTGTGAACAGACAGGTGGCATCTTGTGAGAACTTCTCCGGATCCGTTTTTGATGGTTACTTCATCATCAAGACGGATGTTTTCATCGGATATAGTAATCGTCGCTACGTCTTCGAAAACAGAAATCACATAACCAGTCTCTTCCGTTTCATCCGGGAGTATCACGATCACGCTGTCACCGACAGAAAGGTTCCCCGCAGGGATCTCCGTAGACATCAGGCCGTCCAGCGAGATCAGGAGAAGCGAACCATGCTCTGACATAGTATCCGCGACTGCGTCTCCTTCGCCGGCATACACAGCCATTACTCGTCCTTCTGCATTAGCCGTGAGTTTTTCTCTGTCTTCTTTGCTCAGTTCGTCATTCAGTTTTTCATCGATCTCCGAGAGAGTCTCTTGGACATCACGGATCTGTGAAAGGACTGAGGGCTTATTTACGGTAGCGATCAGATCTCCTGCCTGAACCATGTCACCGTTAGATACCGCGTAAGAATCGATCTTGATCGAGCCGGGTACGGACACTTCCGAAGCTTCTTCCTGCGACAGCGTGCCGCCGCCGAGATATACCGTGGAAAGCATCTTCTTTTCTGTCTCTGCCGTCACGATGTTCTCCTTGACAGACATAGTAGACTTCTCTTCTTTCTTCGTTTTCGGAAGAGTCTTAAGGAGGATCGCGATCACCAGGACCGGAACAAAGAGCAGTATCCAAAGCGGCTTCTTTCTTCTCGGTGAATCGTCAAAGTCTTCCTCTGAATTCTTCGAGCCGGAATCTGTTTTTCCGGTGGATGAAGAATTACGATTCTTCTTCGAGATGCGGAGAAGCATAAACACACAGACTGCATCGATCAGCACACATACGGCTGCGATCGGGATCCAGAACTTCTTCACTGTTCCGACAAAGCCGCTATCCTTCTTCTCGGATCCGGATCCTCCGGGACGGCTGCTGCGGTCACCGAGAGTAAATCCATCCGGCATACGGCCCTGCTGAAAGCCGCTGAAATCACTCGGCATGTTATTGGGATCGAAATCACTCGGCATGTTATCGGGATCAAAGTCGCCGCTGAAAGATCCCAACATACCGTTGAATCCTCCGCGATCTGACGAAGAGGACTTCGCAGTCACCGCAAAACGGATCACCAGATCTGCGATAAGGATCAGTGTAAATATAATAATCAGAACGGTATAGACCGTTTTTTTCTTGAACAGTTTCATGAGATCAACCTCCGTAGTGCAGTGCATCGATTGGCTTCATCTTCGCAGCCTTGTTGGCCGGATAAAGTCCGAATACGATACCGATCAGGAAACAGAATCCGACAGCGATAAGCACTACTGTGCCATTGAGTGTAAAGGTGATACTGAGGCTGGAGACTACGATGCCGATCACCTGGAGTACGGCCCAGGAAAGGCCTATGCCGATTCCGCAGCCCATCATGCAGAGTACGACTGCCTCAAGCAGGAACTGCTGCAGGATCACATGGCGGTTCGCACCGATCGCCTTTCGGATACCGATCTCACGGGTACGCTCGGTGACCGTGACCAGCATGATATTCATGATGCCGATACCGCCTACGATCAGGGAGATCGCCGCAATGCCTCCGAGAAGGATCGTCAGTGCAGAGGAAACATCATTCATGGTATTTTCCAGAGTATCCTGGGACTTCACTTTGAATGCATCCTCATCATCTTCAAAACGGTCCAGCAGGATCTGTGTGATGCGTTCTTCCGCATCCTTTGTCGTTTTATCCTCCGCTGCGCCTACATAGAAGGATGTGATCTCCAGTGTCGCTGAATCACTCATCCTGACAAGAGAGGTATAAGGAATGTACGCTGAAAGTGAATCATTATTATATGACTTGGTCAGAGAGGTATCATTGTCTTCCACGACTCCGACTACAGTGTACCGGATACCGCCGAGAGTGATCTCCTGTCCGAGGCAGTCAGTATATCCGATAAGCTCTGTCGCAAGCTTCTCATTGATCACACATACATAAGTATGGTTGTCGATATCCGTGCTTCGCAGGAATCTTCCGAGAAGCATCGACATACCCTGGATCTGCTCATAGTAGGAAGTCACGCCATAGACATCCACCGTCTCTACATTTCCGTCTTTCTTACCGGTGAAGCTTTCCTTAGTATAGGCGGCAACACCTCCGAGCGAAGGATCCTGCATCCATTCGGAAAGGTCCGAGATCTGTACCGGAGCGCCCTTATTATCGGAAATACTTACCGTGATCATGTTCTTTCCCAGGCTGGAGATCGTATCGGTTACCGAGCCGGTTGCACCGTTAACAAGACTTACCAGAATAACCAGTGCCATAACACCGATGATGATACCGAGCATAGTGAGGAACGCACGGAGTTTATTACTGCCTATGGATTTTAAAGCCATCTTCAGTGCCTGCATTATCTTTTCACCTCCGTGACTTTACCATCCAGGATGTGGATACTGCGTTCTGCCTGCGCCGCCACATCGTTATCATGAGTGATCAGAACGATCGTATGTCCCTGTTCATGGAGCTCGTGGAAGATGTCCATGATCTCCTTACTTGTCGCGGAATCGAGATTACCTGTCGGTTCGTCGGCCAGGATCAGCGACGGATCTGTCGCGATCGCTCTGGCGATGGCCACACGTTGCTGCTGACCGCCACTGAGTTCCGTCGGATAGTGGCTGGCGCGGCGTTCGAGCTTCACGCGTTTCAGCGCTTCCTCCACGCGCCTTGCACGCTCTGCACGTTTTACCTTCTGATAGATCAGCGGCAGTTCGACATTTTCCTCTGCCGTGAGTTTCGGGATCAGATTAAAGCTCTGGAATACAAAGCCGATCTTCTTATTTCTTATCTTGGCAAGCTCGCCCTCGGTATAGTCCTCAATCGGGATCCCGTCCAGGATATACTCGCCGGAATCTGCTACATCGAGGCAGCCGATGATATTCATGAGCGTAGACTTTCCGCTTCCGGAAGGGCCGATGATGCTGACGAACTCACCTTCGGATACTTCCAGTGTCGCTTCATCCAGCGCATGGATCACTTCGCGTCCGATCTGATAGTTCTTGCATACGCCCTTCAGACAGATCATCGTTTCTTTCTTAGACATCAGCTGTCCCCCCTCTTGCTGCCGGAGCGGCTTT
Source organism: Clostridiales bacterium (assembly GCA_024695545.1). Next base: position 46,020 of record JAILHZ010000126.1, read on the forward strand.
TAGAAGAACCAGAACCGCCGCCGTTACCGGGGAAGGATCCGCTGCCGGAGTTTCCGCCCGGGAAGTTGCCGAAGTTATTCGTCGTTTTCTCCTGGTAGTACACTACATCGCCTTCCTTAAGGCCGCTCTTGATCTCGACATAACTGCTGTTGGAAAGGCCGATCTCAACCTCAGTCATTCCACTGAGAGACTTGGTCTCTTCGTCATAGGAAGTGTATACATATGCAGTTGAGGAAGTCTGCTTCAGAGCTTCGACCGGGATGATCAGAGCATCATCGACACTCTCGATCGTGATACTGGCAGAGGCACTCATGCCGGAAAGCATGCCCTCGACCTTATCGATCTGGACTTTCGCGGTATAGGTGGTTACACCATTGGAGTTCTCACCTGTTTTGTCGATCTCCGTAATGGTTCCGGTAAAGGATTCTTCACTGATGGACGTTACGGAAACGTCTACTTTCTGTCCGACGGAAAGTGAGAGGATATCAGTCTCATCGACGCTGACGGACACGGACATCGTCATGTCCGGACGGACGACAAACTCCGTGGAAGAATTTCCCGATGTGTCATCTTGGGTTGCAGGAACCGTCTGAACTACGCCTTCATATTCAGAGACGATCTCACCGCTCCGATAAAGATCAACGAGTGTCAGAAGCTTCTCTTCCAGTTCTTTTCGGGAAGAAAGGAGGCTCTCATAATTTGCTGTATAAGAAGTGTTTTCCAGTCCAATAAGTTTCTTATCCGCTTTTACTTGATCATTCTCGGAAACCGGGATCTCCTTGACTGTTCCGGCATATCCCACGATAGAGAGAGGGTCATGGATATAAAGCTCTCCGGAACCGATCTTCGTTTCACTTTCTGTTCCGTCTTCGTTTTCTGTCTTCTTAATAACGGACACCTCGTCTTCAAACGCAGGTCCATCGTCAGTAAGAATGATCGTCACAGTATCCCCGGACTTCGATTCGACCTGTCCGTCGTAAGTCTTCTCATCGGATGTCTGAATCACGACATCATCTCCGACAGCAAGATCCGTTCCGGAGATATCCAGTGCCATATATCCGTCAAGGGAAAGGAGCATCAGTGCATCATTGGCGATCATCACGGAGGAGACATCATCGCCTTCTGTCGCATAGATCTTCTTGACCCGTCCGGGAACAGAAGATGTGATCTCATCATCGATTTCCTCTTTTGCTACTTCCTCGAGTTGTCCATCGAGTTCATCGATATCCGCCTGAGTCTCGGACATTGCCGATTTAATGGAAGACAGATCCACGACTGCGATCTTATCCCCTGCCTTAACCGTATCGCCGGCCTCGACAGTAACCTCGGAAAGCTCTACTCCATCCGGGATCGACTGTGTATTCGTATCATCATCGGAAAGTCTTCCCGTACCGTAAACCGTTGTACTGATCGAACCGCTCTCGACAGAAACAGACTTGATTCCATTGTCCGTATCCTGCGCATACTTGTCCTTGACCCGGTTCTTCAGATAGATCGTCACTCCGGCGAGGATGCCCCCCACCAGCACAAGTGCAACAACGATCTTTATGATCTTAGATATTCTTACTCTCTTTTTCCTTCGTTTATGGTCCATAACGAACTCCCTCCACGTGACATTTATCATCGATGATAAGGATAACGTTCTGACCTTAAATAAAGTTTAAAGTTCAAAGAAGCAGGAGGCGCAGTATGACGCAGAGGCCGCCGTTCTTATTGGCAGCGGTGATCTCGCCGCCCATCTTCTCCATAAGGTAGCGGGAGATGTAAAGGCCTAAACCGGCGCCGTCTTTTCCTTCGGCATTTTTGCCGCGGCGGAATTTACCGAAGATCGTCTCGATCTCTTCTTCCGCGACACCGCCGCCCTGATCTCCGATCCCGATAACGAGGAAGTTCTTGCCGTCGACACTCTTCTCGATTCTGCTTTCGACGGTCATTTCCGTGTTCGCATATTTATAGGAATTAGCAAAGATATTGCCGATGACCTGATTTAAGCGCAGGCGGTCGGCGCGGACGACTGCATCCACGATATTCACTTCTTTCACTTTTTTCAGATAGTCCGCATCGGAGATAAAACCGGCGATCTCCCGGGATGTCGCTTCTTCTTCGTTGACCTCAAGATGCTCGAGTTCTTCGAGCGTGGCGTGGAAGAGATTCGACACCAGGCTGTCGATCTGGTCAGCTTTAGCATTGATGCTCTGAAGCGTCGTCTTCTCTTCTTCGGACTTCGCGGTCAGTTGCATAACATCCGTCATCGCTTTGATGGAGGTGACCGGTGTCTTGATGTCATGTGAAAGCTGCGCGACGAGTTCTTTTCGAGCCTTCACGGCTTCAGCCTCTCTCATCTTACTGGCGCGGAGTTCATCGCGCATGATGTCGAATGCCTCGGTAAAAGCACCGAAAACATTTCCTTTATCCATCTTCATCGGAACATCGAGATTGCCGGATGCTACCTTCGAAGCAAAGCCCTTCATCTCATTGAACGGATCAACAACACGCTTCTTCAGATAGAAGAAATACAGTGCGGTCACGCCAAGCATCAGAAGGAGCACACCGCCGACGATCCCCGCCATGATGCGGTTTCTTCTGACCTGATGTTCGTGATAAGTGTTGTGAACGATGATCTTGCCGAGGATTGTTCCGTCTTCAGTGACCACGTCGCGGATCACGTCATAGTGAGTCGTTGCGGAAGAGACAGAGGTGGAAATGCCTTCGCGGGTGTACTGAAGAAGATTTCCTTCATTGTCGATGATCGCATAATCGAAAGTCTGGTCAGACTCGACCAGGGCTTTTTTTCTTCCCGATACCTCATCCCAGTTATTTCCGAGTGCAATCGTGAGACGGTTGATCTGTGTCGGATAGGAAGTAACTTCACGCGACCCGAGATTGCCGAGATATAGGCTTGCCAGGACAATCAGCAGAAGAAAGAAAACAGCATAGATCAGGAAGGAATGTTTCTTCACGGTGTATCCTCCAGAATAAAACCGGTCCCCCATACAGTCTTAATGAAGGCCGGATTGCCCGGATCTTCTTCGATCTTTTCACGCAGATGCCGGATATGGACATTGAGCGTCACGTCGCCGACAAACTCAGTTTCCCAGATCTTCTCGAAGAATTCTTCCTTTTTGATGATACGGTTCCTGTTGTTGAGCATATAGACTAAAAGCCGGAATTCCATAGCTTTCAGGGGGATCTTCTCCCCATCTTTGATGACGATTGCTTTTGAAAGATCTATGGTTACTTTTCCGAGTTTCACCAGACGGCCGTCCTGCTCTTTATTAGTGGCACCGTTGTTCTTCCCGTCATCTGAGGGTGTTCCGGAAGCTTCTTCATAACGTTTCAGCGCGGCCTTGACCTTGGCAAGCAGAACGCCAAGAGAATAAGGCTTACAGATATAGTCATCTCCGCCGATGGAAAGCGCAAGTAGCATATCGTCTTCCGCCTGCCGGGCGCTGATGAAAAAGATCGGTACGTTCATATCTTTACGGATCTCCTGACACAGTTCGAAGCCGGAATCCTCGCCGAGGTTGATATCAAGAAGCACGAGGGAGCATGTATTATCTTTGAAGAAATCGAGCGCCGTCTGCTTGTCAGTAACATAGGTCGCCGTCACTCCGGACATATTGAAATACTTCGCCGTATACTCGGACAGTTCGAGTTCATCATCTACGACCAGAACACTGTAATGCATCTTTCCTCATCCTCCAAGGCAAGTTTACTTCTTTAATGCCTCATCGATCTCTTCTGCGTATCTAACGGTCTCCATCGCGTCCCGGCAGTACCTGTCCGCGCCGATGGCGTCCGCATATTCCTGTGTCAGCACCGCACCGCCGACGCAGACCTTCGCCCACGGAGCCTGCTCTCTCAAGAGCTTGATGGTCGCTTCCATCGCGGGAACGGTGGTGGTCATAAGTGCCGAAAGTCCAACGATCGGAGCGTGAAGCCTGATGACCTCATCAACAACTGTCTGCTCCGGCACGTCTTTTCCGAGATCACTTACGGCAAATCCGTAGTTCTCCAAAATGAGTTTAACGATATTCTTTCCGATGTCGTGGATATCGCCGTGTACGGTCGCGATAACAAACGGGCAGCGGGACGATCCGCCGTCTCCGCCATCGGATGCCATCGCTACTTTTACTTCTTCAAAAGCACTCTTCGCGGCTTCTGCAGCCATAAGGAGCTGCGGAAGATAAACCTTCTTCTTTTCAAAATCCGCACCCACAATATTAAGTGCCGGGATAACTTCCGACTGGATGATCTCGAGAGGTTTCTTCTCAGCGAGCATCGCTTTCGTAAGCGTACCTGTCTTCTCTTTCAGTCCGCGGACGATCGCCTTCTGCAGTTCCGAAGAAGGGCCTTCACCGGAACTTTCCGACGGGGAAGATTTTTCTGTGGAAGGCGCCGCGCCTGCTGCCGGCGCCGCCGCAGGAGCCGGAAGATTCTGAGCATATGTAATGTAGTCCATGCAGTTCTCGTCCATGTTGTGAAGGGCACGGAACGCATAGTAGACATTCATCATCTCCTGCGAATACGGATTCATGATCGCCGCCGAAAGCCCGTCCTGCAGGCACAGCGCGAAGAATGTCGATGTGATGATGTTTCTGTTCGGAAGTCCGAAGGAAACATTCGAGATACCCAGGGAGGTATTTACTTTCAGTTCATGACGGATACGGTGTACCGACTGCATCGTGGCGAGCGCCGCGGTCGTGTCTGCGGAGATCGTCATCGCGAGCGGGTCGAAGATAAGATCCTTCTTATCGATACCGTAGTCCGCGGCTCTCTTAATGATCTTCTCGGCGATCGCGACACGCTCGTCAGCTGTATCCGGAATACCATTCTCATCAAGAGTCAGCGCAACGACGAATCCGCCATACTTCGCAACGAGCGGGAAGATCACACTCATGACTTCTTCCTTACCGTTGACGGAGTTGACCATCGCCTTACCGTTATACGCACGAAGACCGGCTTCCATCGCCACCGGGTCCGTGGTATCGAGCTGCAGCGGAAGATCCGTAACAGCCTGAAGTTCTCTTACTGCACGAAGCAGGAAAGCCGGCTCATCGATCTCCGGAAGACCGACGTTGACGTCGAGAAGCTGTACTCCCGCGTCCTGCTGTTTTAAGGCTTCTCCGAGGATATAGTCGATATCGTTTTCACGAAGCGCCTGCTGGAAACGTTTCTTACCTGTAGGATTGATACGCTCGCCGATCAGGATCGGGCTTCCGCCGAACTTGACGGCCTGTGTATACGAAGATACAAGGGACAGTGCTTTTTCCGTAACCGGAACCGGTGTAATGGACTTCGATTTCTCCACCACGGCACGGATATAATCCGGCGTCGTACCGCAGCATCCTCCGGCGATACGGACACCCTTTTCGAGGAGTTTTCCGACCGACTCGGCAAACTCCGGCGGGAATACATCGTAAACAGTCTTACCGTTCTCGGATCTCGGAAGACCGGCGTTCGGCTTAAGAAGCACGGGAACAGATGCGTACTCGAGGTACTCTTCCATAACCCCGACAAGCTGATCCGGACCAAGGGAGCAGTTCGCACCGATCGCATCTGCGTGCATACCCTCAAGCATCGCGACCATCGCCGCCGGAGAGGCACCAGTCATAAGTTTTCCGTCGGATCCGTACGCATTGGAAACGAATACCGGAAGATCCGTATTCTCCTTTACCGCAAGAAGTGCAGCCTTCGTATCGTAGCTGTCATTCATGGTCTCGATGAAGACGAGATCGACACCTGCCGCCACACCATAGCGGACGGTTTTACTGTACATCGCGACCGCATCTTCAAATTCATAATCACCGTAAGGCTTCAGGAGTTTACCTAAGGGGCCGATGTCAAGAGCGACAAACTTCTCCTGGGTTCCCGTACTCTGACGTGCCGCTTCACGGGCATTCTT